>CALDOK010000410.1 GCA_937912125.1 uncultured Pseudomonadota bacterium
CCACGGTGGCGCGCGCGATGGCCGCGTCCATGCCGGGCCGAAGACGGACCGATGCCCGGGGCTCCCAGAGCTCCATGGACTCGTTGGTCTCGAGGTCGCGCAGCCGGTAGCGACGCAGCTCACTGGTGCCGGGGAGCTCGTCTCCAAGCTCCCAGCGCACGCCGATGCGATCGCCTCTTCGTCGGGCCAGGGGACCTCCGCACCCGACCTGCTCGGCCGGTGTGTTCGAGCACCTATCGCATTCCAGCCGGACACGGAGGAGGCAGGACTGCGCGAGGGTGGCTACCTTCCTCGCGTGCCTGCCAGCAGCCTCAGGACCCGCCACCTTCCACGCCTCATCGCCTGGGTTGTGCGCCTGCTCGCGGCCACCTGGCGCGTGCGCAGGATCGACGCCCAGCTGTTGCGCCAGGCGCTGGCCGAAGGCCCCGTGATCGCGGCCTCGTTCCACGAGCACCAGCTGCCACTGGTGGCGCTGCATCGCGCCATGGGCTTCTCCGGGCTGACCTCCCAGAGCGCCGACGGGGATGTGGTGGCGGGGGTCATGGAGCAGCTCGGCTATGGCGTGCTGCGCGGATCCAGCAGCCGAGGCGGCGTCAAGGCGGCGCTGACGGCCCTGCGCACCACCCTGGCCGGCGGAGGCAGCGTCGGCATCGCCGTGGATGGTCCCAGGGGGCCGCGCCGTGTGGCGCAGCCCGGCGCTGTCGCCCTGGCCAGCCTCTCGGGCCGCCCCTTGGTGCTCATGGTGGTGAGCGCGCGGCCAGCGTGGCGCGCTTCGTCCTGGGACCGCTTCATGGTGCCGCTGCCCTTTGCGCGCGTGGAGCTGCGCTACGGCCTGCTCGCGGCACCTCCGCCGGGTCGGGCCTCTCGCGTGCAGGGGACCCGCGTACTCCAGGGCCAAATGGCGGCGCTGGCGGCCGGTGATGCAGCGGGCCATCCGGCCCTGTCGGGCGGCCCCGAGGCTGGCGAGGGGTAGGAGCTTCGCGGAGGTTGGTTTCTTCGCGCTGCGGCTTCGTGGTAGAAACGGGGCACACGGCCCCCCCGGGGCCTCCCTGATTGGTGAACCATGAGCCGCACTACCATCACCCTGGAACAGATCATCCTCTTCCTGCTCGAGACCCCGATGTTCGAGGTGTTGAGCGCCGGAGAGCTCTCCGAGATCGTCCACATCATGCAGATCCGTCGCCTCCGGGATGGCCAGGAGCTCTTCCGCGAGGGTGCAGAGGGCGACGGCTGGTACGTGGTCTTCGAGGGCGAGGTGGCGGTCGTCAGGTCCGACGAGGTCGGCCCTGTGCGCGAGATCGCTCGCCTCGGTCCCCGCGCTTGTGTCGGCGAGATGGCCGTCATCGACGGCTCACCCCGCAGCGCTTCGGTGGCGTCCAACGGTGAGTCCACGGTGTTCCGCTTCCCCCGCTACGAGTTCGAGGGGCTGCTGGCTGAGGACAACCTCGCGGCCTACCGCCTGGTGCACGAGATGGCCAAGGTGCTCTGCCAGCGCCAGCGCCAGATGACGGCGCGGGTCTCCGAGCTGCTCGAGCAGCGGGACTCGGCCTCCAAGAAGATCCGCAAGGAGATAGGGCCGCTGGTCGATAAGCACAAGCTCAGCGAGTAGCCGATGCTCGCCTTGGCGCTCGTCTCCTTGTGCCTGGCCGAGGTGCCCGAGGGCCTGCTGCCTGTGGTGGACCGGGCCAGCATCCAGGTGGTGTGGTCGGAGCAGGCCAGGGCCGCCGGCGCCGAGGACGAGGCGGCGGTGCTGGCGTGTCAGCCCTTCGCCGAGGATCTCGTGACCTGCTTCACCGTGCCGCAGGCCGCAGGGCGCCGCATGGTGACGCGGCAGGACCTGTCCGCGTGGCAGGTGCAGCTGCCCGCGGTCGAGGAGCGGGCGCTGGCCGGGGTCCGTGGCGGCTTGACCGCCGAGCGGCCCCAGTCGGTGCAGGTCGAGGGCGACGTCCGGACCTACCTGCTCTCGGCCGAGGGAGACGGCCTGGACCAGGCCGCCCTGTTCGATCCCGCGGCGCTGCAGGAGCGCTTCGCCGGAGGGGCCTTCGCCGTGGGTATCCCGGCGCGGGGAGTCCTCATCGCGCTGCCCCTGGGCGACCGGGAGCTCGAGACCATCGTCGCGGTGGGCGTCCGGCGCCTGTGGGAGACCGTAGAAGACCCCATCACCCCCGCGCTGTACAGCTGGAATGGCGACGCCTGGGTGGTCTGGGGTCAGGCCACGCCGGGGGGCGCCGAGCACCAGGGCTCCGATCCCTTGGCCCGCCCGCTCGACTAGCCAAGCAGGCTGCAACGGGATAGGACTGGCGGGTCCTGCCATCCTTGGAGGCGTCGTGACCTGTCCCTTCCGAGCCAGCGCGAGGCTGCTGGCCCGCGCGGTCGCCCGCGTCGTGCGGCGCAACGATCTCTTCGAGAAGCCCGGTGAGCGAGCTCCCATCACCCGGCCCGCGGCTCCCCGCGCTTCCGCTCCCCCCGCCGATCAGGGCTGCGATCCCGGGGGCTGCTGCTGTGGTGGTTGATCCCCGCGCGCTGCTCTTCGTGCTGCCGCCGCTGCTCCTGGGTTGCCCCCGTGAGTCGCCCGTCCAAGCCGGTGGCGAGGATGTCCCCGCAGGCGGCCGCCTGGTGCTGCTGCACACCAACGACATCCACAGCCACTACGAACCCACGGCTGCTCGCTGGCTCGAGGGCGACCCGGAGATCGGCGGCTTCGCGGCCCTGAGCTCCTATCTCGAGACCATCCGCGCCCAGGAATCGGCGCTGCTCGTTGTCGACGCGGGCGACATCTTGTCGGGCACCCCCCTGTCCGAGCTCGAGCTCGACGGTGTGGTCGGCGCCGAGATGACGGGGTTCCTCGCGGACTGGGGCTACGACGTCTGGACGGTGGGCAACCACGAGTTCGACCAGGGCTTCGACACCATCGCGGCGCTGGTGGCTGCCTCTGCCGTGCGGCCGGTGTGCGCCAACATCCAGGCCCCTGGCGGCGGTCCGGCCCTGCCCGGCCTCGAGCCCGCCCGCGTCTTCGAGCGCGGCGGTGTCCGGGTGGGCGTCATCGGCATCACCACGCCAGATCTGCAGCGTCTGGTCAGCGCCGAGACCTGGGGGCAGATCGAGCTGCTGGACGAGATTCAGGTCATCCAGGAACAGATCCGGCTCCTCGACCCCGAGACCGACCTGCTCGTGCTCTTGTCCCATGCGGGCCTCGAGACGGACCGCTGGCTGGCCGCCAAGGTCCCCGAACTCGACCTCATCGTGGGCGGCCACTCCCACGACGCTGTCACCACCCCCGAGCAGGTAGGATCCACCTGGGTCGTCCAGGCGGGTAGCTACGCACGCTCCATGGGCCGGCTGGACATCACCGTGCAGGACGACGCCATCGCCTCCATCGAGGGCCGCCTCGTGGATCTGCGGCCCGACCCCAGCTGGGCTCCGGCCACCCCCGCGGTGCTCGCGCGCCTCGAGCGGGTCAGCGCCGCCGTGGACGCCTCCTACGGAAGGGTGGTGGGCAGCAGCCTGGCCCCGGTCACCCGGGACTCCTATCGCCAGGGCTCCCTGGGGCTGTGGATCTCCACGCTCATGCTCGAGGCCACCGCCGCTGACGTGGCCTTCTACAACAGCGGCGGCCTGCGGGCCGATCTGCCAGCGGGTGAGCTGACCTACGCCGATCTCTACCAGGTGCTGCCCTTCGGCAACGCTCCGGTCACCCTGGCCATGACCGGCGCCGAGCTCATGAAGATCGTGAAGCGCAACGCCTTCTCCGAGGCCACCCGCGAGACCTCCTCGCTGCAGTGCGCCGGTCTCGAGTGGTCGTGGCGGCCAGCCGGAGGCAGCCAGGAGATCGTCACCGTCACGGTGGGCGGCCAGCCCCTCGAGCTCGAGCGAAGCTACACCGTCGCCACCAACTCCTACGTGTCTTCGCACATCGGCGAGATCCTCGACCTACCGGAGCGCGACATCCAGGCCCACGGCGCGGCCGTCATCGAACTCGCCGAGCGCGCCTTGCAGGCTGGGCCCCTGCAGCCTCCCGCTGCGCGGAGCACGAGGGTGGAGTAGGATAGACGGTCCTATGCGTGTCACCCGCCACCACGCCCTCGTCCTGGGGGCCATGTTCCTCTTCTCGCTCATGGCGCTGTTCACGCGCCGGGCGGAGGCGCCGTTTCTGACCATCGCGGCGTGGCGAGCACTGCTGGTTGCCTTGGTCTTCGGTGTCTGGACCGTGGCCCGCTCCCCCGAGCGCCTGGCCGCCCTGCGGCCCGACCGCACCACGCTCAGGTGGGGCGTGATCTACGGCCTGCTGCTGGCTGTGGCGTCGTCCACCTTCGTGGGCGGCTACGCCTTCACCACCGTCGCCAACACCATCTTCCTGCACAACCTGGCGCCGGTGGCTGCGTTCCCGCTGGCCTGGTGGTTGTTCCGTGAGAAGCCTGCGTCTGCGGCGCTCACCGGGGCGGCCATGGCCATCCTGGGCGTCGGGCTGATGTCGGGCGTCTCCCTGTTCCACTTCAGCCACTTCTCCCACCCTCGCTTCCTGGCGGGCGACACCTTGGCCTTGAGCTCGGCCGCCGGGTACGCCGGCGTGCTCGTGGTCACCAGGGCCACCCGGCGCGAGGGCACCCCCATCCTGGCCACACTGTTCGTGGCCTGGTCCGTGGCCGCGGTGGTGCTGGTGGGCTTGGCCTTCCTGGCAGGCAGCATGGCCATCAGCCCCGGCAGCCTGTTCTGGGTGTTGGGCCTGGCAGTGCTGTGTACGAACCTGCCCTTCTGGCTGCTCAACCTGGGCATGCGCGAGGTCGGTGCGGGCATGGCCGCGGTGCTGTCGGTCTCCGAGGTGGTCTTCGCCACGGTGCTCGGCTTCTTCCTCTTTGGTGAGCTGCTCTCGCCGCTGGGGTGGCTCGGGGGACTGCTGGCGGTTGTGGGCGTGCTCTATGCCCTGCTGGCCCGCGACCTGGTCCCCGGTGGAGACCAGACCGCCGAGCCCGAGCCCCTGTCCTCGGCCACCCGGGGGCTGCGCCTGGCGCGGCTGCTGGTCTGGCTGGGCCTGCTCAACGCGGGCACGCTGCTGGCGTTGCTGGCTGGCAATCAGGTGGGCGTGTTGCTGGCCTGGATCGCGGCCCTCGGAATGCTCCGCTGCGCCCAGCCGCTGATCCCTGGTCTGGCGGGCGGGCTCTCCTCCACCGTCGGGCGCTGGGGAACCGTGGTCGTCAGCCTCGGCCTGTTGGCCGCGCTGGTGCTTCGCGGAGGCTGGGATGCGCAGCGGGCCAGCTGGCTGGCCCTGGGCATCGGCGCGGTGGTCCTGCTGATCGACGTGGCGCTGACGCGTCAGGAAGCGGCCGACGAACGCGACGAGGCACCCTCGCTGCGGGCGGCCCTGCTGTTCGTCCTGCTGGCCCAGGTGCTGGCCTCCATGCACCACAGCGGTGCGCGAATCCTGCTGGTGCTCGCTGCCGCCGCGGCAGCGGTGGGGATCTGGGGCCTGCTGCTGGATGCCTTCCAGGGGCGTCTACCCGGCTCACCCCTGGCCGATGGCGGCGCCACGGTGCGCATGGACCGCATGATGTCGCAGCTGCTGCGGCCGCGCTGGCTCGCGGCGCTGGTGGGCGCGGTCTTCCTGCTGGGCGGTGTCCACACGGTGCCGCCGGGCAGTCGCGCCATCGTCGAGCGCTTCGGCGCTCCCCTCGAGAAGCTGGCCCAGCCTGGCCTGTTGCTGCGGCTGCCGCCCCCCGTCGAGCAGGTCACCGTCGTCGATGTGGCGGCCCTGCGCCGGGCTGAGCTGGTGCGCTCGGACAGCCCACTGCTCTGCGGCGACCACTCCATGGTGGCCGTCCAGGCGGTGCTCCACTACCGCGTCTCGGATCCCCTGGCCTTCGCCTTCCACACGGACGATCCCGAGGCCGCGCTCACCCAGCTGGGCAGGGCGGTGTTGGTGCGCGATGTGGGGCACCAGTCCCAGGACTCCGTGCTGGCCTCGGGCCGCAGCGAGCTCCAGCTGCGCGTGCGCGACGCCACCCAAGAAGCGGCGGATAGCGCGGCGCTCGGCATCGAGGTCCTCGAGGTCCACCTCTCTTCGGTGCAGGCTCCCGCCGCGGTGGCCGCCTCCTACCTCGACGTCATCTCCGCTGACGAAGAGAAGCGCACCCTGGTCAACGAGGCCGAGGCCTACGCCGCTCGGGTCTTGCCCATGGCCTTTGGCGAGGCCGCCGCTCGGGTGCTGGGCGCCGAGGGCGAGGCCCTGCGCTCGGGTGCGCGCACCCAGGGTCGCATCGCCCGTATGAAGGCCCTGCACCAGGGCGTCGAGATCAACGCCGCCACCACCTACCATCGCGTCTACGCCGAGGCGGTGGAGCGCGCCCTGGCTGGCCGGCGGCTGGTGCTGCTGCCCCCCGGGCGCAAGGTGTGGATCACCGAAACCTCCGGCGATGTCCTGCCCATGGCTGGGCGCCAGCTGCCGGCCAAGTGACGAGGCGCCTATGAGCAAGCTCCAGATCGGGACCCCCACCCTCGCCGCGGCCGCAGGCCTGGCGCTGATGTTGCTGGGGGGTGCCTCCGTCTACACGGTGGATGCCCGCGAGGTGGCCGTGGTGCTGTCCTTCGGCGCGCCCGTGCGCACCGTCACCCAGCCTGGGCTGTACCTCAAGGCGCCGTGGCCACTGCACGATGTCGTGCGCTTCGATCGCCGCGCGCGCGTGCTCATCGCGCCTCCCTCCGAGCTGCTCACTCAGGACAAGAAGAACCTGGTGGTCGAGGCCTTCACCCTCTGGCGCGTCGAAGATCCTCAACGCTTCCTGGAGGCCTTCCGTCCGCCGGGTGTCGACGTGGTGCGCTGGGAAGACCTCGTGGCTTCGGCCGAGCTGCGCTTGGGCGATCTGGTCACCTCCCGCATCGCCGGCGCGCTGGGCAAGAAGGAGTTCACCGAGCTGCTGGCGGTGGAGTCCAGCTCGGTCGAGCTGCTGCCCGTCGAGGTGGCCGAGGCCATCACCGCCCACGCCGCCGAGCGCTTCGGCGTCGGTGTGCTCGACGTGCGGCTGCGCCACCTGGGCCTGCCGCTCCAGAACGAGCAGAGCATCTACGAGCGGATGCGCGCTGAGCGCAAGCGCATCGCCAACGCCTACCGCTCCGAAGGCGAAGAGCAGGCCACCATGATCCGCGCCAAGGCCGACCGCCAGGCCGCCGAGATCCTGGCCGAGGCCGATCGGGACGCTGCGGAGATCGCGGCGGGTGCCGAGGCCGCGGCGGCGAGGCTGTACGCCGAGACCTACCGACAGGACCCCGAGTTCTACCGCTACCTGCGCAGCCTCGACGCCCTCGAGGACGTCCTGGTTCCCGCCGGTGGCGCCGCCGGAGAGTCGGTGCTGGTGCTCGATGCCGACAGCGACATCTTCGCGCCCCTCACCCGGAGCCCGCGGTGATCCGCCAGATCGCCTGGATCGCCGCCGTCCTGCTCGCCATGGGGTGGCTGGGCACCGGCGTCATGATGGTCGACACGGGCCAGAAGGCCCTGGTGTTCCGCTTCGGCGCCATCGCCCGGATCGAGGGGGCGGGTCTGCACCTGCGCCTGCCCTGGCCTGTCGAGCACGACGAGCGGCTCAATGTCACCGAGGCCCGGCGGGCCGAGCTCGAGGCCAGCAGGCTGCTCACCGCCGACACCAACCTGGTGCAGCTGTCGCTGGTGGTGCAGTACACGGTGGGCGATCCGGCCTCCTGGACCTTGGCCACCGACGACCCCGAGGCGGTGATCACGGGCCTGGTGCAGGCCGCGGCCATGGCCAGCGCTGCCGGCATGACGGTGGACACGCTGCTCACCACGGGCCGGGCCGATCTCGAGCGCCAGGTGCTTCAGGCTTGCCAGCACGCCATCGACGAGCGCCAGCTCGGGGTCCGCCTGGTGGCGGTCGATGTGCGGGAGCTGTCGCCTCCGGGCCCGGTGGTCGATGCCTTCAACGACGTCTCCAGCGCCCGTGGCGACCGCGAGACCCTGGCCCTCTCCGCCGAGGCCTACGCCTCCAAGCTGTTGCCCGACGTGCGGGGCGAGTCGGCCCAGATCCTCGAGCTCTCCCGCTCCGGCGCCGCCCAGCGAGGCTCCGCGTCCCGCGCGGATGTGGCCCGCTTCGAAGAACTCCACGGCGCCTGGCTCACGGATCGCGAGGCGGCCCGGGTGGAGCTGCACGCGCAGGCCCTGCAGGCCATCGCGCCCCACCTTCGCATCGTGACCGCTCCGCACGACGCCGAGCTCGTCCTCTCCGCTTCGGGAACTACACCGTGAAGAACATCAAGATCCTCGTCGCCGTTCTGGTGCTCGTGAACGTCGTTGTCATGACCTGGCTGCTGGTCCGTCGTCCTCCCGGCGAGCTCGAAGGCGGCATGCAGGGGGGGATGGAGCAGGCGCTCTCCGACAACACCATGCAGCAGACCCGCTACGACCTGAGCGACCGCGCCGGTGAGCTGAACATCCTGCTCATCAGCATGGACGCCCTGCGCTGGGACCGCACAGGCCTGGGTGGAAACAGCCGCGGCCTCACCCCCAACATCGACGCCTTCGCCGAAGAATCGGTGGTGTTCCACAACACCGTGGCGTCGGCCTCCTGGACCCTGCCGTCCCACATGTCCGTCTGGACGGCCCGCTGGCCCTCGGTGCACGGGGTCACCAACAAGCTCAAGCTGCTGTCTCAGGATCAGATGGTCCCCACCTCGTTGTCCCCCGGCATCGAGACCTTCCCCGACTACCTCATCCGCCAGGGCTACACGGCGGCGGGCTTCAGCGGCGGCGCGGGGGTCGGGGGGAGCTACGGCTTCTCGCGAGACTTCGAGACCTACCAGGACGACCGCCCCTTCGCCGGGCTGGACTACGGGGTCGAGCCGGCCCTCGAGTGGCTGAAGGCCCACCGCGGCGAGCGCTGGTTCATGTTCCTGCACGGCTACGACAGCCACGGCCAGTACCCCTTGGCCGAGAGCAAGGCCGAGGCCCTGCGCGCCGAGTACCAGGTTCACCTCGACGGCGGCATCGAAGAGCAGGCCAGGCTGCGCGAGCAAGGCCTCGATGCCATCGAGAGCCCCGGGGACCGCGCGGACCTCAGCGCTGTAGTGGGCGAGCAGGACGCGGCCTTCCTGGCCGCGGTCTACGACCAGAAGGTCAAGGACGCGGACGAGCGCCTGGGCACCTTCCTCAACCGCTTCCGGGCCCAGGGCCTGCTGGACGACACCCTGGTGGTCCTGATGTCCGACCACGGCGACGAGATCATGGAGCACGGCGCCCTGGACCACGGCTTCACCCTGTACGAAGAGCAGCTGCACGTGGTCCTGATGATGCGGTTCCCCGGCTACGCCCGGCGCCAGGACATCCAGGAGAACGTGCGGCTGGTGGATGTCTTCCCCACGGTGTTCGACGCCATGGGGCTCGAGGGCCCCAAGGGGGTCGACGGAAGCTCGCTGCTGCCCCTGCTGCGGGGCGAGTCCCTCGATCTCCCCATCTACTCCGAGACCGACTACCGCCTCTACGTCCACCACCGCATGACCCGCCGCGGCGACCACAAGCTCATCCTGGACCTGGCCGACGGAGAGAAGGAGCTGTACGACCTCAGCACCGACCCGGGCGAGACCACCGACATCTCGAGCCAGAACCCGCGGGTCACCTACGAGCTCGAGCAGTCCCTGCGCGGCTGGATGGACGGCACGCGCACCAACCCGCAGGACTACATGGGCATCGAGCAGAAGCCCATCGAGATCTTCTAGGGCTACTCCGGGTCGAGCTGGTAGCTGCCGTCGCAGATCTCCACCAGGCGGGCGGAGCTGTTCAGGTTCTTGTTGACCCCGACCACCTTGATCGTGTCCGAGTCATGGTCGAAGGTGCCCTCGATCTGCAGCCAGCTGGACATCAGGCGCAGGGTCTTGCCCCCGGGGCGCGCCAGGTCGAGCTCTAGGCTGTAGCTCTGCTCCATGGTGTTGCCACCGCCCTCACTCTCGGCCCGCTGGGGCATCCAGCTGAGGATCATGAAGGCCTCCATGTCCTCGCCCTGCACCGTGTAGACCCCGTGGCGCATGTAGAGCAGCAGCTCGAACGCCATGGTCACGCCCACCTCGGTGGAGCTGACCTGGTTGTCGGTGAACAGGAAGCTGCTCTCGAGATCGCCCAGCTCGAAGCTGTCGCTGTAGGGCTCCAGCACGGGCTCGTCCACGGCGGCGAAGGCGCTGTCGGTGGTGGCGTCCTGGTAGGCGCCGCGAGAGCTGAGGAAGTCTCGCTCGTAGGTGTCGAACTCCCCGAACACCCGGTCCTGGTCGGTCCGCACCAGATAGCCTTCGACCTCTTTCCAGTCGCAGCCGAGCTCGGACAGGGCCACGATGCCAGGCGCATAGGTGAGCTCCACCTCGCCCTGGATCGGCAAGACCGCGACGTCCTCCTCGGTGAGGTGGTCCAGCGTGAACTCGCCGACGTTGTCCATGTCGGCGCTCTCGCCCAGCAGCTCGTCTCCGTCCTCGTCGAACCAGTCCATGAAGCCGGTCAGGCCTGCGCCGACGATCTCGTCCTCGCTGTAGAACTCTCTGAACAGGTAGGTCAGGGAGCTCTGCAGGCCCTCGGGCGCCGGGGGAGGGGGCTTGCAGCCCATGGCCAGGGTCGCTGCGGCGGCGGCGAACAGCGGCGGGAACGGGGCAGAGGACTTCATGGGAACTCCGGGCAGATCGCCCGTTAGGGTGGCCCGGACTCCGATGTGTGTCAAGGGGCCAGCACCCCTGGGATCAAGCTGTCCACAGTGTCGCGGGCTCGGGGAAGCGCAGCGCTGGGGGGAGCAGGGGCAGCGCGGCGGTGGTCTGGATGAGCGCCTGGCCTCCGCGCTGGCGGCGCACTGAGAAGCCGGGGCCGTCGGTAGAGCCGCTGCTGGGGGAACTGGGGGTGACGCGGGGGGTGGTGAGGGTCTGGCTCTGGGGGAGGTCGAGATCGAAGCGGTTCCAGTCCATGTGGGCCTTCCTGAACGGAGGGGAGGGGAGTGACCCGTGGGGGTCGCCCCGCTACTTGCACGGCCCGTGCCAGCGCTCCACGGTGTCCGCGGTGGTTGAGACATGTGGCCACCCAAGGTGATTCTCGGTGGGTCGCAGGCGTCTGGATGCTCTGCCCCTGCGTAGCCGCCTTCGCACCCCCACCAAGGCGCTGCGCAGCGCCCTGCGCGCCCCGCTGCGCCCGCCCTGCGCTCCTCCAGCGCGAACGGGCTTGGGCGGTGCTACCTTCCAGCGCATGAAGTCTCGCCTCCTCGAGCTTGGCTGCACCGCCGCCATCGCCGCCCTGCCTGCCACCGCCCAGGCCGCTTCACCCTTCGGCCCCGGGGAGCGCATCCGCTGGTCGGTCAGCTACATGAAGGTGCAGGCGGGGCAGGCCTGGGCAGAGGTGGCACCGGCGCCGGGGGGCGCGCTGCTCATCACCGGCGGCGCTCGGAACGCCGCTTGGTATGGCCGCATCTACACCATCGACGACGAGGTCCGGAGCTTGTGGAACCCCGCGGGCCCCGGGTCCTCCAGCTATGCCACCCGCTTTCGCGAGGGCGGCTTCCACCAGGACCAGCGCATGGAGATCACCCCTGACGGCATCCGCGTGGAGCGCAGTCAGCGCTTCGACGACGGCTGGCGGAGCTGGACGGACAGCTACCCTGGCCCGGGCCTGGCGGTGGAGGACCCCACCACGGCGTTCTTCAGGGTCCGCCTGCTGCCTCTGGTCAGCGGAGAGAGCTATCGCTTCCCTGTGTTCTCTGGCCGCGAGACCTGGGAGCTGCGCGTCGAGGTGCAGCCCCGCGCCATGCTCGAGACGGCCCTGGGCGAGCTCTCGGTGATCCCGGTGCGGGTGTTCACGCACCACCAGGGGGACTTGGAGCAGAAAGGACGCATCACCCTGTACCTCAGCGACGACTCGCGTCGCATCCCGGTTCGTGCCATCATGCACACCAACGTCGGCCCCATCCGCGCCGACATCATCTCCTACCAGCCCCCAGGCGAGTGATGCAGCAGGACCAGACCACCCCCGAGATGCCCTGGACCATCGACTCGGAGCTGCGCGCGATGCTGGTCTGCCCAGCGTGTCGCGGCGATCTGATCGACCGCCAGCCAGGGCTGCACTGCCCGGCGTGCGCGCTGCTCTACCCCGTCATCGACGACATCCCGCAGCTCATCGCCGAGGAGGCCAGGTCATACCCCAGCGCCGACTGAGGGTGCTCCAGGTCGACTCCGCCACCGAGTGGCGGGGGGGCCAGGTGCAGCTGGAGCTGTTGGTGGACGGGCTCGAAGCCCGGGGCCACGAGGTGGCGCTCGCGGCCTGCCCCCACGGAGCCCTGGCGGCGCACCTGGAGCGCAGGATCCTGCCCATTCCTCCCGGCGTCACCCTGCGCGGCGCCGTCGCGCTTCGTCGCCACGTGGCTGCGCTTCGGCCCGATGTGGTGGCGGCCCAGACCTCCCATGCCCACAGCCTGTGCGTCCTGGCGGGCTTGCGGCCAGTGGTGCACCGGCGGGTGGACTTCCAGGTCGGGGCCAGCCCATGGGGGCGCTGGAAGTACGGGCGGCCCGTGCTGTACGTTGCCGTGAGCGCTGGCGTGGCCCGGGTGCTCCAGGCGGGCGGGGTGCCCGAGGCGCGCATCCGCGTGGTCCACGACGGCGTGCGACCCCTCGCGCCCATGCCGCCGGCCAGGGACCTGGCGGGCTCGGGCCCCGTGATCGGTGCCATCGGCGCCTTGGTGGACCACAAGGCCCACGGCGTGCTGGTGGACGCCATGGTGGACCTGCCGGGCGTGCGCTGCGTCATCGCGGGCCAAGGGCCCCTGCGAGCCGCCCTCGAGCAGCGGGTTCGGCGCCACGGCCTGCAAGACCGCGTTCAGCTCCTGGGGCAGCGGGAGGACATCGCGGCCGTGATGGCTGCGCTCGATCTGCTGGTGCATCCATCCATCGAGGAGGGCATGGGTCAGGTGGTCGTCGAGGCCATGGCCGCCGGCCTCCCCGTGCTCGTCACCGCCGCGGGCGGCCTGCCCGAGGTGGTCGGCTCCGGTGCCGTCACCGTCCCTCCTGGGGACTCCAAGGCGCTGGCCTCGGCGGTGAGATCGCGCCTGGACGCCCGGGAGGATGCGGCGCCCGCCCGGGAGCGCGCCCTGCGCGAATTCTCCGTCGACTCCATGGTCGAGGGCACCCTGGCGGCCTACCATGAAGCGTCACCCGGCCCAACGGGGCCCCGTGGGAGCGAGGCATGAGCGAGCAGGTCGTCCAGCGCACCGACTGTCGGCTCTTCGATGGCTACCGACCCTGTCGTCCGGGCCGCACCTGCCCGGGCTGCAGCCACTACGATCCCGTGCAGGGCGAGGTGTTGATCATCAACCTCGACGCCCTGGGCGACGTGCTGCGCACCACGGCCCAGCTGCCTGCGCTCCGCCGCGCCTGGCCACGGGCCCGGATCAGCTGGCTCACCCGCACTCGCGCCGTACCCCTGCTGCAGGGCCACCCGCTGCTCGACAGGGTGATCCCCCTCGATCTCGAGGCGGTCTTGGAGCTACAGGCGCGGCGCTTCGACCTGATGCTCTGCGTGGACAAGGGGCGCGCCGCCGGCGGCCTGGCCACCACCCTGCGCGCCCACGCCAAGCGGGGCTTCGCCCTGGACGAGCACGGCGTGATCGTGCCCCTGAACCCACAGGCCGCGTACCTGTACCGCACCGGGCTGGACGACCAGCTCAAGTTCGAGCGCAACACGCTGTCTGAGCCGGCCATGCTGGCCCAGGCCTTCAACCTGCCCTGGGACCGTGAACCCTACCGGCTGGTGCTGGCCGACGACGAGCGCGTGGGGCCCCCTAGGGCGGTGGGCTTCAACACTGGATCCAGCGCCGCCTGGCCCCGCAAGCGCCTCGAGCCTGGGCTGCTGGCCGAAGCCCTGCTGGCGGTACACCGGGCCGTGGGCCAGCCCGTGCTCTTGCTGGGTGGACCCGAAGATCGTGAGCGCAACGAAGCGCTGGCTACGCAGCTCGGGCCTGCTGTGGAGCTCACGCCCACGGACGCGGGCCTGCGGGTCGGCGCCGCGCAGGTGGCTCGCTGCGAGGTGGTGTTCAGCGGCGACAGCCTGGGCATGCACATGGCCTTGGCCGTCGGCTGCCATGTGGTGGCTTGGTTCGGTCCCACCTGTCCTCAGGAGATCGATCTCTTCGACCGTGGCATCAAGCTGCTGGCCGCTGTGGACTGCGCGCCTTGCTGGCGGGCGGGGTGCGCCCGCGAGCCGGCCTGCAACACGCAGCTCGCACCCGAGCTCATCCTGTGTGCCGTGCTGGACTGCCTCGAGGCACGGCGTGCGGGGCGCGCCCTGGACGAGATCAGGGGCGCGGGCTGGTGGCCTGTTCCGGGCGTCGCTCGATGATCACCGCCTCGATCTGATCGTCCTGGGTCAGCCGGCGCAGCACGTCGGTGCCCTTCACCACCTGGCCAAACAGGGTGTAGTCCCCGTCCAGGTGGGGCTGGGGAGAGAGGGTGACGAACCACTGGCTCCCCGCCGTGTCGGGCCCCGCGCTGGCCATGCCCACGGCCCAGGTGTCGTAGGGCAGGGGAGACAGCTCATCGGGCAGGGCGTAGCCGGGCCCACCGTAGCCATCGCCGCGCGGGCAGCCCCCCTGGACCACGAAGTCCGGGACGATCCTGTGGAAGCGGGTGCCGTCGAACGCGCCGGTCTCGGCCAGATCCACCCAGCGCTGCACCGCATAGGGCGCCGCTGCGGTCTGGAAGGCCAGGGCGAACTCGCCGCGGGTGGTGACCACCCGGGCCCCGAGCAGGGCGTCGAGAGCCTCCTGAGGGGCCAGGGAGGGGAAGGCCGCGGGC
This sequence comes from uncultured Pseudomonadota bacterium, assembly GCA_937912125.1. GTDB lineage: Bacteria > Myxococcota_A > UBA796 > UBA796 > JAFGLY01 > CALDOK01. The sequence continues at coordinate 14,806 of CALDOK010000410.1, forward strand.
TGCGGCGGGGGGAGCGCGAGCAAGGCGCCGAGGCGTCCCGCGGCCTTGCGCAGGGCCGGGTCGTCGTGGGACTGCAGCTCGGCGATGCGTACGGAGACTTGGTGGTCGGTGCTCCCCGGTAGGGACGGCCTCTTGGGCCCTCCAGGGACGACTCCGCTGCCCTCGAGGATGGTGGACAGAGCGTCGATCATGCCCAGCAGACCGTCGTAGTCGATGCGCTCCACGAGCTGGAGCTGGACGCGCCCGAGCAGCTCACCGTCTGGATGCTCGGCGAGGGCCTGAGCCACCAGGCAGGCGACCACGGAGTCCGGCTGCTCGAGCAGGGGCCAGAGCAGCGTGCGATCCGCGGCGGGCTCCAGCGAGAGGAGCTGCTCGGTGGCGCTGGTCCGCACCACCTGTGAACGATCGTCCACGGCGAAGGCGGCCAGGGCCGCCGGGTCGTCCAGCGTAGCCATCATGGCGGCACGTACGGCGCTGTCCACTGTAGGGTTCAGCCAGCCCTCCGGCTCGGCCAGCTTGTCGGCTCGAGCCAGGATCGGGAGCGTCCGGGCCAGCAGCTCGGGATCGCGCAGCTCCAGCATCGCCTGCAGAGGCGGCTCCCATGTGTCGTCCCAGGTCAAGCGCCCTGCGGACTCCAGGGCGGCCACCCGGACGGGCCGGTCTTCGTCCGCCAGCAGTGGGGCGAGGCTTGGAGAGGCTGCCCCGTCGGCTCGGCTGGCCAGGCCGCGGGCCAGGGCGACGCGCACGCCCAGGGCGGCGTCTTCGGCGGCGGTGGCGCTGACGCGTTCCCAGCCCTGCGGGTCGAGCCCGGTGGCGGCGGCGCGCACCAGCCAGGCCCGCGTGATGGCGTCGGGCTGATCCTCCAGCGCGCGCTCGAGCCTGGCGGCGAGGTCAGGGGGCAGCGAGCTCGGCTTGGTGCGGGCCAGGGCGAAGGCTGCGGCCCGGCGCCTGTCCTGGTCGAAGCGCCCCAGCTGGTCCAGGAGCACGGTGACGACTGGCTCCGACGGCGCGGTGAGGACTCCGCGCACCCCAAGCCGTCCCAGGGCGTGGCAGGCGGTCACCGCCAGGGAGGTGTCCTCCCCGGCCGCCGCGGCCAGCAGCGGCTCGACGACCCCCTCGTCGCCGCTGCGCCCCATGGCGTCCATCAGCGCGGCTCGAACTTCGACAGCACCTTCCTGGGCCAGCGCGCCCAGCAGGATGCCGGCGGTCCCGGGGTATTGGCCCAGGGAGAAGGCGGCCGCGCTGCGCAGCGGAGCATGCTCGCTGGCCAGCGCGGCCTCGAGCAGGGGCACGGCCTGGGGGTCGTGCAGGCGCCCCAAGGCGGTGGCGGCTTGCACCCCCAGGGGGAGATCGTCGGCCTCGAGCCAGGGGGCGAACGAGGCCGCAGGCGAGCGGGACAGCTCGAGGCCCCTGAGCTCACGGGAGGGTGGGGCGTCGCCTGCGGCTCGGGCCAAGGGGGAGGCAGCGAGCATGACGGCCATGGCGACGAGCGCCGAGAGGCGGGGAGCGGTCGGTCGGAGCATTGGCACTCACCTCCGCCCGAGGCGTATCCCATGGCCGCGCTGGGACGCGAGCCTCCGCCCCGATAAGCCGGCACCATGCCCTACAGAGATCGTCGGAGCCCAGTCCCCAAGCGGGTCGCCGCGTTGCTGGACGCAGCGCGCACGCGCGCCGACTGGAAGCGGCTGGGGGCGTGGCTCGACGACGAGGGCCGCCCGCTCCGGGAGCCCCTGCTGGCCGCAGCGCGCCGCGAGGGTGTCGAGCTGCCCGATGAGGCGCTGTCCTGGCCGGGGAAGCGGCTGCTGCGGCGGGCGCGGGGTGCCGAGGTCTCGGCCCGTGAGCGGCTCAACCCCATCCGCATCGACGAGTCCTTCACCTGCGAGCACTGCGCCAGGCAGGTTCCTCCAGGGCTCAGCCTGGTGCGCGACCACTGTCCCTTCTGCCTGCGTTCGCTCCACGTGGATCGTGTGCCGGGAGACCGCGCCGCGGGCTGTGGTGGGCTGATGGACCCCACCGGGGTCGAGCTGGGGGGCCGCGCGGGTGTGGTCATCACCTACCGCTGCCGCCTGTGCGGCTATGAGCACCGCAACCGCGCCGCCCTGGACGTGGAGCCGCCGGACGACCAGGAGTGCCTGCGCCGGCTGGCCGCTCTGGGGGAGCGCTGGGAAGAAGATCTCCCGCCCCACCCGCCGGAGGAATGAGCTTGTCCCTGGCCAAGCGAGTGCTCGAGGCCTGCCGCCGGCAGGATCTGGCCCCCGCCGGGAGCCGGCTCGCGGTGGCGGTCTCGGGGGGCATGGACTCGGTCGTCCTGCTCGACCTGCTGCTGGAGATCCGCGGGGCGCTGAGGGTGGAGCTGGTGGTGGCCACGGTGGATCACGGCCTGCGGACGGGGACCTCGGCTCGGGATGCCGCCTTCGTGCGTCGACTGGCGGTCGAGAGGGGCCTGCCTTGCTACACCGGGCGCTTCGACGCGCCCCAGGGCAGGGGGCTCGAGGACGCCGCTCGCCGCGAGCGTATGGCCTTCCTAAGGGGCGTTCCCGCCCACCGGGTCGCCCTGGCGCATCACCAGGACGACCAGGCCGAGACCGTCCTGCTCCGTCTGCTGCGGGCATCCTCCCTGGTAGGCCTGGGGGGCATGGCACCCGTCAGGGATGGCCTGATCCGGCCCTTGCTGGAGATCCCCAGGCTGGACCTCGCGCGCTGGGCCCGACGCAGGGGTCTGCGGTGGCGTGAAGACGCCAGCAACGGCGATCTCCAGCGCGAGCGCAATCGGCTGCGCCAGCGCGTGATGCCGGTGCTCGAGACCGTACACGGCGGCCTGCGTGAGCGGCTGGCGGCCCTGGCCGCGGAAGCGCGGGAGCTGTCCCTCGCACCTCAGGAGCTGGCGGCGCTGGAGGTGGAGCCCAGCCTGTCCCGGTCGGCCTTCCGGATGTTGGACGCTGCCCGGGCCAGGTCGGTGCTGTACGCCTGGCTGATCCATCGCCTGGGGCGCCACGTCCACCTGGGGCAGGAGCAGCTGGTCCAGGCCGCCCGCCTGGCGCAGGCGGGCTCGGCCGGCGCGTGGATGCCCCTGAGCGCGGGCTGGCGGCTCGCGGTCTGCCCTCAGGCCGTGTATTGCCTCCCACCGTTGCCCCAGAACGTCCTGCTCCAGCAGCCGGGCCCGCGCCTCTGGGGGGTGCATCGGGTGCAGGTGGAGCGGGCTGCGGATCGAGCTGCGTCGGTGCTGCTGCGCTCGCCCCTGCCCGGAGAGCGCTTTGGCGGCCAGCCCCTGCGAGAGTGGCTCCGCCGGCGAGGAGTGCCCGCGCCGCTGCGTGCCTACCATCCCGTGTTCTGCCGCAAACAACGTGTGATCTGGGTTCCGGGCGGGGCTCCTCTGTCCCTCCTCGAGGCGCCCGGGGACTTGGCGATCACTGTCACGGCGTCTATCCCTAGCGTCCGCGGTCCTGGGCACCCCTGGACCGCAACGCTATAGGGCGGCTCTGCGAGCCCCTTGGAGCTTGGATGAACCGCAAGCATCTCGCTCTCGTTATCTTCGTGGCCCTGCTGTTCCTGTTGGCCTTCGTGCTGGTCGGGCAGCAAGAACGCGGTCGGCCCGAAGAGATCGACTTTCCCGCCTTCCGGCAGGCCGTCGCCCAGGGTCAGGTGCAGAACCTGACCTTCCGTGGCAACGAGATCTCCGGCGCCTACAATGATGGGCGGAAGTTCCACACCCTCGGGCCCACCGACTCCGAAGCCCTCACAGGCTTCCTCGAGGAGAACGATCTCGTCCCCGACTACGAGAAGGAAGCCGGCCAGGGGGTGCTCACCTCCCTGCTGATCAACGGCCTGCCCATCCTCGTGATCGTGGTGCTGTTCTTCTTCTTCATGCGGCAGATCCAGTCCGGCGGCGGAAAGGCCATGTCCTTCGGCAAGTCCAGGGCGCGGCTGCTGTCCGACTCGGGCAAGCGCGTCACCTTTGCCGACGTGGCAGGCATCGAGGAGGCCAAGGAAGATCTCGTCGAGATCATTGAGTTCCTCAAGGATCCCAAGCGCTTCACCCGCCTGGGCGGCCGCATCCCCAAGGGCGTGCTGCTCATGGGCTCCCCGGGCACCGGCAAGACCCTGCTGGCCCGCGCCATCGCTGGCGAAGCGGGCGTGCCCTTCTACCTCATCTCTGGCTCGGACTTCGTGGAGATGTTCGTGGGCGTCGGCGCCAGCCGGGTTCGCGACCTCTTCGAGCAGGGCAAGCGCAACGCCCCCTGCATCATCTTCATCGACGAGATCGACGCTGTCGGCCGCCACCGCGGCGCCGGCCTGGGCGGCGGCCACGATGAGCGGGAGCAGACGCTCAACCAGCTGCTGGTGGAGATGGATGGCTTCGAGTCCACCGAGGGTGTGATTTTGGTGGCGGCCACCAACCGGCCCGACGTGCTCGACCCCGCCCTGCTGCGGCCTGGGCGCTTCGACCGCCATGTGGTGGTGCCGCTGCCCGACGTGCGCGGGCGCGAGGGCATCCTCGAAGTGCATGCCCGCAGGACGCCCCTGAGTGACGACGTGTCGCTGGGCACCATCGCCAAGGGCACGCCCGGTTTCTCTGGCGCAGATCTCGAGAACCTGGTCAACGAGGCCGCGCTGCTCGCGGCGCGCCAGGACAAGTCCAAGGTCGAGATGCAGGACTTCGAGGCCGCCAAGGAGCGCGTGCTGCTGGGCTCCGAGCGGCGCTCCATGGTCCAGTCCGAGGACGAGCGGCGCACCACGGCCTATCACGAGGCTGGCCACGCCCTGGTGGCCTGGCTCTCTCCTGGCGCCGATCCCGTCCACAAGGTCACCATCGTGCCCCGCGGCCGCGCCCTGGGGCTCACCTGGCAGCTGCCCGAGCGGGATCGTTACAACGAGACCCGCACCTTCCTGATCACCCGGGTCAACGTCCTCATGGGCGGTCGGGCCGCCGAAGAGATCGTCTTCGACCAGGTCACCACCGGGTCGCGGAACGACATCAAGCAAGCCACCTCCATCGCTCGCTCCCTGGTGTGCGAGTACGGCATGTCAGAGCGCCTGGGGCCGATCAACCTGTCGGAGAAGCAGGACGAGGTCTTCCTGGGCAAGAACATCTCGCGGCCCTCGCAGATCAGCGCTCACACCGCTGAGCTCATCGACGCCGAGGTGATGGAGATCGTGCACAAGGGCTACGAGTCCGCGCGGAGCATGCTGCTCGAGAACCTCGACGTGCTGCACCGGCTCGCCGACGCGCTGCTGGACCGGGAGACCCTCGACCAGGCAGCCTTCACCAAGCTCGTCGAGCCTGGCGACCACTCCGTCGAGATCTCCCCCAAGCCGTCACCTGCCTGACGCCTCACGGGGCTCCTCGACGGTGCCATTCCGGGCTTGACAGTAGCGCCCCCCGGCCACTATAGGGGGTGCTACCAACCGGAAGCTCATGGAGCGGTCCCTCAGGGCGGCTCCTTTTTTTTACGTCCAATCCGCCAGCCTGCCGCCCAGACCCGAATGTCCTCTCCATCCCGCGACATCGAAGCACGCGTTCGCGCCCTCCTCGCCGATCCCATCGAGGACGAGGGCTTCGAGCTCGTGGCCGTGGTGCACACCACCGCCGAAGGCAAGCGCACCCTGCGCGTGCATATCGATCGGCCTGGCGGCATCACCGTCGGAGAGTGCACCCGCGTCGCCCGCATGGTCTCTCCGCTGCTCGACGTACACGACCCCATCGTGGGCGCGTACCGCCTCGAGGTCTCCAGCCCTGGGATGGACCGTCCGCTGCAGCGCCTGGGCGACTTTGCTCGCTTCTCCGGCTACCGGGCCAAGCTGCGCCTCGAGCACGGGGCGGGGCCCCGCCAGCTGCGGGGCATCCTCCGCGGCGTCGAAGGCGACGACGTGCTCATCGAGCGCACGGATCACGTCCGCAAGGTTCCCCTCGCTGCCATCGAGCGAGCCAACCTGGTGCTGGACATCGAAGAATACCTGGCCCTTGCTGGGCTCGACGATCAGAACGGGTCGAAGCTCCCCAGCCCGACGCCTCCAGGCGCCGACGTTGTGGTCGAGGACGGCTCAAACGTAGACCACGAACAGGAGACTCCCGATGATCAGTGATCTTGCACGGCTGATCGATGCGGTTCACCGCGAGAAGAACATCCCCCGCGACGTGCTCGTGGAGGTGCTCGAGGGCGCCCTCGAGGCCGCCGCTCGCCGCCGCTTCGGCATGACCCGCGACCTCGAAGCCCACTACAACGAGGAGCTTGGCGAGGTCGAGCTGTTCGAGTTCCGCACCGTGGTCGAAGAGATCGACGACGAAGAGACGGACATCCTCTTCGAGCAGGCCCGGGATCTCGATCCCGAGTGCGAGTTCGGCGACTCTCTCGGTATCAAGATGGACGTCGAGGTGCTCGGTCGCATCGCCGCCCAGACCGCCAAGCAGGTCATCATCCAGAAGATCCGCGACGCTGAGCGCGAGATGACCTTCAACGAGTTCCGCGACCGCAAGGGTGAGCTGATCACCGGCATCGTGCGGCGCTTCGAGAAGGGCAACATCATCGTCGACCTCGGCCGCGCCGAGGCGATTCTGCCCAAGCGCGAGCAGGTCCACACCGAGACCTATCGCCAGGGCGACCGCCTGCAGGCCTACGTGCTGGACATCACCCGCTCGTCCAAGAGCCCCCAGGTGGTCCTGTCCCGCACCCATCCCGGCCTCCTCATGAAGCTCTTCGAGCTCGAGGTCCCCGAGATCTACGAAGGCATCGTGCGCATCGAGGCCTGCGCCCGCGAGCCCGGCCATCGTGCGAAGATCGCCGTCTCCTCCACCGACCCCGACGTCGATCCCGTGGGCGCCTGCGTGGGCCTCAAGGGCTCCCGCGTCCAGGCCGTGGTGCAGGAGCTGCGTGGCGAAGCCATCGACATCATCCCCTTCCACCCGGATCCCGCTCGCTTCATCGTCTCGGCCATCGCCCCCGCCATGGTCAGCCGGGTCTACATGGACGAGCACCTGCACACCATGGAGCTCATCGTCCCCGACGACCAGCTCTCCAAGGCCATCGGCCGCCGCGGCCAGAACGTCCGCCTCGCTGCCCAGCTCACCGGCTGGCGCATCGACATCTTCTCCGAGAGCCGCCACGCCGAGATGAACCAGCAGGCCCGCGACGAGCTCGCACGCCTGCCTGGGGTCGACGAAGAGCTCGTCGAGCTGCTGGTGCGCCACGGCTACCGCGGCTCCCAGGTGCTCTCCGAGGCCGATCCCTACGAGGTGGCTTCCATCCTCGGCATCACCGAGGACGCCGCCGAGGCGCTGCTGGTCGAGGCCGAAGACCTCGCCATGTCCATCGAGGAAGAGCAGGCTGAAAAGGCCGAGCAGGCCGAGCAGGCCGAGCAGGCCGAGCAGGCCGAGCAGGCCGAGCGGGAAGCCGCTCTGGAAGAAGAGAGTTCCGACGACGGCGAGCAGGAGTTGCCCCCCGAGGCCGCTCCCGAGCTCGGCGCCGAGGAGGGGGCCTAAGGGCCTCTGGGAGGATGGAGCCCTCGTGCCGCCGACCCGTAGCTGCATCGCCTGCCGTGGCAAGGCTTCGCCCACTGAGCTTCTGCGCCTCGTCGCGGACGCCGATGGCGAAGTCTTGGTGGACCTGGGCGTCCAGCGGTCTGGCCGTGGCGCTTGGCTCCATCCCCATCACGACTGCCTGCGGAAGCTGCTGAGGCGCCCCCGGGCCCTCGGGCATGCCCTGCGTTGCCAGGCTCGGGTCGAAGGGCTCGAGCAACGGCTGCATGGGGTCTGCATGGATAGCCTCACCCGGCTGCTGCCGAGGGCATCCCGCGCTGGCTGCGTCGTCAGTGGCCGTCACGCCATCCTGCGCGATCTGGGCCGCGGCGAGCTCCGCGCCATCGTGGCCGCGGCCGACGCTTCGCCCCGCAGCCTGGCCGAGCTAGAGGCCGCCTGTGGCGTGCTGCCCATCTATAGCCTCGAGCTCGATCGTCTAGCCCTGGGCAGGCTTGTCGGGAAAGGTCCCCGCGCTGCCTTGGCTGTGCGGCTCGGATCGCCCGGTGAGCCCCTCCTCGTCGAGTTGCGTCGGTACACGTCCCTGGGTTACCATCCGCGCCGGAATCGGTCTGGCGACCGACCCGAGGCGACGCGACGTGCAGGAACGGCCCAGTCGCGAGGGCGTGGGCTCGGTGCTCAGTCCTCACCTGTTTGTTCGAATAGAAAGCGTGGCCAGCCTACGGGCGCCAGCCTCCTCGAAGGTAGCGAATGTCCAAGAAAGAGATCCTGAACCGGCTGAATCGGACTCGTGAAGAGTCCAGCCGAGGGTGGACCAGCCCCTCGCGCTCCGGCACCCCCACCACCACGTCCGCCGCCCCCGCCCACGAGGGCGAGGCGAGCACGGAGGGTGGAGGGACCGAGAAGCGCGTGAGCCGCAAGGTCATCCGCCGCCGGGCCAAGACCGAGCCAGCGCGGCCAGTCCTCGACGCCCCTCTGCCGGCTGCCAGTCCCGCCACTGTTCGCCGGCGCAGGGTGGTCGAGCCCCAGGCGGTGACCGCCGAGGCCCCCGAGCCCGTGGTGGCCCCTGAGCCTCCCTCGATCCCGGTGCCCGAGCTGCCGTCCCTCCAGGACGAGCTCCCGTCGCTGGCGCCTGTGGAGCAGCCTGAGCCACCGGCCTCCGAGCCCACGCTCGTCGCCGAGGCTCCGGAAGATTCGCCGACTCCGGCGGTCGTGCCCACCCCCGAGGTGGACGCCAAGCCTGCGGAGCCCACCACCGAGCTGGACGTCCAGCCCGTGGAAGCTCCGGTCACGGCCGAGGCCCCCGCTGGCGAGCCCCAGCCTGTGGTCGAAGCTGGCCCCGCCGAGCCCGCCCCGGCTGCTGTGGTCACGCCCGTTGCCAAGACGACCGGCCCCACCGTCGTGGTGGCTCCGGCCGTCATGCCCGACACCGGTGCCAGGCCCACAGTGGCCCGCTTCGACGGTCTCGGCACTGCAGTGGTCAGGCCCCCTCCCGGCTACGACCCCAACGATCCCATGGGCTCGCGTCGCCGCGCCCGCGAGGCGGCCGAGGCTTCTGTGCGGGCCACGCGCTCTGCCGCCACGGGCACCAAGCCCTGGACCGAAGGCGATCCCAAGCCCGAAGGCGCCGCCGCCAAGGAGGACTTCAAGGAGAAGGCCCGCGCTCGGGTTCGTCGCAAGCCTCGCCGCACCGGTCGTGTCGAGATGCTCATGGACGACATGCCCGCCGAGCCTCGTCGTCGTCGTCGTACGCGCCGCACAGCGGGTCCCAAGAAGTCGTCGCCCCAGGCCAAGGCCATCAAGCGGCGCGTGCAGGTCGACGGTGAGATCACGGTCTCTCAGTTCGCCAAGGACATGGCCGTCAAGGCCGGCCAGGTCATCCGGGTCCTCATGGGCATGGGCCAGACCGCTCGCATCAATGACACCATCGACGTGGAGACCGCTCAGCTGGTGGCCGCCGAGTTCGAGTACGAGGTCGTGGACGTGACCTTCAAGGAAGAAGAGCACATGATCCAGCTCGAAGACGAGGTTCACGACGAGAACTCCGTGTCTCGTCCTCCCGTCATCACCATCATGGGTCACGTCGATCACGGCAAGACCTCTCTGCTGGACTACATCCGCAAGGCCAAGGTGGCCTCCGGCGAAGCCGGCGGCATCACCCAGCACATCTCGTCCTACCAGTTCGAGCACGACGGGCAGCTGGTCACCTTCATCGACACCCCCGGGCATGCAGCCTTCACCGAGATGCGAGCCCGTGGCGCCAACGCCACCGACATCGTCATCTTGGTGGTCGCGGCCGATGACGGCGTGATGCCTCAGACCATCGAGAGCATCAACCACACCCGCGCGGCCGGTGTGCCGATCATCGTTGCCATCAACAAGTGCGACAAGCGCGGCGTCAACCCCACCATCGTCCGGCAGCGCCTCGTCGAGCACGAGCTCATCTCCGAGGAGTACGGCGGCGACACGCTCATGGTCGATGTCTCCGCCATCTCGGGCATGGGCATCCCAGAGCTGCTCGACGCGGTCATGCTCCAGTCCGAGATGCTCGAGCTCGAGGCCAACCCCGACCGTCACGCCGAGGGCGTGGTGCTCGAGGCCAGGCTCGAGAAGGGCCGCGGCCCGGTGGCCTCCATCATCGTGCAGAAGGGCACCCTTCGCCACGGCGACAGCATCGTCATCGGCAACACCTACGGGCGCATCCGCGCCCTGACCGACTTCAAGGGCAAGAAGCTCAAGAAGGCGGGGCCCTCCACTCCGGTGGAGATCATGGGGCTCAACGACGTCCCCGTAGCCGGCGACAACTTCGTCATCGTCGAGAACGACAAGGCCGCCAAGGCCCTCGCCGAGCATCGCGCGGAGCAGGAGCGCCAGGCGTCCCTCACCCACCGCGAGAAGCTCACCTTCGAGCAGCTCCTCAGCCGCGCGCAGGGCGAGGAGATGCAGCAGCTCAACATGGTCGTCAAGGCGGACGTGCAGGGCTCCCTCGAGGCCCTCAGGGGTTCCCTCGACAGGCTCAAGGTCGAAGGCGTCCAGCTCAAGGTGCTTCACGACGGCGTCGGTGCCATCAGCGAGTCCGATATCACCCTGGCGTCCACCTACGGCGCTGTGGTGGTCGGCTTCAGCATCCGCCCTGACCCCAACGCGCGCCGCGCCGCCGAGCAGCAGGGCGTCGCCATCAAGACCTACAAGGTCATCTACGAGCTGCTGGACGACATCCGCGCCGCCATGGTCGGGATGCTCTCCCCGGTCATCCAGGAAGAGTACCTGGGCACCGCAGAGATCCGTCAGACCTTCAGCGTGCCCAAGGTCGGCACCGTCGCCGGCTGCTACGTCACCGACGGCCACCTGCTCCGCAACGGCCTGGCTCGCTTGGTTCGCGACGGCGTCGAGGTCTGGGAGGGCAAGCTCGCCAGCCTCAAGCGCTTCAAGGACGACGTCCGCGAAGTGCAGAACGGCTTCGAGTGCGGTCTGGGTCTCGAGGGCTTCAACGACCTCAAGATCGGCGACACCATCCAGGTCTTCCGCAACATCGAGGTCGCCGCCAAGGGCTAGGCCCGGCTTCATCGGAGGCCAGCGTGGAGAACCTCGTGGTGGGTGTAGCGCGCTTCGCGCTGCGGATGTCTTCCAACCGCAGCCTCAAAGAGAAGCGGCAGGTGGTGCAGCGCGTGCGGGACCGCCTGCGGGCGCGGCACAACGTCAGCGTGTCGGAGATCGGCGAACAAGACGAGCACCGCCGCGCTGTGATGGCTCTGGGCATGGTGGGCTCCGACGCCGGCCACGTGCGCTCGAGCCTTCAAAAGATGCTGGACAACATCGAGGAGCTTCACCTGGCCCCGATGGTCGAGCGCAAGGTGCTGGTGGAGACCTGGGGAGACGAGCTGGCTCTGTCCGGCTTCGATGTTCAGGACCTCTGATGTATTGCTCTTGACATAGCAAGTCTATACACTGGAAGTCATGAGAGACCTCGCCACCAGGACCCGTCAGCGTGAGATCTGGATCACCCAGGGGCACCTCTGGGCTCTGGCGTTGGTGATGTTCTTCATCGGTGTCTTGGCGTTCTTTGTAGGGCTGTACTTCGGCCGCAGCCAAGCCGCGGTACCCGACGTGGAGCCTAGTTCGCAGGCGCTGGTCAGCGCGGAGGTGCAGGGCGACGCCTTGGATGAACTCCTCGCTCGCCTCGAGTCCCTCGAGGTCGATGATCCTCAAGACGGCGCCCTGACTTTTCCAGGCACCCTGAGCGAGGGGGAGGTGTTCCCCGCGCCCCAGCCCGAGCTCGAGCCCGAGCAGGAGCCGTCGGTGGTGTTGCCTGGCCGCGACGCCCCAGAGCCTCCCGCCGGTGGCGCTACAGGGGGCAAGGTGCCAAGCTCCGGCTGGTCGGTGCAGATCGCGAGCTATGTCACCGTCGAAGAGGCCGACGCGCACCTCGCCGAGCTCGCCGAGCTTGGCATCGATGGCTATCGGCAGGCCGCCATGGTCCGCGGCGACACCCGCCACCGTGTGCGCGTTGGCGGCTACGGCAGCCGCGCCGCCGCCTCCCATGCCAGAGAAGAGCTGGTCGTGAAGTTGGGCGTCCCGGACGCCATCGTGGTGCAGGCACCCTGAGCGTCTGTCACGGCGCGAGGCTTGCAATTCTTACACGGCTGCGCGATCATGGGTGGCCAGATACGCTGACCTCACACAGGTTCATTGGAGAGCGTCGTGACGTCTATGCTCATGCTGTCGCTGCTGGCCGGTCTGTCTCTTCAGGCACAGGCGCAGGATGTCCTGCGGCTCACCGGCCTCAGCCCCGAAGCCAGCGCCTCGCTGCCCGATCAATACGTCATCCAGCCGGGAGACACCCTCTGGGATATCTCCAGCAAGTTCTTCGGCAACTCCGAGAACTGGCCGCGGCTGTGGTCCATCAACGAGCAGATCACCAACCCCCACTGGATCTACCCGGGCAACATCATCGCCTTCGTGCCCGGCACCGATCTCGATCCACCCGACATGTCGCTCCAGCCGGGCGATGTGTCTATGCACGAGGGCTACTCCACACCCACGGTGTACTTCGAGGAAGGTGAGCTCGAGTGTGGCCCGGACATTCGCTTCGATAGCACGCTCGCGAGCGCCGAGTACTCGGCTCCAGGCATCCTCGAAGACAGCCGCAAGACCGACCTGTTGGGCAAGGTCTACAAGGCGCGATCCGCCGCCTTCGCGCAGGGCGAGCACGACCTCATCTACCTGCAGCTGGACGACTCGAGCTATGCGGACTGCGGAGACATCGTCACCATCCTGCACCGCAAGGCGCGCAGGGTGAAGCATCCCGAGGGTGGTGGCCGCTACGGCGCCCTGTACGAGGTTGCCGGCGAGGCGCGTATCCTCACGCTCCAGGACGACATCGCCACCGCCGTCGTGCGCCGCAGCTACACCGAGGTGATCCGCGGTGATCTGGTCTCTGTGCGGGTGCCTATCCTCGTCGAGCTCGAGGTCGAGCCTCCCAGCGGCAGCCTAGAGGGCGTCATCGTCGCCCGCCTGCACCAGCTCGAGTCCCTCACCGCCTCCACTTCCGAGGTCGTCTTCCTCGATCGTGGGCGTGCAGATGGCGTCCGCGTGGGCGATACCTTCTACGTGGTCGAGCGGCGGGACGAGTACATGGACCGCAAAAAAGACGATCCCAAGCTACCTCCTTCGGTGGTGGGCAGGATCGTGGTGGTGCGTGTGGACGAGTCCAGCTCCACCGCCGTGGTGGTGCAGGCATCTCGCATCGTCGATGTCGGCCTGCACGTCACGCAGAGCTTCGAGTAGACTCGGCCTGCGGGCGCGGGTGTCGAACTTTCGACGATCCTGACGGTCGACCTTCGACACTTCGACACCTGGGGGCCCACCAGCACGGCATCGTTGTTTGGCACAGGACGTGCGTAGTGCTCCGGGGACTCTCCCGGAGGTGAACGATGTCTGTGTTGCCCGCCATCTGGTCCGTGCTGTCCCTGGCCTCTGGACGGGTGGATCCGTGGCCCATTCTCGACGCGGTCGGAGGAGCCGAGGCCCTCAGCCGCGCTGGTCGGGCTGAGCTGCTGCGAGCTGGCGTTCCGCTGGACCTGGTCGCCCGGGCCCAAACCCAGCCACAGCTGGACAGCCCCATGCCCTTCCTGCTGGCGGGGGGGCGGGGCTACCCTGCGGCCCTGACCCAGCTGCCCTTCGCTCCGCCTGTCCTGTTCTTCGACGGCCCACTGGACGCCCTGGAGCTGCCCGGTGTCGCCATCGTCGGTTCCAGGCGCTGCACCGCCAGCGGGCGTCGCACCGCCGCGTCGCTCGCGCGGGCGGTGACCCTGGCGGGAGGGGCGGTGATCTCTGGCATGGCCATCGGGATCGACACAGCCGCGCATCGCGAGGCCATGCATCACGGTCTCACGGTCGCGGTGCTGGGGCAGGGGTTGGCCGCGCCGATGGCCCACGGGGCTCGTCGTCTGCGGGAGGAGCTGATCGCGTCCGGGGGCGTGGTGCTGTCCGAGCTCCTGCCAGCGCTGCCGGCCCAGGCCTTCACCTTCCTACACCGCAACCGGATCATCGCCGGGCTCGCCCGGGCGACGGTGGTGGTCGAGGCTGGCGTCAGATCCGGTGCGCTGTCCACCGCCCGTCATGCCCTCGAGGCCGGGCGCGAGGTCATGGCCGTGCCCGGACACTATCGAGAAGAGACCTCGGCGGGTTGCCTGGCCATCATCGAGCAGGGTGTAGGGATCGTTCGTTCCCCGGCCTCTGTCCTCGAGGCCGCTGGCCTGAACGTCCCATCTCAGGGTGCCCGGCGCGGCGCGCTGCCCCCGCACACACGGCTACTCGAGGACGCCTTGCAGCGCGGCGGCACCCTTGATCAGCTGGCGGTTCGCGCTGGAATCTCAGTGGTGCAAGCCTGCAGCCTGCTGGCCGAGCTGGAGCTCGCGGGCTTGGTCCGACGCTTGCCAGGTCAACGCTACGAGCGCACTTGAGCACAACCTATTCGCTGGCCTCTGGCTTGGCGGCGGCCTTGGGCTTGGCGGCGGCCTTGGCCTTGGCCTTGGCCTTGGCTTTGGGCGTGGCGGCGGCCTTGGCCTTGGCCTTGGGCTTGGCGGCGGCCTTGGCCTTGGGCTTGGCGGCGGCCGTTGGCTTGGCGGCGGCCTTGGCCTTGGCCTTGGGCTTGGGCTTGGGCTTGGGCTTGGCCGCTGGCTTGCGTCCGCGGCGTCCAGTGGCGGGCTTGGATGCCTTCTTGGCCAGGAGATCGAGGGCCTGCTCGAGGGTGATGGTCTCGGCGTCCATGGCCTTGGGCAGGGAGGCGTTGAGGGTGCCGTCGGTGACGTAGGGGCCGTAGCGCCCGCCCTTGAGCACCACCGCGGCGCCGCTGTCTGGGTGCTCGCCCAGGCTACGCAGCGGGCCGGCGGCGCCACCGCGACGGCGGTTGGGGGTGGCCAGGATCACCACCGCTTCGTCCAGGGTGATGTCCAGGACGCGCGCGGGCTCGGGGAGGGAGCGTGTGGTGGTGCCGCTCTGGAGATAGGGACCGTAGCGCCCGTTGGTGACGACCACCGGCTCACTCGTCTCGGGGTGGGGGCCGAGGTCCCGGGGCAGGGAGAGCAGCGCCACCGCTGTGGCGAGATCGATCTGCAGCGGGTCCATGCCCTTGAGCAGCGATGCGCGCTTGGGCTTGGCCGCGGCCTTGGCCTTGCTGCGCTTGGGCTTCGCGGGCGCCTCGGGGGTCTGGCCCAGCTGCACGTAGGGACCGTAGGGGCCCTTCATCACCAGGATCTCGTCACCCGACTCGGGGTGGGTGCCCAGCAGCACCGGCCACTGGTCCTGCTCCGCGATCATGCTGCGGGCGCGCTCCAGGTCGAGCTCGTCCGGGGGAAGATCGTCGGGAAGATCGACGCGGCAGTCGTCCTTGACCAGGTAGGCGCCATACCGACCGACCCGGATGGAGTACTCGGCCTCCTCTGGCGAGGGGCCCAGAGGGAAGCTGCAGGTGGCCCGGGCGTCGACGGTCTCGAGGGCCCTGACCACCCGATCCCGAAGCCCCGAGGCCTCGGACTTGGGGCCGAGGTAGAACCCGCTGAGGTAGGCGAGGGGTTCACCCTCGCCCAGGGCGATGCGGTCCAGCTCGTCCTCCATCTGCGCGGTGAACTGGTAGTCCACCAGATCGCTCAAGGTGGCCTTGAGCAGGTCTGTGACCGAGAACGCCGTGAAGGTGGGCACTAGAGCGTTGGAGCGCTTGAAGACGTAGCCGCGCTCCTGGATGGTATCGATGATGGTGGCGTAGGTGCTGGGTCGCCCGATGCCCTTGGCTTCGAGCTCGCGCACCAGGGTGGCCTCGGTCAAGCGCGGCGGCGGCTGCGTGTGGTGCTCCTGTGCTTCGAGCGTGAGCATCAGGGCGCTGTCGCCCACGGCCATGGCCGGCAGCAAGGCGGTGGCCTCTCCGCGGCTGCCGCCGTCGTCCTGGCTCTCGACGTAGGCACGCCGGAAGCCGGGAAAGACGATCTGACGGCCCGACGCGTTGAAGGTCGCCTCGGCCACCTGGATGGTGACGCGCACGCGGTGACCCACCGCCGAGACCATCTGAGAGGCCAGGGTGCGACGGAGAATCAGCTCGTACAGCCGCGCCTCGTCGCCCTCGATCTCCCTCGCAGCCTGGGCCAGGCTGCGGAACTGATCACCAGCCGGGCGGATGGCCTCGTGGGCTTCCTGGGCCAGGCGGCTGTTGGAGCGGTGCTTGCGCGGCTTGGCGGGAAGGAACTCGGCGCCGAAGTCGGCCTCCACCAGGTCGCGGGCCGCGCGGATGGCTTCCTGCGACAGGGTGGTGGAGTCGGTGCGCATGTAGGTGATCCAGCCGTTCTCGTACAGACGCTGGGCGACCTGCATGGTGCGGCGAGCGCCCCAGCGCAGCTTGCGGTTGGCTTCCTGCTGCAGGGTGCTCGTGATGAACGGCGCCGGAGGCTGCTCGGTGAAGTCCTTTTCCTCGACATTCTCGACCACGCCCTGAGCTCCTGCGAGGCGTTGCTCGAGACCCTGGGCCGCCTGTGCATCCAGCGGCAGCTTGCGGGAGCGAGCCTTGAGGGCCCCGGTGTCGGGGTCGAAGTCGGCGCGTCCAGCCACGGAGCGGCCGTCCACAGCGTTGAGCTGGGCCTGGAAGTCGCCGTCCTTGACGGAGATCTGGGCCTTGAGGCCCCAGAAGCTCGCGGAGTGGAAGGCGATGCGCAGGCGCTCGCGCTCCACCACCAGGCGCACGGCTACGGACTGGACACGACCGGCGCTTAGGCGAGGTCGGATCTTGCGCCACAGCAGGGGAGAGACCTCGTAGCCGAACAGGCGGTCGACGATGCGGCGGGTCTCCTGGGCGCGCACCAAGCGCTCGTCCAGCTCGCGGGGCTGCTCGATGGCCCTGGTGATGGCTTCCTTGGTGATCTCGTGGAAGACCATGCGGAAGACGGGGACCTTGGGGTTGAGCACCTCGAGCAGGTGCCAGGAGATGGACTCCCCCTCGCGGTCTTCATCTGTCGCGAGGTAGACGGTGTCGACGCCCTCGAGCAGGGCCTTGAGCTTTCGGACCTGTTCTTTCTTGGTAGCGGGGACGACGTACAGGGGAGCGAAGTCATCGTCGATGTTCACGCCGAGCCGGGCCCAGGCTTGCCCCTTGAGGCGTGCGGGGATGTCAGCGGCGTTCTCTGGCAGGTCTCGCACATGCCCGATGCTGGCAGCGACCACGTAGTCGGGGCCCAGAAAGCGACCGACAGTGCGCGCTTTGGCGGGGGACTCGACGATGACAAGGGACTTACCCATTCTCAGGCCTCGGGGTGCGCATGGAGGAGCCGCGCTCTGGTTCCCAGGCGGCAGGCCTCCCCCAATAGGCCAAGTCCTCGTCCCTGGCAAGCGCTGCTGGCTGCAGCGCGGCGTTCCGAGGGCGCCGCCACGCGCCTCTGAGGGCCCCGAGATACACTGACCGCCATGAGCAGCCGACTCCCCAGCAGTGGTCCAGAGGCGGGGCCGGCCGGCGCGGCCTGCACGACCCCGAGCCTCGAGGGGTACCTCGACTGGCTGCGGGTCGAGAGAGGACGCTCGCCCCACACCCTCAGGGCCTATCGAGCCGAGCTGCAGCGGCTCGCCGGCTTCCTCGCGGCAGGCGACCCGGCCGTGGACCCACTCTGTGTCGCCAGCCTGGCGGGGCTGCGAGCCTACCTTGCCTCTCGGCCGGCCTGCGCCAAGGCCACCAACGCGCGGCGCATCGCCGCCATTCGCGGCTACTACCGCTACCTCGTGCGCTTCGACCTGCGCGCCGACGACCCCACCTCCAGGCTGCGAGGGCCCAAGGTGCAGCGCCCAATTCCGCGCTTCCTCCAGGTGGACGAGGCATCGGAGCTCGTGGAGAACCCCACCCAGCAGGGCTGGTTTCGGCTGCGGAACCTCGCGCTGCTCGAGCTCGGCTACGGCGCGGGCCTGCGCGCCTCAGAGCTGGCCGCCCTGGACAGGGGGGACCTGAACCTGGGGGAGCGGCTCGTCTTGGTGCGCGCGGGCAAAGGGGGAAAGCAGCGCCGCGTGCCCTTTGGCCCGCCTGCAGCCGAGGCCCTGCAGCGCTGGCTCGAAGAAAAGCAGGCCCCTGCCGTGAGCCCGCTCTTCCTGAACCGCCATGGCGGGCGGCTGTCGGTCCGGGCGATCCACCGCATCGTCCGGGACGCTGGGGTGAACAATGGCCTGGCGGGGGTCCATCCCCACGCGCTCCGCCACAGCTTCGCGACGCACCTGCTGTCGGGGGGCGCGGACCTGAGGTCCATCCAGGAGATGCTCGGCCACGCCTCCCTCTCCACCACCCAGCGCTACACCCACGTCTCCATGGATCAGCTGCTCGAGGCCCACCGCCGGGCTCATCCCCACGCGCGGGCGGCGGGCGTCCCCGAGCCGGAGGATGAAACGTGAACGGCCACGACGCGATACGCTGCTCTCTGTTGCCACGGAGGAGCATGTGTCGGACCAGCAGATGAGGGGCACCACCATCGTCGGCGTTCGAAGGGACGGCCGCTGCGCCATCGCGGGCGACGGTCAGGTTTCGCTGGGCAACACCGTGGTCAAGTCGACCACCCGCAAGGTGCGGACGCTCCAGGGTGGCGTCATCGCTGGCTTCGCGGGGTCCACCGCGGATGCCTTCACCCTCTTTGACCGCTTCGAGGCAAAGCTCGGTGAGCACCGCGGCCAGCTGGTGCGCGCCTCGGTCGAGCTGGCCCGGGACTGGCGGAGTGATCGTATGCTGCGCCGGCTCGAGGCCATGCTGCTCGTGGCCGACGCCGATCACCTGCTGCTGCTGTCGGGCAGCGGCGAGGTGCTCGAGCCCGATGATGGCGTCACGGCCATCGGATCAGGGGGTCCCTACGCGCTGGCGGCCGCCAGGGCCCTGCTTCGGCACACCCAGCTCAGCGCCGTGGAGATCGCGCCCGCAGCCCTGCGCATCGCGGCCAGCATCTGCGTCTTCACCAACGATCAGATCACCGTCCTCGAAGCGGGGGAGCCTCGATGAAGGCCCCGGGTATGGTCTCCCCCACCGCCCTGACCCCCGCTCAGGTGGTGGTGGAGCTGGACCGCTACATCATCGGCCAGCCCGCAGCCAAGCGCGCCGTGGCGGTCGCGCTCCGGAATCGACTGCGTCGCCTGGCCATCGACTCGGACTTTCGTGACGAGATCACGCCTCGCAACATCATCCTCATCGGCCCCACGGGCTGCGGCAAGACCGAGATCGCGCGGCGCCTGGCTCGCCTGGCCGACGCTCCGTTCGTCAAGGTCGAGGCCACGCGCTTCACCGAGGTCGGGTACGTCGGCCGGGACGTCGAGTCCATGGTGCGCGATCTGGTGGCCGAGTCCATCAAGCTGGTGCGCCTCGAGCACATGGCCCGCAAGGCCTCCGAGGCCGCAGAGGCCGCCGAGCTCAAGCTGCTCGACGTGCTGCTCCCCACCCCCCCCGGGGGCCAGCCAGGCCGCAGCAGCAGCCGCGACGCCTTGCTCGAGCAGCTCCGCGCTGGTTCCCTGGACGAGCGCAAGGTGCATGTCGAGGTGCCGGTCCGCGGCGGCGGCATCCCCATCGTGCCCCTGCAGGGCGGCGGCGATCAGGGCGCCGGCATGAACGAGATGCTCGAGAAGCTCATGCCCAAGCGCCAGCACCGCCGCGAGGTCTCGGTCAAAGAGGCCCGTCGGCTGCTGGTGGAGCAGGAGCTCGAGGCCCTGGTATCCGATGCCGAGGTGGCCGATATCGCCATCCGCAAGGCCGAGCAGGAGGGCATCATCTTCCTGGACGAGATCGACAAGATCGCCGCCTGCGAGCACGGCCGCGGCCCGGACGTCTCGCGAGAGGGGGTTCAGCGGGACATCCTGCCCATCGTCGAGGGCAGCACGGTGCAGACCCGCTGGGGCCCAGTGCGCACCGACCACGTGCTCTTCATCGCGGCGGGGGCGTTCCACGTCAGCAAGCCTTCCGACCTGATTCCGGAGCTGCAGGGGCGCTTCCCCGTCCGGGTCGAGCTCACTTCCCTCGATCGGGTCGCCCTGCGGCGCATCCTCTCCGAGCCCGAGAACGCCTTGACGCTCCAGTACATCGCCCTGATGGCGACAGAGGGCGTGGAGGTCGAGTTCACCCCGGACGCGCTCGATCGTGTCGCCGCCATCGCGGCCGAGGTCAACGAGCGCACCGAGGACATCGGTGCACGCCGGCTCCAGACCGTCATGGAGCACCTGATGGAAGAGGTGTCGTACCATTCTCCGGGTTGGCGGGGGGCCAGGGTCCTCGTGGACCAGGCGATGGTGGATGAGCGCCTCGCCGATGTTATCGCTGATACCGACCTGACCCGCTTCATCCTGTAGGCAGCTGCATGGCCGATCCGACCGAAACCTCCTCTGTCCCCACCGCCCAGAGTGACCCTCAGAGCACCGGCCTGATTCACGCGGAGATCGCGGCCCTGGACGAGCTCCACGCTCGCGTCCGCTCTGGAAACATCTACTCCATCCTGGGGGTCTCACCTGACGCCGACATCCAGTACATCCGCAAGGTGTACTACGAGCTCTCGCGCAGCTGGCACCCAGACCAGTTCTACCGGCGCGACATCGGCGTCTACAAGCAGAAGCTCGAAGACATCTTCGTGGGCATCAATCGGGCCTACACCATCCTCACGGATCCGCGCAGGCGCTCGGACTACGACAGTGAACACGGAGGCACCGCGCAGGCCGACGCCCGCCCCGCACCCAGGCGTCCGGGCTCCGATGAAGACCAGGCTGGCGGCCCCGAGACCGGTGAGCAGGCCATGGAGCACGAGGTGGCCTTCCGCGCCCGGGAGCCCGCCAAGGAGGCCAAGGACACCGCCACGCAGCAGGTGCTGGGCGCCAGCCCGCGCCGCCGTCGCCGGCGTGGGCGCATCCCAGGCATGGAGAGGGTGCACGAGCAGGTCATGGCACGCCTGGGCAAAGCCCGGCGCCACTTCAAGGTCGCGGAGCGTGAGGCCGCGGGCGGCAACTTCGTGGCTGCGGCCTCGAACGCCTACATGGCCATGACCTTCGATCCCGAAGAGCCGCGCTACCGCGCCTTGTGGGAAGAGTACGATCCCCAGGGGCGCTCCCAGCTGGCCCAGCAGCACATCCAGCTGGCCGAAAACGCCATGTCCTACCACAACATCAAGGCGGCGGTGTACAACTACCAGAAGGCCTGTGAGGCCGGGCCGCCCAACGCCGAGCCCTACTTCCAGCTGGCCAACCTGCTCATGCAGTCCGAAGAGGATCGGGACGAGCGTGAGATCATGAAGCTCCTGCGCCGCGCGGTCGAGCTGGGTCCGCGCAGCTCACGTATGCGTCTCTCCCTGGCGGACTTCTACGTGGAGCAAGGCCTGCTCGCCAACGCGCGCCGTGAGTTCGAGGAGGTGCTGCGAATCGAGCCTGGCCACGCCGCAGCCAAGGCTGGCCTCAAGAAGGTGCGGCGGTGATCCTGCGGGCGTGGCTCGGCCTCGCCCTGCTCGGTTCCTGCGCTCCCGAAGGCCAAGACACCGCAGCCTCGGCGCCTACTCGCGGCATGGTCCACGCCACCAGGATCAGCACCGCCAACGCCGACGACCTCCTGCTCGTCGGCCTGCGCTCCGACGGGCGTGTTGGAGACTACGCCATCAGCAACGGCAGCCTGCTCGCCATCATCGACACCCCCGGGTTCGACGAGGAGCTCGGGGTCCCCAGCCAGCTGCATCGCGCGCCATCTGGGGGCACCCTGTTGGATCTGGCCCCCCTCGGTGCCCTCGACGCCCTGCCGCAGGTGCTGCAGGTGGTGGGCAACGATCCGCAGGTGCGGGTTCTGTATCAGACCGTCGCGATCCAGGAGGACGGCAAGGAGATCCATGCCGTCGGCCGCATCCTCGACCCTGAGCGCAAGGTCGGCGTCGCGCTGGACGACGACGATCTCGTCGAGCAGTTGGTGGTGTCCACCACATGGCGCATGTGGGACCGGGAGCCCTGGCTGGAGGTCGAGACCATCGTCAGCAACCAGACTGGTCGTCCGGTCGAGATGGATCCCATCGTGGACCTCGTGGTCACCGATGGCTTCGGGGGGGCACCCTTCGTACCATCCCCCGGCGTCGGCTACGCGCTGACGGATGGCGAGCCCGTGCTGACACCCTGGGTGGTCTTCGACGCCGATCCCGGCCTGCCCGGTGCCTTCGCGGTGCTCTCTCTCGAGAGCGAGTTTCTGTCGGTGCTTCCGGACATGGACATCGACGGCCGCGTGCGCGGGGTCTTCCTTGGCGTCGAGGACCAGGCCAAGGACGCCATCACGCCGGGGGAGCAGCGCAGCTTCACGCGCCGCTACACTGCCTCGGCGGGTGACGACATGGCGGGGGTCACCAAGAATGTGCTCGAGCTGCTGGGGATGCAGAGCGGCAGCCGCTACCTCCAGCTCGGCATCAGCGAGGGCAGCGAGGTGCGGGTCGAGCTGGACGTGCCCCGGCAAGCCCGCGCGAGCTTCCATCGGCTGGATCCCGCGCGCTACGTGGACCAGGAAGGCAAGATCCGCGACGGCGGCGTGATGCCCATGACCACCGCCTGGACCGACGGTGTCGATCCAGGCCTTGGCACCTGGCTGTCCCTGGGGCGCTATGCCGTGGAGATCGAGTCAGCGGGCTACCAAGGCCAGGTCTGCGAGCTCGACGTGCAGGCGGGGCTCGAGGACTACGGCCTGCTCTCCCTGGGCACCGAACCCCTGCACCCGATCCGGCTGCAGCTGCATGACGACGCGGGCCTGCCCAACGACCTTCCGCTCCGGATCAGTGTCGTTGGCCTCGGCGGCACGCCCGATCCTCAGCTTGGGCGCTTCGATCAGGCTCCAGGGCAGCTGGCGGCGGGGCGACGGATCTGGACCGACGCCGACGAGCTCGAGCTTCGGCTCCCCGAGGGCGCCTACCGGTTCATAGCCTCTCGCGGGCCCCGCTTTCCCCTGGCCAGCGCCGAGCTGCGGGTGCCCGTCGATGCCAGCCTCGATCTGACCCTCGAGGCAGCGGTGATCGACGCCGTGGGCAGGGTGGACGCCGATCCCTTCACCGCGTCCTGGGCCTCCATCTTCGGTGGTGACGAGGCCGCGGACATCGCCTTCGCCCTGTGCGCAGAAGGCATCGACTTCACCGTTCGCGCCGAGGTCGGTGGCGGTGGCGGCGCCACGCCTGGCTGCGAGGGGCAGCAGGTGGTCTCAGGCAGCCTCGCCACGTTGGATGTACCGCGCACCGGGACGTCCATGGGCGACGGCTGGATGGTGGGCTTCCCCGTGCAAGACGAGCTGCCCGCGGCGGGGCTCGGCCCGGGCTCCTGGCTCGACCTCGCCCACGACGCGGGCGCTCAGGTCACCGCCATCCTCGCTCCTCGCGCCAAGGGGGCGGCGGGCGCTGCGTCGGGCATGTTCCACGCCAGGGGTCTCGAGCGGGACCACATCGACGACGGCGAGGCCAATCGTTTCCTGCGCGAGGCCAGCGAGAGGGGCACCGTCGCACTGGATGCCGGCGCCATCGAGATCCTGAGCGCCAGGGACCCCGAGCACACCGCCCAGGCGCTCCAGGACTGGCTCGCCTTGCTCCAGGCGGGCTACCCGCTGTTCCCAATCGCCGCGAGCCACAGCTCCTGGCTGCAGCACGATCTGCCCGGCGCGGCTCGCACCTTGGTCCTCACCCAGGCCGAGACCATCGAGGGGCGCCTGGCCGACCTGGCGTCCGGACATGTGCTGGTCTCGAGCGGCCCTGTGCTCGAGGCCGAGCTGCGGGGGGCCGCCGGCCTGGCTGGGCCTGGTGACACCCTGATCGCTCAGCCTGGCGAGGGGTTCGAGCTCGACATTCGCCTGCGCGCGGCCGACTGGGTGCCGGTGGACCGCGTGCGCGTCTTCCAGGATGGCGTGGAGGTCTGGTCCTCCCCCATCGACGAGCAGGGGGCCATCGACATCACGCGCACAATCCGCTTGCAGAGCGCGGGTCCAGGCTGGGTGGTGGTAGACGCCGGCCGTCCAGAGGAGCAACCGAGCGGCGACTTTGCGCTGGTCTACCCCCGCATGCCGATCTACGCGGCGACCGCACCCATCTATCTTGACACCTCTGGGCCGTGACGATAACTCGCAGCGGCTCCGGGCCGCTAGCTCAGGTGGTAGAGCACCGGCCTTTTAAGCCGTGGGTCACAGGTTCGAGTCCTGTGCGGCCCACCCACCGCCTCCTGAATTCTTTTTGATCCCATCGTCTAGTCAGGTCAGGACACCGGGTTTTCATCCCGGCAACACGGGTTCAAATCCCGTTGGGATCGCCATTTAGATGGCCCGAAGCTTCACGCTTCGGGCCTTCTTCGTGGTGGCGCGGGAGACGCAGCCGCCAGGCCCCCTTGGTCTCGCCGGGCTGGGTGGCGCGCGTTAGGAGGCAGGCCCAAACGGGTCCGCCGTAGACGGTCTTGGCGGGCTCCACGCAGGGTTCCTTGCGCACCAGGAGTCGGTATGCCTCAGCACTTCGTGTCCCTGTTCGACAAGAGCACCGAAGAACTTCGCGCGCTCTTGGATCTCGCCCGGATGATGAAGCTCAACCCGCGGGCGTTCTCGGATGTCTGCGCGGGCCAGAGCCTGGCCATGATCTTCCAGAAGCCCTCCCTGCGCACCCGGGTGAGCTTCGAGGTAGGCATGACCCAGATGGGCGGCCACGCGCTCTACCTGGGGCCCAAGGACATCCAGCTCCATCGCGGCGAGACCATCGCCGATACCGCCGCGGTGTTGTCCCGCTACTGCGACGGCATCATGGCCCGCGTGTTCTCCCACGACGACATCCTGGCGCTTGCAGAGCACGCCACCGTGCCTGTGGTCAACGGCCTGTCTGATCTGCTGCATCCCTGCCAGGTGCTCTGCGACCTGCTCACCATCCACGAGAAGTTCGGTCGCCTCGAGGGCCTCAAGCTCGCCTACATCGGCGACGGCAACAACATGGCCCACTCGCTGCTCTACGGCGGCGCGCGCTTCGGCATGACCGTGGCGGTCTGCCATCCCCGCGGCTACGCCCCCGACGCCGACGTGGTCGCCGACGCTCGCGCGCTGGCCGCCACCTCCGGTGGGGCCATCCAGATCACCGAGGATCCCCAGGAAGGCGTCTGCGACGCAGACATCGTCTACACCGATGTCTGGGCCAGCATGGGTCAGGAGTCGCAGCATGCCGAGCGCCTGGCCCGCTTCGAGGGCTTCCAGGTCAACGCCGTCCTGATGGCCCAGGCCCGGCCCAGCGCCATCTTCATGCACTGCCTGCCCGCCCACCGGGGCGAAGAGGTCAGCGCCGAGGTCATCGACGGGCCCCAGTCCGTGGTCTTCGACGAGGCCGAGAACCGCCTGCACGCTCAGAAGGCCATCCTGGCTCGCTACATGGGCAACGCCCGTCCACGCGGCGTGTGATAGGCTCACCTCCCGCTTCGGCCCCAGCCTGGCCGTAGCTGAGGTTGTTCACCCCTCCCAGGGAGTCTCGAGGTGGCGCGAGCCTTTCTCCAGATCGTCGCCGGCCACAGGGCGGGCACCCAGATCCCGGTGCCCGAGACCGTGCCGTTGGTGATCGGTCGCAAGAAGGGCGACGTGGTCCTGGACGATCCCTTGGTCAGCGGGGTGCATGCCCGCATCATCCTTCGGGACGACCAGTGGGTCATCCAGGACCTGTCCAGCACCAACGGCACCATGGTCGATGGCCGCCTGGTCCGGGAAGCCACGCTGCGCCCGGGCAACGAGATCGCCATCGGGTCCTGCCGCATGATCCTCTTCTTGGGGTCCGACGAAGACGTCGCCTCGGCGGATCGGCGCAGCGCCGCTCAGCAGCAACTGGACATCGCCTGGCTGCTGGACGAAGAGCTGGTGGACATCAAGAAGGGCGGCGCCGACCAGACCCGCAGCCACGGCGACGTCATCGGTCAGGACCTGCGCCTGCCCCCTGGCATGAACGCGGTGTTCGAGGCGGTGGCCGGGCCCGATGCCGGCAAGGTCTTCCGCTTCACCCGGGGCACTGTCACGATCGGGCGCAGGGCAGGGGAGATCCCTCTCACCGACGCCGAGGTCTCACGCAGGCACACGGTCATCGAGGTCTTCGGCCGGGGCATGATCTACATGCGCGACCTAGGCTCCACCAACGGCACCTTCCACAACGGGCGCCGCATGGGCCTGGGCCGCCTGCGCACCGGCGACACCATCGGTGTGGGCCGCACGGTGTTGAAGCTGCACGTCAAGGCTTGATGCCTACTGCTGGTTCGCGTACCAGCGCATCCAGGCCTGGATCTGTTCGGCGCGGTTGCGACCGTCGGACCACGACACGCCGCTGACCTGCTCCAGGGACACCAGGGCGGCATCGATGATGTTGGCGTCGGACTCGTCCAGGCAGCGGATGAGGGCGGGCAAGGCCGACTTGTCCTGGCTGGTTCCCAGCGCCACCACGAAGTGCCGCCGGACCCAGAGGGGCTCGCCCCGGTAGAAGTTCGACGGGTCTTCGAGGGCGCGCACCAGATAGGGCACCGCCTCGGGAGACCCTAGCAGTGCCAGGGCGTCAGCGGCGGTGGCCCTGACGATGACCGCGGGATCCTCCAGCAGGGCGGCGATCTTGGCGGCCTGGGAGGGGTCGCCGCTATCGCCCAGGGCCATGGCCGCGGCGGCGCGGATGCCCGAGATGTCGTCGGCCAGCAGGCGCTGCAGGGCGAGCACGCCGGGCGGGCTGTGGATCTTGCCCAGGACCCGGATGATCACCCAGCGCTGGCGCGCATCGGTGGCCGGGTCTTCGGCCATGGCGATCAGCTCGTCGCCGTAGCCGGTGCGCACCAGATCATCGAAGGCCGCCTGACGCTGGTCCTGGGGCAGATCGCCGTTCGAGGCCTGTACGATCAGCTCGTCGAGGCCGGCCTGTGCGGAGACCACCAAGAAGAGGAGGGGGAGCAGGCTGACCATGGGAGCCTCGGGCGGGGGACCGCGCAGGCTTAACCCGGCGTTGCCCGTTCGTAGCCCTCTGTCGGGCCGCGGGCCCGGGAGGCGCCGCTACCGGCCATCCCGAGCTGCGCCCATCAGAGCTCGAGGCCCGCCCGCACGTCGCCTTCCAGGAAGCCGTCGAGCTCCTGGGCCAGCTCCACTGCCCGGGGATCGTCGGTGGACGGCAAG
This sequence comes from uncultured Pseudomonadota bacterium, assembly GCA_937912125.1. GTDB lineage: Bacteria > Myxococcota_A > UBA796 > UBA796 > JAFGLY01 > CALDOK01. Next base: position 41,913 of record CALDOK010000410.1, read on the forward strand.
ACGGGCCGCAGCAGCAGGTAGAGGTGCCCCCGCGTGCCGTCGGCCTTGGCGACACCTCGACCCTGGAGCCGCAACTCCATGCCGTTGCGTGCCCCCGCCGGGACGCGAACCTTGAGCTCGCCGTCTGGGGTGGGGACCGTGATCTGGGCGCCGGCCATGGCCTCGCCGATGGTGACAGGCACCTCGAGCTCGAGGTCATCGCCGCGGCGCTTGAGGAGCGGGTGGGGCAGGAGGTGTACCGTCACCAGCAGGTTGCCCGGCGGGCCCCCGCTGCGACCCTCGCCCCCCAGGCCCTTCAGCCTGAGCACCTTGCCGTCCTCCACGCCCGGCGGGATGCGCACGCGCAGACGCTTCTGGGCCGTGGTGCGCCCAGCGCCCGCACAGGTGGAGCACTCCTGAGCGAAGGTGACGCCACTGCCTGCGCAGCGGTCGCAGAGCACCACCGCCTGCATCCCGAAGCGGTTCTGGGTGACCCGGCCGGTGCCCCTGCAGGCGCTGCACGCCTGCTTGCCCGTGCCGCCGTCGCCTCCGCAGGCGACGCAGGACTCGGGGCGCCGCAGCTGGATCATGGTGTCGCCGCCCCGGATGGCTGTGAGCAGCTCGATCTCGACGCTGACCTCGACGTCAGGCCCGCGCCGGCGCACCGTGACCGACTCGCCCCAGCCGCTCCTGCCCCTACGCCGGGGACCGCCGCCGGTGAACATGGTGCCGAACAGCTCGTCCAGGGAGACCCCTCCGCCGCCGAAGCCTGCGCCCCCACCCGAGCCCCGGGCCGCGGAGCGGTACAGGCGCGCCCGGTCGGCATCGAAGCCCACCTTGAGCGCCTCCTCGCCGAATTCATCGTACCAGCTGCGCCGTTGCTCGTCGGAGAGCACCTCGTAGGCCGCGTTGATCTCCTTGAAGTGGGTCTCGGCGTCGGCCTCTTTGCTCACATCGGGGTGGTAGCGGCGCGCCAGGGTCTTGAATGACTTCCGGATCGCCGCCTGGTCTGCGTCCTTGGGGACGCCCAGGATCTCGTACAAGTTTCGCATGGTGCGACGCTCCCGTGTCTGCCTTCCACAAGCTATTCGCGGCCTGCGGCGTGGAAAGGGGACAGCGCAGCCTGCCGGATAACGCGGTGAGGCTGCGCTGATGCCGCAACTGCCGCATTGACGGGCCTGAAAGCCTCGTGGTATTCGGTGGTATCGGCTTGGCCGCACGGCCAGGCCACGGGACCGCCTCGTCCGGTCCACGGAGGTACCATGCGCGCGCTTCGACTCACTTTGCTCGGCTCCCTGATCGCGATGACCGGCTGCGATGCCTGCAACGACGATGATCCCTGGTGCCACGGCTGCCACCAACCCGATGGCGACACCGACACCGACACCGACGGTGACACCGACACCGACGCCGACGGCGACACCGACGCCGACGCCGACGCCGATCAGTTCTTCGACAACCCGGGCGACGTGGTGACCGTCGACAACGAGGACGGCGCGGAGATCGCCGTGGACCTCAGCGACCTCAGCGGCGACTCCAACAAGGACCAGCAGTTCTACGCCGTGTTCGTCAACGGCGGCACGGGCAGCGCTGGCTTCGAGAACTGGTACACCGTGACCGAAGACAGCCGCAGCGCTCGTCCTGTGGCGCCGGCTCTGCCCGCCACCGAGCGCGCGGTCACCCCCTACCTCCAGAACCTGCGCCGCTGGAAGGCCGAACGAGAGCAAGCCGGCCAGCAGCAGCCCCCGCCACCGCCCCCGCCCGATCTCCAGGTGGGCGTGACCAGCGACCAGTTCCAGGTGCGTGACGACCTGGCCAACTCCGGCTCGTTCGAGACCCTCAACGCCACCCTGGTCGCCCTGGGCGAGACCGTCGCCATCTGGGTCGACGCCTCCGTGCCGCTGGACTGGGACCACGAGTGCGACGGGATCATCGACGAGTACGATCCCAACGGCGCCTTCGGCTTCGACAACTGCGACCTCGAGACCATCGCCGGCATCGTCGATGCCAACATCATGGTCAACCTCGAGGCCCTGCTTGGCGACTTCAGCGATGTCAACGCCGACCAGCGGGTCACCGTGCTCATCACCCCGGTGCTCAACCGCCTGCCGCGCTCCGCCACCGATCCCGACGACTGGGCCGCGGTCTTCGAGTCCTACGCCGATCCCGAGGTCGATCTCACCGAGTACGACCCCGACGAGAACCCGATCTCCGACTACCAGGAGATCATCTACGTCTTCGCGCCCGACCCCTACGGCTACTACAACAACGACTTCGTCACCACGGTGGATGCCTACACCAGCATGTCCCTGGCGGCTCAGATCGCGGCCGAGACCACCCACCTGATCGTCTACAACCAGAAGGTCCTCGAGCGCGGTGGCACCGACGAGGAAGACTGGCTGATGTTGGGCCTGGGCGCGGTGGCGGCGGACCAGTGCGGCTTCGGCGCCATCTACTTCGACGACGCCTGGGAGTACCTGGACGCCCCCCACCTGCACGGCCTGACCAACGAGTCCGAGGACGGCTCGCTGTCCCTCGAGGGCCGCGGCGCCCAGTACCTCTTCCTGCGCTGGCTGGTGGACGTGTTCGGCGCCGAGGTGCTCAGCGCCATCGTGCAGACCGACCAGGTCGGCGTCGACGCTGTGGTCGAGGCGGTCATGGGCCTGGGCGGCCCCGCGACCTTCGAGGAGATCGTGGTGCAGTGGCAGGTGGCCATGCTCACCAGCGGGGTCACCAACGTCGACGGCGACAGCCTGATGGACGTCTCCGAGTGGCCGTCGTACGGCTCCGCCGAGTTCATCGACGCCCCCACCGAGCCCCCGGAGACCCCCACCATCGGCACCTACTACGGCGCCAACGGCTACCAGCGGGGCATCGACTTCGGCGGGCCCAACGTCTACGTCGAGGGCGGCACCACCGCCGATCCCTACGAGAACACCTCCCTGCGGGTCACCCTGGGCAACACCGATCACGCCACATACGTGCAGGGCTTCGAGTTCTACGGCCACATGGTCGGCGGCTACGCCTCCTCGGTGGTGCGGCTCAAGGCCATCCCCTACGATGGCGCTACCCTGAACGTCGCGCCTTCGGGCGAGTCTTTCTTGGGGGCGGTCATCCGCTGGAACGACCCCACCAACGAAGACGTCGCGGTGGAAGAGATCTACTCCTCCTCGGTCACCAACTCGGTCCCGCTGCCCGCCCTGCCCGAAGACGGCACGCCCATCTACGGCGTCGGCGAGATCGGCGGCGTCTGGCAGATCGCCAGCTATGATCCCGACGAGCTGCGCAGCGACATGGACTTCTACGACACGGATCGCTGGACCATCGATCTCAGCGATCGCCCCCTAGGCTCGAACGTGCGCGTACACATCTGGCTCGACCGTCACTACGAGAACGCCGACGGCGACATCGCCCCCTTCGATCCCTGGCTGGCGGTCGTCCCCATCGCCTATGTCCCCACCCCCAACGAGACCGTCACCACCCGCGCCAGCTGCCCGGACGCCGACGGCATCAACTTCGCCTACCCCACGTCCATCATCGAGTACCTCTACTACCAGCAGGTCCTCGCCCACGGCCCCGTCTCCAGCGCGGTGATCGACATGGGCTCGGGCACTGGTAAGAAGAAGACCCTGGACTTCGACCCCTGCGGCCTGCCCCCCGAGGACACCGGCGCGGTGCTCGACTGCTCCAACGACTGGGATCGCGACGGCGTCGCCGACGCCGACGAGCCGCTGCCTGGCACCTTCTACCAGCAGGTGTTGGTGGAGATGTGCTCCCACGATCCCGGCCTCATCGACAGCGATGTCTGGGACGTGAGCTGGTTCGACGCCGACACCCTGGACGTGGACGAGAACCCCTCGAAGGACCTCATCCTGAACACAGGCGGCGCGGCCCACGACTCGGGCGAGGAGGCCTTCCTCGACGTCACCCTCGAGGGCGGCCAGACCTACCTGCTGATCGTCAGCGGTGGCACCGACCAGGGCGTGTACGAGTTCACCATGCGCGAGATCCCCGGCTAAGACGACGGGACCAGGCCGCCCCATGGAGACTCCGCGCGAGCGCGGGCGCAGCATCGCCCTGTTCGTGGCCACCCTGGCGTCCATGTACTGGTCGCAGGGGGGGCTCGAGGCCTTCCGCGACATGAACGTGGCGCTGAACGCCGCGGCCTACACTGGCGCGCTGATGTCCATCCTGCTCGCCCACGAGCTGGCCCACTATGTGGTAGCCCTGCGCCACGGCTTCAGGCTGTCTTTGCCCTACTTCATCCCGCTGCCCTTCGGCTTCGGCACCCTGGGGGCGGTGATCCAGCTGCGCAGCCTGCCCCGCAGTCGCACGGCCCTGCTGGAGATGGGGGTGGCTGGCCCCTTGGCGGGCGCAGTGGTGGCCTTCGTGATGCTGGCCATCGGGCTTCGCTTCACCGGCCCGGACATCGCCCTCGAGCCTGGCGCCACCTACCTCATCTTCTCCGATCCCTGGGTGGTGAAGCTCCTGGGCGCGGCGGTCGCGGGCGCGGCCCCGGGGCGCTACGCCGAGCTTCACCCCGTGGCCTTGGCCGGGTGGGTGGGCTGTCTGGTCACCTCCATCAACCTGCTGCCCCTGGGCCAGGCGGACGGCGGACACATCATGGGTGCCATCACGCCGCGGTGGGGCCGCCGCATCAGCTGGGCGGTGATCGTCGCCATGCTGGTGGCCGGCGTGCTGGTCTGGCCCGGTTGGGCCGTGTGGGCGGGCGTCCTGCTGCTCCTGGGCGCCTGGCGCAACCTGGCGGTGCCGGAGCTCCCCACGCTCACTCCGCGGGCGCGCTGGCTCGCCGTGTCTGCGCTGGTGGTGCTGATCATGACCTTCATGCCCCGCCCCATCGAGCTCGAGGAGGTCCCAGCTCCCCCGCAGGCCGCCGAAGCGGCCCTGATCCACCCCGAGTGATATGCCTGGCGGCAGCCCCCGGGAGTCCCCATGGCCCGCAGCACATCTTGGATGCCCCTCGCCCTGGGTGTGGTGTTGGTCGGCGCGGTGGTGGGCCTGGCCCGGTTCGCCTCCGTTCGAGTGGGTGAAGGCCTGCAGGGCGTGGCCCAGGTGATCCCCAGGCCCCCGGATCTCGAGGACCCGCTGGCGGGCGACCCTGCGTTCGCGGTGCTCGACCCTGTAGTCGGCCCCCAGGACGACCCTGGCTCCCCCGATGAGCCGCAGCTCGACCTCGAGTACCCCACCGAGCGGGACTGGCTCTTCCTCCAGGGCGTGATGCGCGACGGTACGCCCGAGGCTCGACGTTCAGCGGCCAAGGCCCTGGTGGTCATGGGGCGTATGCAGGGGGTGCCGATGCTCTTCGAGGCTGCGCGCCAGCCCGACGCCGACGCCGATCTATTCTGCCTGGCGGCCCTGGACGTCTTGCGGATGCAGCGCTGGGACGAGGCGCTGCCTGCCCTGCTGCAGGTGATGCTCGACGAGACCGCTCCGCCGAGCCAGCAGTGTCGGTCCGAGGTCTCCGACCGCTTCGCGGTGGCGGGTGGGCGCGATCCCGAGCGCCTGGCCGCCCTGGCCGAACACGAAGACCCGCTGGTCCGCGGCTTCGTGGCCGCCTACCTGCTGGACGTGGACCCCTCAGGGTACGGCGAGCTGCTGGCGCGGCTGGCCCAGGACCCTGACGCCACGGTCCGCCAGCGGGCTGGAGCCAGCGGCGAACAGGTCGCGACCCAATCTGACCCACCCGACGCGGAGTGAACCATGGTGCCTCTGGCCCGGCGATTGCAGCCAGCCTTGCTCGGACTGTTCCTGGCCAGTGCTCCGGCCTGGGCTGAGCCCTACACGGTCGAGACTGTGGGCCAGAGCCTGCGGGGCGAGGCCGACGCAGCCCGGGCCCTGGCCCTGGCCGAGGGCATCGAGGCCGAGGTCGTGCGCAGCTTCCGCAAGGGCAGGGGATGGGTCTTCCTGCTGCGAGTCGAGGGCATCGAGGACCGGGCGTCCGCAGCCGAGACAGCCCAGCGCCTGGCTGAGCTGACCGGGCGGAGCGTACAGGTCTTCCTGGTGGCCGGGCGGGACGTGCTGCCCGTCGAAGAGCTCGCGGTGGCCGCCGTGAGCGACGCCGACTCCGCGCTCCCGACCGAGCCCGGCGGGGAAGCCCAGGCCCAGGCAGACGAGCGCTCTGCTCGTGCCGACGGGGCTCGCCTGTTGACGGCCATGGTGCTGGCTCACGGTGGCGGCGGAGCGGCGGACGAGCCGACCCCAGACCTCCAGCACCTGGACCCAGTGCACTTCCGCTTCGAGCGTAGCGCCGACATCGGCAGCGGCTCGCTGCGGGTGTGGCACGACCTCTTCAGGGCTGGCGATCAGCTGCGCCTCGAGGTGCGCATCCTGGAAGGGCAGGGGACCGACAGCATCACCATCGTCCGCGGGGACGAGGCCTGGCTGGCGGTGGCCGGCGAGGTCCACGAGGTCGCCGCGGGGCCGACCCGCGAAGCCCTGTCCCTCTTCGAGCCCGCGGTGGTGTTGGAGCAGGCTGTGAGCTTCGCTACATGGTCGGCGGACCTCGAGGTCCGCCGGGTGGATCGAGGCGGCGACGAGCTTTCCTGGCTCTCTTTGGACAGTGAAACCTCGGCTCAGGCCGTGCTGGTGGGGGTTGACCCCACCGATCAGCGGGCCAGGGAGCTGGTCATGGTGGCTGACAGCGTGGAGCTATGTTGGTCCTTTGCCGACTATCAGGAGCTCATCGACGGCCTCGTGGTGCCCCTCAGGCTGGAGTCGAGCTTCGCGGGTCAGCTGCGTGAGAAGGTCACCGTGCGCGCGCTGGAGCTGCCCGAGTCCCTCGATTCCTCGGTGTTCGATCCCGACTTGCTCGAAAATCCCTGATGCTTGTTGACACCTCCAGGGGGGATCACTATATGGGCCCCCTCGCGAGGCCCTGGGTCATCAGCCCCAAGCTGGCGTAGCTCAATCGGCAGAGCAGTGGTTTTGTAAACCACCGGTTGCGGGTTCGAGTCCCACCGTCAGCTCCTCGCCAAAGCTCTCTGAAAGTTTAAGTTTCCGGGGTCCGAAAGGACTGGGAATGAGGTGCTCTGGGGGATTGCCCGAGCGGCCAAAGGGAACGGGCTGTAAACCCGTCGGCGTTTGCCTACGGTGGTTCGAATCCACCATCCCCCACCACCTCAGTTTCTTTGGATTATTGTTCCGGGGCCCTTTCGAGCGGGAATAGCTCAGTTGGTAGAGCATCAGCCTTCCAAGCTGAGGGTCGCGGGTTCGAGCCCCGTTTTCCGCTCCACTCCCCGGCAGCAGCCCTTCAAGCCCATGTAGCTCAGTGGTAGAGCGCCTCCTTGGTAAGGAGGAGGTCCCCAGTTCAATCCTGGGCATGGGCTCCATTCATCGGGCCTCCCCGAGTCGCCCCCACCCGCCACTACCCTCCGGCATCTACGAGGTACACCATGGGCAAGAAGAAGTTCGAGCGCAACAAGCCTCACGTGAACATCGGCACCATCG
>CALDOK010000411.1 GCA_937912125.1 uncultured Pseudomonadota bacterium
TGCTGCCGAAGATGCGGTGTTGGTGCTACTGCTTCGATGACTGCTGGCGGGCTGTGGCTGACCACGCGCCAAGAGGGTTGTGGTTGACTTGGTTTGTAGGGGGCGCTTGCCAGCGGCCTCCGAGTTGATCGCGGAGCACTCTGTTCTCCTCCAACAGGTAGGCGATGACCGCTTGCTGCCGACGGTTGGCCCAGCCGGCGAACAGGAACAGGAGAAATTGGAGGGCGATGGGTACAGCAGGAGACGACATGGCCAGGAGCCTCGGTCGAGACCAGCACGGAGCGCAACAGGCATCCGGGGAGACCTCGCCGGCCCTGGATCACGGCCGATCCTCCAGGTGACCACCGTCCTCGAGGAAGACCGGTATGACCGGAAGAAAGGATGGTTCGAATATTCGTACAGCACGGGAGCAGGCCAACAGTCCACCACCACGACGGCTCGGTCCGCATGGTGCAGGTGCAGGAGCAGGTGCAGGAGCAGGTGCAGGTGCTCGAGTTCGTGTTTGGACAGCAGGTCTCGTGTCGGCTCGGTGGGGTCCCCCCGTAGGTCTGCGGTTAGACCCCCTCATCCCCCATTCCTCCCCAGGAGATTCCACCATGGCCAACGTCTTCCCCCAGGGCCTCGAGCCCGCACTGCTCTGGCAGAGCTTCGACCTCATCCGCTCCCTGCCCCACGGCTCCGGCAACGAGGCGCAGCTCATCGAGGCCCTGAAGGCCTGGGCCAGCGAACACGGCTTCGAGGCCGTCCAGGACGCCGTCGGCAACCTGCTGGTCCGGGTGCCGGGCAGCCCTGGCTACGAAGACCACCCCGTGGTGGTGCTGCAGGGCCACATCGACATGGTCTGCGAGAAGAACTCCGACACCGAGTTCGACTTCGCCACCCAGGGCATCGACGTCACCATGGACGGTGACTGGCTCACCGCGGTGGGCACCACCCTGGGCGCCGACAACGCCATCGGCGTGGCCGGCGGCATGGCCGTGGCCATCGATCCCGACGCGAAGCACCCCCCCCTCGAGCTGCTCATGACCGTCGACGAAGAGACCGGCATGACCGGCGCCTTCGGCCTCGAGCCCGGCTTCGTCAGCGGCAAGACCCTGATCAACTGCGACACCGAAGAAGAGGGCGCCATCTACGTGGGCTGCTCCGGCGGCGGCGACGTCATCGCCCGCTTCCCTCTCGAGCTGCAGAAGGCCAAGAAGGGTCGCGTGGCCTACCAGATCGAGCTCAAGGGCCTGAAGGGCGGCCACTCGGGCCTGGACATCCACGAGAACCGCGCCAACGCCATCAAGTGCCTGGCCCGCGTGCTGTGGGCCCTGGACCGCCATGGCGTGGGCCTACGCCTGGCCGGCTTCGAGGGCGGCTCCATGCGCAACGCCGTACCCCGGGAGGCGCGCTGCTCCCTGTACATCAAGCCCAAGCGGGTCGATGCCCTGCTGGCCGTGGTGGCCGAGCTGCAGGCCGAGCTGCAGGCCGAGTTCCGGGCCACCGATCCCGAGCTGGTGGTGGTCGCCTCCCCGATCGCGGCGGACGCTCCCAAGACCGTCTTCGAGCGCGGCTTCCAGGCCTACCTGGTGCGCACCATCATGGCCGTGCCCTCGGCGGTCATCGCCATGTCGGGCTCGGTGCCTGGCCTGGTGGAGACCTCCAACAACCTCGGCGTGGTGCGCATGGGCGACGAAGCCCTCGAGCTGGTCTGCTGCGCTCGCTCCAGCCTGGGCTCGGCCCTCGAGGCCGTGCGCGACTCCCTGGTCGCCCTGTTCGAGCTTGCCGGCGCCGATGTCGAGCTCGACGACTCCTACCCCGGCTGGCTGCCTGACATGGACTCCCCCCTGCTGGCCAAGGCCCTCGCCGTTCACCAGGAGCTCTTCGGCCCAGCCGAGATCAAGGCTGTCCACGCCGGCCTCGAGTGCGGGCTGCTGCAGCAGGCCATCCCGGGCTGCGACATGATCTCCATCGGCCCGGACATCCGCGGCGCCCACTCGCCCACCGAGCGGGTCAGCGTGCCCTCCACCGCCAAGTTCTACCAGCTGCTGGTCGCGCTGCTGGCGGCGATGTAGCCGTGGCCACCCGTTCCCTGGCGCTCGCTGGGCTGCTGCTCCTCGCTCCGGAGGCCCTCGCCTTGATGCCCCCCCATGTCAGCCATACCGTCCCGGCCAGTGGTGAGACCCTCCAGGGCGACACCATCGTCTTCCATGGCTACTCCCTCGAGTATGCCGAGTCCACGGACGTCGTGGTGGTCGACCTGGCCACCTCCAAGTCGGTCGAGCACAGCACCGATCTGAACTGCCACTGGGAGGGCCACGATCCTCCCGGGCACGTGGGCGGCACCCAGCAGCAGTGCGAGCTGATGGTGACGCTCGAGGGCCTGGAGGTCGGCCGTCGGTACAAGGCCGTGTACATGGACACCGAGCTCGAGTTCGACTGGGCTGGTCCAGCGCAGCCCGAGCCAGCCCCGGCCGCCCCCGAGCCGCCGGTCGTCCCGGAGGCCGGCGGCGCGGCTCAGGACTGATCCTTCGCGCTATACTGGCGCTTCCCCGTGTTCCAGGCGTTCGTACCCGTGCATCCGTCCATCCACCGCCTCCTCTCGGGCCCGCTGGCCGTCGCGGCCGTCGTGGCCCTGTCCGTCCCCTCCACCGCCCTGGCCGACCGCGTAGCCGTGGTGATCGGTGTGGGCAGCTACGGCAAGCTCGACCCCTCCCTGGCCCTGCCCGACGCCAGCGTCCGCGCCCGAGAGCTGGCCCGGGCGCTGCAGCAGAGCGCCGGCTACGATCAGGTGCTACCCCTCACCGACGCCCTGGCCACCCGCTCGGCCATTCGGGACCTGCTCCTCGAGAACCTGCCCGCCCAGCTGGGGAGCGACGACTCCCTGCTGGTCTACTTCGTGGGGCACGGCGTGGGCGGCGACTTCGGTGAGCCCTACCTGCTGCCCTACGACGTCGATCCGGCGGATCTGCAGGGCACGGCCATCGGCGTGGAAGAGCTGGGCGGCGCCCTGCGCAACAGCCTGCAGGTGGGGAGCCTGGTGATGGTCACCGACGCTGTCCACGACATGCGGCTGGACGACCTGGTGCTCATGGGCCCCAACGCCAAGAGCTGGCCCGAGGCGGCCAGCGAGTTCTTCAGCCTCAGCGCCTGCTCCCCCAAGCAGCTGCCCGGCTCCACGCCTTTCGGCGCCCAGTTCACCGACGGCATCAGCGGAGCGGCCGACGCCGACACCAGCGGCACCGTCAGCGCCAGCGAGCTCTACCGCTACGTGCTCGATCGCATGGGCGCCAGCGGGGTCAAGGCCTACCCGGCAGAGTCGGGCAGCTACAACCCGGAGCTGGTGGTGGCCGAGGTCACCAAGGGGCCGGCCGACTTCGCGCCCCCCCCCGAGCCGACCCCCAGCGGCAAGCCCCGGCGCGTGGCGGGCATCGTGCTGGCCTCGGTGGGTCTGGGCGTCACCGGCAGCGGCGCCGCCATGTACTTCGACGGTCGGCAGATCTTCGAGGACGCCAGCAAGCCCAACGCCGACCAGGACCTGAAGGCTCGCTACGCCCGCGATCAGCGCTGGGCCCCGGTGCTCATCGGCGTCGGTGCCGCCAGCATGGTCACCGGCGGCGTGATGGTGGTGCTGCCCTCCCCCACCGGGGTGAGCGTGGGCCTGAGCTTCGACTTCTAGCCGCGCGGGGGCTCCATGCGCATCGCTCCACTCCTGGCTGGCCTGGTCCTCACCGCCTGCCTTCCCCGACCCCCCGACTACGATCCGGACTCCGCCGGCGGCGGCGGTGTCTTGGCGCTCGAGCCCGGCGCCACCGTGGACTTCGGCGAAGTCTACGTGGGCTGTGCGCGCGTGCAGGAGCTGTACGCCACCAATGAGGGTGACGAAGCCCTGGTGCTCGAGCTCATCACGCTGCTGCAGGCCATCGACTCCCTCACCTGGTCCAAGGCCGACGCCAGCCCCTACCCCTGGGTGCTGCAGCCCGACGAGCGCCGCCTGCTGGGCAAGCTCACCATCGTGGGCGGCTACGCCATCGAAGAAAGCAGCGTGGGTGTGGTGAGTATCCAGTCCAGCGATCCCGACGCTGAGTCGGTGGACGTGGACGTGCGGGCCCAGGTCACCGGCGAGATGGTCACCGACGGCTTCGAGGCCGGCCAGTGGGACATGGACATCCTGTTCACCTTCGATCGCTCCGGGTCCACCATGGACGAGGTCATGGCGATCGAGAACAAGATCGACGACTTCGTGGAGGGTCTGCGCGGGGCCGGGGTCGACTTCCGCATGCTCGGGGTCACCGAGATCGACGGGTGCCAGAGCTCGGGCATCCCATGGATCGACAACAGCTACAGTGGCGAGGCCGCGGCGGGCGTGTTCTCCGACATGATCTCCGCCCAGCCCTCGGCGTCGGTGGCCTCGCAGGGGCTGCTGCGGGCCGAGAACGCCCTGGCGGCGAGCGACAGCGGCGGCTGCAACGAGGGCTTCCTCCGGGATGACGCCATGCTGCACATCATCGGCATGAGCGACGGCCCCGACACCAGCCCCGACGACTACAACGCCTACGTCGATACCCAGATCGCTCGCAACAAGGCTCCCTTCGAGACGGTCTACCACGGCATTGGCGCCGAGACGGCCTGCGGTGATGCCTTGGCCTACGACGGCTTCCTCGTCGCTGCGTCGACCACTCAGGGCTACTGGATCTCCCTCTGCGATGGCGACTGGTGGGAGGAGGTCCCCGGCCTGGGCACCAACCTCGTCAACCGCGGCGACCGGCTCACCTACCCCCTCAGTCAGGAGCCGCTGGAATGGAGCCTCTCGGTGGACCTGGACGGGACCGCCCTCGACGCGGCCGACTTCAGCTACGACACCGAGACGGTGTCGGTGGTGCTCGGCGCCAGCGTTGCGCCCATGCCGGGCACGCTGGTCAAGATCCGCTACTTCCCCGAGCCTGTCTGCGAGTAGCGGACATCGCGTCGGCGCGTGCCCTGGGGGGTCAGGTGTGGGATGATGGTGGCCTTCACGGAGGCCCCCGATGCCCAACGTCCCGCTGCATCCCCCCAGGCGCACCAGCCCCTTCCGCAAGGTGGCCATCGGCACCTGGTCCACCACCTACGATCCCCAGGTCTACGGTACCCTCGGCGTGCGCATGGAGCAGACCGAGGCCTACATCAAGGCCTTCAGGGAGAAGACCGGCAAGCGGCTCACGGTGACCCACATGGTGACCGCCGCGGTGGCCCGCGCCCTGGCCGCCTGTCCCGAGGCCAACGCCATCCTGCGCTGGAACAAGATCTACCTGCGCAAGGACGTGGACATCTCCGTTCTGGTGGTGGTGCCCAGCGAGGACGGCTCCAAGGTGGACCTGAGCTCGGCGGTGGTGCGCAAGGCCGATCAGTGCAGCCTGCTCGAGCAGATCGAGCAGCTGGACAAGCAGGTCGGCAGCATCAAGCGGGGCGAGGACGAGGCCATGAAGAAGAGCAAGGACACCATCATGATGGTGCCCTTCATGCTCATGAACTTCTTCATGAAGATGCTGGCGTTCTTGATGTACGATCTGAACCTCGACATGCGCTGGGCCGGCATGCCCAAGAATGCCTTCGGCGGCGCCTGTGTCACCAACATCGGCTCCCTGGGCCTCGACACGGCCTACGTGCCGGTGGTGCCCTACACCCGCGTCCCCATCTGGATCGCGCCCGGCGAGATCGCCGACGAGGCCGTGGTAGAGGACGGCGTGGTGGTGCCCGGGCGCATCATGCGCATCAACGCCACCTTCGATCACCGCTTCATCGACGGCTACCACGCCATGGTGCTGTCCAAGACCCTGCGCAAGGTCCTCGAGAACCCCTTCGAGGAGCTGGACTCCCTGGAGGACTGATGGCGGGGGCGCCTAGGGCGCCGGCAGGTCGATCCGCAGCAGGCACAGCCCCGCGCCGTTGAAGTGTACCGAGTTGGGCCCGTCGCTGTCGCAGGTGCTGGCCGCGTCGCTGGTGTCGTGGAAGTCGGGGCAGTAGCCCCTGCGCTCGAGGGGGCAGTAGTGGATCAGTGCCAGATCGTTGGCGCCTGCCTCGAGCCAGAACGTGCCCGTGTAGATGCGACGCCCCTCCACCGAGCCGCTGTTGTCGAAGTCATCGACGATCCACTCCCCCGCGCAGTTCTCCCAGTAGGGCTCGCCGTCGGGCCGGCGGCTGTTGGTGATGCGGAGGTAGCTGACCTCGTTGGTCTGTGACGAGCCGGACTCCGCCAGGGAGTAGTCGTAGACGTGGTACCAGCCGCTCTGATCCGCCGTGAGGGTGCCGCTGTCGGTCTCCCGCTCCCATGACTTCACGTAGATCTCGCCGCTGTCGAAGCTGGCGGTGACGTCCGGGGCGCACGCATCGAGGAAGATCTCCGGGGGTAGGTCCACGTCGCTGTCGGTGTCGCTGTCCGCGTCGGCGTCCACGTCCGCGTCACCCTCGGACGAGGGGTCTGCGCTGTCGTCGCCTGGCCAAGGGTCTTTCTCGCCGCTGAAGGCGTAGTCCGAGCAGGAGATCAGGCTCAAGGCCATCCAGGGGAGGAAACGAGGGGGCATGACGGCTCCGGGGTCGAACGGGCGCGTCTTCGGTTCGCAAGAAGGGTGCCAGACTCTCCTGCGAGCCCGCAAGCCTTTGAAGATCAGGGAAAACAAGCCACTGCTGAGACCCCCGAGCCCGCACCTCCTCCCGTCCGGCCCCCAGGGACTGGTGCATGCACCGCGCGTCGCTGCGACACACCTTCCCCAGCGGCGCAGGGCCTGTGAGGTGATACCATCAGGTATGGTCCTGCTTCTCCGCAACCTGCTCACCACCCTTGGCTGTGTCCTCGGGTCGGGGATCCAGGGCCCGCCCCCCCGGGCTCCCGCCATGTCCAGCGAGCCCGCCATCCAGGTCAGAGGGCCCACCGAGCACTGCCGGGCCACCTACGTCTTTGTGGGCCCCGTGTACGAGGACGCGCTCGATGTCGAGCAGTTCAAGCAGTACCCAGGCATCTTGGACGGCGTCGACTTTGGCTCCTGCACCCTGATGGGCCCCAGCCTGCGCGGGGACTGGCTCTGGGTGATGATGAGCTTCGAGCCAGGCTTTCGCGGCACGATCAGCTGCTGGATCGGCTCTCAGCGCTCACCTACGCTCGAGGTGGTTGAGGACAGCGGGCCGCTGCCAGAGCACATCCGCGCTCGCTACCTCTACATGGACGAGCGACTCCTCGAGCAGCGCGTGGTGCCCATCGGCAGCGATCCCTGTCCGGAGCTCAGCCCCGAGGACGCCGGGCCACAAGGGCCAGCATTCCAGTGATCAGGGCCAGCAGGCCCAGGCCCCCCCGGACGGGGCTGGTGCTGCAGCCGCCCTTCCAGCCGTCGACCGCGTCGTCGGTGGGCAGCTTGGGCATGTCTGTCCAGGCGGTGTCGTCGGGATCGTCCGGGTCGTCGGGATCGTCCGGGTCGTCGGGATCGTCGGTGTAGTACTCGGCGGCGGTGACCACGGTGACGTAGTCCTCGATCCAGTCCATGTAGTAGTCCACCCGAATGCCGGCGGTGGCGCCGTCGCGGCAGGACTCTCCGCCGTAGGGCGCGAAGACCGTGGAGTTGACCGCGGCGATCTCGTACTGGTCCTCGCCGACCATCTCCAGGGCCGCGCCCCCGGAGTCGCCGGAGCAGACATTCTGGCCGTCGTCGGGGTCGTAGCCGTAGACATAGGTGCGGTCGTACTGCCACACCGGGATGTCGGCGTAGCGCTTGGTGCCTGAACCCTGGTAGCCGCCGTAGCGGTCGGTGACCCCGTAGCCAACGTAGCGGAGCTCCTGGTCGATCCAGGTGTTTCCGATGATGTCTTTGTTCACCGGCATGATTTCGATGGACAGGATGCCGGTGCCCGCGAGCTCGAGCAGGCCGATGTCGTACTCCATGCGCGAGGGGGAGTAGGAGGGGTGGCTGATGGCGCTGATCACGGAGGCGTAGGTGGTGACGTCGCCCCCCGCGATGTCGCCGCCCACCATGAACACGCCCTGGGCGGTGCTGCCCAGGTGCTGCTCGTACTCGTCGAAGGCCTCCACGCAGTGGGCCGCGGTGACCACCCACTTGGCGTGGATGAGCGTGCCGCTGCAGAATGGACCGTAGATGTAGCCACCAGAGGTCACGCCGATGGCGCCCACGGCCTCGATCTCGTTGGTCTCGGTGCCGTTGATGATCGGGGCGGCCCCGGCGTGGGGCGCGAGCAGGAGGCAGGCGGCGAGCAGCGGCGCGAGCATGGTGCTCCTCCGTGGACGGGCTTGGAGTATTGCAACATAGCCTCCAGGTCGGAGGCCTGATGCAAACTGTCTGTGGCGCTAGCCGCGCTTGTCGCCCCGCACCAACCGCTTCACCCCTGCGCCCACCGAGATGGGCAGGTTGAAGAAGCAGTCCCAGACCAGGTGCTCGATCAGGGCACCCTTCTCACCGAAGACGGGGATCACATGGGCCGCCTTGGTGGCCCAGGAGCCCGCCATGAAGCGGGCCAGCCCCGGGAAGCGGGCCACCATCTGGATGGGGAAGCCCAGGTAGCCGATGTAGTGCCAGAAGCTGATGAGCCCTGCCACCCAGTAGTCCTTGACATTGCGATCACGGATCATCCGGTAGACCACGTACAGGCCCCGGGTGAGGGAGCCAGGGGACACCGGGGTGGCCTGGAAGAAGGCCAGGATGCCGGCTGAAACGGCCATGCTCTCGCCCCAGGACGCCTCGGCCGGGGCCCAGAACATCCAGTACGCCCCGGCGATGATCACCGCGACCACCTGGGTGACCGGCAGGGTGGCCGCATGCACGGCCACGCACTTGAGATAGGTCTGGATGAAGGGGTCGTCGATGTTGTCGAGCAGCCTGCGCTCCTCGTCTTCGTCCAGCATGCCCTCGTCTTTGGCCTCCTGGACCTGATCCCGCAGCCAGTCCTCGCGGAACTGGGGTCGGAAGTACAGCTTGACCGGGAAGGTCACGGCATCCACCAGGCGCTCCCACAGCTCGGAGGGCTCGGTGAGATAGCGGTGGATCCTGCCGGGCACGAAGCCGAGGGTCCAGCGCTCGAGCCACATCCGGAAGGGGCGCTCGGCCAGGCTCAGGGCCCGCTCGCTGGTGACGCGCTCGGCGCGATGCCAGCCGACGAGTGCCTCGAGCTGGTGGACCCTGAGGGTGCGACGCAGGTAGCCACCGTCGGTCAGGGCTCTGTGGACGTGGGAGCGCCAGCTGGTCAGGCCCCAGAGCTTGCGCCCCAGCTTGCCCACGACGGGCAGAGCGCCCAGCCAGAAGTAGAGGAAGAACGCCAGGCCTGAGCTCTGGAGCTTCTCGGAGGCGGCCTGGTCCAGCTTGCCCAGGGTCTGCCAGCCGTCGATCAGGCCGCTGCGGACATCCCGGCGCAGCTCGGCGTCCAGGAGCAAGCGCGAGCGATGGTGGGTGACGTCGGGCAGGGAGCGCCGGTAGGCCCGCTCGCACACCACCAGCTCGTCGTAGACCGGCTCGAGATCAGTGAAGTGCTCGGGGTGCTGGCCCATGAAGGCGTGCAGCTGCCCGAGATCCCCTCGGTCGAACTGGGCCAGCTTGCCCTGGAGCAGCCCCCGCCACGCCAGCTGGAAGTCCACCGGGGACATGGGCAGCCACCACAGCAGGGCCAGGCCCGCGCGGAAGTCGATGGCGGTGAGCCCCTCGGCAGGGCCGGGGCCAGCGTCCAGGCGCTTGAGGGCGTTGGGCTGGGACTTGCAGGACCACCACTCGTACTGTCGGGCCAGCTCCGGAGCGCCCATGCGGTGGAACAGACGCACGATGCGGGCCATGAAGGCCTGCTTGTTGAGGTACTCCGGCGAGCTGACGCCCTCGCGCCAGGTGGTCCAGACCGTGGGGTCCTTGAGCCAGCGCTGGCCCAGGCGGTCGTCGATCTCGAGCTGCCACACGCGGCCGGGCACCCACTCGCTGATCTCGGCCCATGAGCGCAGGGTGGGATCGAAGAAGGTGGCGTAGCCTTCGACGATGGCCCGCTCGTTGCCGAACTCGAGGGCCGCGCCCCGGCGCAGCAGGCGCTGCCACAGGGCGCCGGCGCGGATCGCGGGCTCGCTGACCTGGGCGGAGAAGGGACCCTGGAAGGCCAGGTTGTACATCAGGTTGCGGAAGGCCAAGGAGAAGCCCGAGGGCGGGCGCAGGATCTTGACCGCGTACAGGCCCCCCTGCTCGAGCCCCTGGATGTCGCCGCCCCGCATGGCCACCAGGCGCGTCTGGTAGACTTGGCCGGCGAAGCCGCCGCCCACGGCCTTGACCAGCTCGAGCTCCAGCTCAGCCTCGACCGCGGGGTAGATACCCCGTGCCCGGACGGTGAGGACCTCGCCCTCTTCGTGCACCATCGGTTCGTGCTGCCGCAGCAGCTCGGCGGCTTGGATGCGCCGAATCAGCTCCAGGCGGAGGGCGGCGTCAGGCTGGATCTCGGGCATGGAGGGTCCGGAAGCGGAGGGGGCGAGGGAGGTGCCCTGGGGATTGGGCAGCGGGGAATACCCCTTAACCGGGCCATCGCACCGGGGATAACCGGGCGACTAGGGGGTGGGGGCGGCCGCGGAAGCTCGCGCATAGATGGAGGGGGGGGGCTGCAAGCCCAAGGCGGCGTAGTGCTTGACGAACTCTCTCGCGAGTGCGCGACACTCAGGGCTGTCCAGGCTGCCGGTGCGGGCCGCGGCGTGGATGTCCTCTTCGCTGGGGGTCTGGATGCCGGGTGCGGCGGTGTGGATCTGATCCGCCATGAACTGGAAGACCACACGGATGGTGCGCACCCGCTTGGGGTCGGGGAAGATGGCGGCGCCGTCGCTGATGTGGGGCTCCACGGCCCCCTCGATGCCGTCGAAGCCCTTGGGGTCGGTGCCGCGCACCATGGCCAGCAGCTCGTCGAGCTCCACGGCCTGGCTGTGGTCGAGATCCAGCTGCTCGAAGTCGAGCTGCACGGGAGATCCGCGCTGCAGCTCGAAGACGTCGAGCTGGTTGTCGCCGTTCATGTCGAGGGCCATCAGGCCGGGCAGCACGGCCTCTTCGGGGGTCCAGCGCTCCTGGCACCCCACCGACAGCAGCATGGCGAGCCCGGCCCAGGTGGGGAGGCGACGGCTCACTCCGGCCTCCAGTAGCCCTGTTCCTGCATCAGCTGTCGCTGCTCGGGGGTCAGGCTGCGCGGCTCGCTGGGCCCGCTCTGGCGGAGGTCGCGGTTCCAGAGGATCAACTTGGAGACCAGGTCGAACTGAGCGGGCCTGGGCAGCTCGCCTGAAGCCTCGAAGGCCGGGGCCTCGACCCGGGAGGTACCCATCATCTCACTGAGCCAGGGAGAGTCCGCCCCGATGCCCGAGAAGGTGAGCCGCCCTTCACGGGATCGGGCGCTCACGGCGCGGAACATGGTCTGAGCGAAGACCGCCTCCCTGGGCTCGAGCTCGCCCCCCTGGACCACCGGCCACAGGGAGTGGCCGCGGATGCCGGCGGGCGGTGTGGCCTCGGCGGCCTCGAGCAGGGTGGGCATGACGTCGGTGAGGTCCACCAGGCCGGAGACCCTGCGTCCGCCCTGGGCGCCACCGGGCAGGCGCACCATCAGGGGGACCGCCAGGGACTCGTCGCTCAAGCTGTAGCGATGGCCGTAGAGCCCGTGCTCGCCCAGCTCTTCGCCGTGGTCGGACAAGACCACCACCACCACATCGTCCAGCAGCTCTCGCTCATCCAGCTCGGCCATGAGGAGCCCGAACCAGGCGTCGGCATAGGCCACCGCGCCGTCGTAGACCTGGGCGATGTGGGCGAAGTCCTGCTGCTCGAGCTGGACGACGCCCAGGCTCGGGTTCGCCGCCAAGGCTCGGGTGCGGGCCCTCTGGTCTTCGCCGCGGACACGCAGGGCGCCCAGATCGTGGATCTGGTCCATGTTGGCTGGGAAGAACGCGCCGTCCACCACCCTGACCGTGCCCATCTTCTGGCGGGTCACGTCCATGCCCAGGCCGAGATAGTCGCGGTCGGTGCGGGAGGTGCCGTAGGGGCCGGGCTTGAGGTAGCGGGTGTGGGTGTCGTAGCCGTGGACGAACAGCAGGAAGGGCTTCAGAGGGTCTCGCTCGTCCAGCCAGCCCATGGCGAGGGGCACCGTGTGGAACAGGCTGGCCCAGCTGCCGCCCTGCTCGAACCAGTCGAAGCCGCGGCCCAGCCCGAAGGCGGCGTTCAGGTGGCCGCCAGCCACCGCGGCGCCGGTCTGGTAGCCGTGCAGCCCCATCACCTCTGCCAACGTGGGTACCCCAGCGGACAGGGCGTAGTCGTCGAAGATGGGGCCGGTCTCGGTGGCGTAGCGCGAGGTGAACAGCGCGGCGTGGGACAGCAGCGTCTCGTTGGCGACGGCCCAGGGGTCCTCGAAGAGCACGGCCTGGGTGGCGAAACGATCCAGGTTCGGGGTGAGCCCGTCGGGATTACCGTAGGCGCCCAGCCGGTCCCGCCGCAGGGTGTCCATGCAGACCAGCACGATGCTCGGCGGCCCCTTCGGCTGTGGCGCCTGGCAGCCCAACAGCAGGGACAGCCAGATCAGCAGGCCGGTGGTTCGGAGAGGGGAAGAGGTGGGCATCATCGGTGTCTGGGACGATCTTCGCCTAACGTGTGAGGGTGCATGCTGGGGAGGGCAGGGCCAGGTGGATAGGCTCGACGCATGAACGAGTCTGTAGGTCCCCGTCGCGAGCGACCGCCCCGCCAGGCGGGCTGGTGGGCGTGGCCGCTGGGCTTGGCGTTCTTGGGCCTGTTCATCCCCTGGGCCCTGGCGGCATGGTTCGGCTTTCCCGGCATCGGGGGGGCAGATCCCGGCATGTGGGAGGCGGCGGCCCTGGGTAGCTTCCAGGGACACAGCTCGCCGGTGGCGCCGCTCTTTCCCGCCCTGATCGCCCTCCTCGTGAAGCTCACGGGCCTGGGCTGGGCCCGGGCGGGTCAGACCATCGCGGCTGTGGCCTTCGCTACACTGGGGCCCGCCTGCTTCCTGCTCGCCCGCCGCCTGGGCGCCTCGCCGCCCCTCGCCGCCTTGGCGGGCCTGCTCCCTCTGCTCGAGCCTTGGCTCGCCCTGGGAGCTCTCCAGTGCCAGCCTGACAGCCTCTCGGCCCTGGCCTTCGTCCTGGCCATGGTCGCCGCTTCGGGCTGGCTGGACACCCGGCGGTGGCCCTGGCTGCTGGCTCTGGTGGTGGTGATAGGGCTGCTCCCGCAGGTGCGCGAGCATGCGCCCCCCGTGGCCCTGGGGCTCTTGGTCTTGCTCGCCGTCGCGCCTGGAGCGTGGGGGGCCCGTGCGGGCCGTCTCGGCCTGGGCGTCGTCGCCTTGGCGCTGGCGCCGCTGCTGCTGGGCGAGCCCCTGGGGCTGCCCTGGGAGCAACACTGGGTGCAGCTGCGCTGGGGTGAGGTCGTCCAGCACTTCTTCGAGACCGGCGCGCCCGCCTTTCTGGCCGGGACGCCCCAGGCCTTTCGGGAAGAATTCATGGTCGCCTATGCCCGGGGCGATCGCCTGGGCGTCGCCTGGCTGCACGCCTCCCTGTCGTTCCACAGCGGCTGGTCACCCTGGCTCTGGCTGCTGCCCGGCCTGGCGGGCTGGCTGCTGATGGGCCGCCGTCGCTGGGTCTTGTTCCTGGGCTTCCTGCCCCTGCTCGCGGTCCCCGCGGGGGCGCAGCAGCCGCGTCACGTCGCAGTCCTGGCGCCGTTGGCCATCGCCTGCTGGATCGCCGCGCTGCCCCGCTTCCGACCTCCAGAGCGCCTGCTGCTGGTGGTCTCGAGCTTGGCGTTGGGGCTGCTGTGCTGCTTCAACCTGTCCCGCGCAGCCTATGACCACATGCTGCACAGCGAGCTCCGCGGGCGCCTCGAGGACTTCGCCGCTGAGCTGTGCCTGCGCACTTCGCCCCAGGCTGTGGCCGTCGGTGGCAACCAGCGGCCCTTGATCTACTGCGATCGACGCCAGGCGGATCGGTCCGAGATCGACAACCAAGGCCTGCCCGCGTTCTGGATCGGGCCCATGCCCGAACAGCACCCGGACGACTGGCAGGAGCTCAAGGACGTAGGGTGGGTCGTGCTGCGGATGCAGAACGACATGTACCCGGTCTACCAGCGAGTGCCGCCTACTCGCTAGGCGCGCCCTGGGGGGCGGGGGGCCGCCCGGCCCCTGGGCCACCGGGCGTCGCCACACCGCCGGGAGCGGGAGGTACGCCCGCGCCTCCCTCGAGGCCCGAAGGGGCCCCAGGAGCTCCCGCTGGCTGGCGAGACATCTCGATGATGTGCCCGGTCAGGACGGTCTCGAGGTCGAGATCCTGGTTGCGGGGCAGCAGGTTGCTGCGCTGCATCTGCTCGTAGATCTGCCTGGCCGCGGGGAGCTTGTCCAGGTCCATCCCATGTTCCTGGGCTACGGTGCGCAGGCGGGCCTCGAGCTCGTCGGTGAACTCGCTCTCGTCCACGACCCAGGTAGAGACAGCGGCTCCGCCCTGGGCTGCAGCTGCACCCTGCATGCCGGGGCCGCCCTGGCCAGGCACCTTGCCGGGGCCGCCCTGGCCGCCTTGGCCAGGCACCTTTCCGGGGCCGCCCTGGCCGCCTTGGCCAGGAACCTTGCCAGGGCCGCCCTGGGCGCCCGCTGGGCCTGCGCCGTCCGTGGCCAGCAGGGCTGCGGACGCGGGGTCTGGTGCGGTGGGTGGGCGCGGGGGCGTAGTGGTGACCATGCTGCTCATCCACAGGCCGAGCCCGGCGTTCGAGAGCAGGATCACGACCGCGAGGAAGACGACGGGGCCCCAGCCGGGAGGGAGCTGGATCCGATCGTTCTGGTTGGTGTTCTCTTCCATGCTGGGTACCTCGGCGGGATCCGCGTTCAGCCTATTCTTGTGGCGGGAGCGTGTCACAGGCGATGAGTCTGCGCGCAGCCCCTACCTGAGCAGCGAGGGCCCCGGCCTGTGGAGACCGGGGCCCGAGAGCTTGCACCTGGCGCTAGTCCCAGTCGGACTCGGGGCCGCCGTAGGCGCCCTGGTCGTTCTGCGTGCCGTCGGCGTCGTCGTAGCTACCCGAGGGGTTACCGGCGTCGACGCTGGGGGAGGCCGACAACAGGTGGAGGTTGTCGTTGGACGGGTTGCCGTCGTCGCTGTAGGCCACGAACAGCACCGGCTCGGAGATGTTGCCGCTGGTGCCCGTGGGATCGGTGACGCCCGAGTAGTTGCCGCCCAGGTTGCCGTAGACGTTGTTGTAGGTGCCGGTGAAGCTCGAGCTGGTGCTGACCAGCACGCCCGCGCCGGTGGTGGCGCCGTAGATGATGCTGTTCATCACGTCCAGGCTGGTGCTGCCCGAGGCGTACAGGGCGCCGCCCATGGGAGCGTCGTCGCCGGCGAAGGTGGTGTTGCCGAGGTCGGCGTAGGCCGACACAAGGTACAGACCGCCGCCCTCGCTGCTGGCGTCGTTGAACATGGAGGCCACGTTCATCAGGCCCAGGCCGCCTTCGATCTCCATTCCGCCACCATCGGCGGCTTCGTTGGCCACGATGTAGGAGGTGTCGAACAGGACCATGGAGGTCTCATCGACGTACACACCGCCGCCCTGGTCGGCGTAGTTGTCCTCGACCGTGGACCCGCCGACCTCGGAGGCCGAGTCCAGGAAGCACATGCCGCCGCCGTAGGAGCTGGTGTAGTAGGCGTAGGGGTAGGACACCGTGGTGGAGGGCGCGGGCAGCGCGCTGCCGTAGGCCACGACGCCCTGGATGCTGGGGTCGGCGCCCGAGACGTACAGACCGCCACCGCACCAGGTGTAGTAGTAGTCGTAGCAGGTGACGATGGAGGTGCAGCCGTAGGAGCTGATCTCGACCTCGTAGTGCCCGTCGCCGGTGAGGGTGAAGCCGTCCAGGACGGTGGCGGCGGACTCGCCGGCGTCGATGCTGAAGGCTGCGTCGGCCATGCCGCTGGCGTCGATGATGGTCTCATCGGCGCCCTCGACGCCGGTGATCTCGAGGTCGGTGCCGTTCATGTGGACGGCCTCGTAGTAGGTGCCCGCGAAGACGATCACGCACTGGATGGCGTCGTCCACGCCGGCCTGGATGGCGTCCAGCGGGCTCGACATGGTGCCCGCGCCGGTGGGCGAGCCGGAGGCGGCATCGACCACGACCGGCTCGGTGCCGTCGGTGTCGTCGCAGTCCCAGGTGTTGTCCACGTAGCCGGAGGGCACGGTGCAGGCGACGATGGTGCTGGCGGGGTCGCCGGTGCCATCGCTGTCGGCGTCGGCGTAGAAGGTGTCGCCGTCGAGGACCTCGCCGTCCTCGTCCACCAGGCCGTCGCAGTCGTCGTCTTCGCCGTTGCAGTACTCATCGGCGCCCGGGTACTGGGCCGCGTCGCGGTCGTCGCAGTCGGTGTCGTCGGCGACGTAGCCGCTGGGCTGGAGGCAGTCGATGTCGGTGATGGCGGCGTTGCCGTAGGTGTCGCCGTCGCCGTCGGCGTACCAGGTGAGCACGTCCACCGCGGCATCCTCATCGATGGTGCCGTCGCAGTCGTCGTCCTCGCCGTTACAGTATTCGTCGGCGCCCGGGTACTGGGCCGCGTCGGTGTCGTCGCAGTCGGTTCCATCGGCGACGTACCCAGTGGGCTGGTCGCAGTCGATGTCGCTGACGGCCGGGTCGCCGTAGGTGTCCGAGTCGCTGTCGGC
>CALDOK010000412.1 GCA_937912125.1 uncultured Pseudomonadota bacterium
GGCCGTCATTTCCCGCGTCGTTCCTGCACACCACCGCGCCCCAGCAGAACGCCGCCGGACGGGCCTTGGGGCCGTCACATTCCCCGCATCGTCCCTGCAGACGGCTAGACCGAGGCCAGGCTATTCCCCCAGCTGGCGCCCCAGCTTCTTTTCGAGCTCCAGGCGCTTGTTGAGCTGCTTGACGTAGCGCGCGCTGGTGCTGCTGTCTAGCAGGTGGTCCGCGCGCTGGGCGAGCTCGAGGGCTTCGTCGAGCAGGCCTTGCTCTTCGTGGGCTACGGCGAGATCGAACAGGGCCTTGCCCTTGGCCTTGCCCTCGCTGTCGTCCACCGCGGCCTGCCAGCGCTCCCGGGCCTTGTCCCAGTCGCCCGCCGCGGCTGCCTTGGTGCCGGAGCGCAGGCCGGGGCTGCCGCCACGGTAGAACACGCGGTCCACCGAGGTGCCCGTGGGAGAGATGCGGCGCGCGTAGCGCTGCGCGATGTCGTGGGCGGCGGCGAAGTGCAGCGCGTTCTGGTCGGCGATGGCGGCGCGGGCCAGGGCGGGGGTCTCGCCCTCGCCGACGGCCTCGTGCTGCACGACCACCTCGTAGGCGTCCAGCACCTTGGCGTTGCAGTCGTAGGTGGACCAGAAGGAGCTGTAGCGCAGGCTGAGGGTGGCCACGGCCAGCTCGTATTCCTCGCGGATCTCCCTGACCTTGGTCTCACCGCCCTCGGTGTACTCCTCGGTGCGGATGTGATCGACGTACTTGGTGGCGTCGGACCAGGAGGGCTCAGGCTGGATGCTCTCGAGGGCCACTATGCCGTCGGCTCCGGTGTCGGCGCAGACGCCACGGGCGACCTCCTGGGTGAGCGGCATGCCCACGATGGCGGGGTGCTTGGCGAAGGACGCCGCGGCCGCCACGGGCTCGATGATCTGGAAACGTCCGGAGTAGCCGAGCTGAGTGATGAGCTCGGACATGGCCTCTCCGCTGAGGTGCTGCCCAGCACGATCGATGGGTGCCAGGATGCGCACGCTGGGCACGATGGTGACCCGGGCGGGCTTGAGGTAGTTGATGGTGACGTGGCCTTTGCAGCCTGCGAGGAGCAGGGCGGTGAGGCACAGGAGTCGAGATCGGATCATGGCGGCCTTCCAGGATGGGCGCTGGGCGGCAATGGTATCTGCACCGGGGCGGTTCATCCAGGGGTCAAGAGCGTCTGAAGCTGCTCACCCAGCTCTTGGAGTCGGCGGGCGACGTCGGCGCTCCCCATGTCGCGCTCGAGGGCGGCCCGGTGCTCGAGGGTTCGGGCGAGGCCCGGCAGCGCCCCGGCTCGCACCTGCTCGCGGGTGGCGCGGAGGTAGTGATCGTTGGCCTTGCGCGGCCGGCCAGCCGCCGCCGCGACGTCGCCCAGCAGGCGCAGGGTGGCGCCGACGGCGGCGCGGCTGCCGGCGCGACCGAGCCACTCGATGGCCTGCTCGAGGTGCCGCTCGGCGTCTTCGTGCTCGCCCCGGCGAAGGGCCAGCTCGCCCTGGAGCCGCTCGAGGATGCCCCGCTGCAGGTGCTGCGATCCCACGGTGGTGCGGGCCATGCGGGCGTGGCGCTCGGCGCGATCGAGGGAACCGGCGGCCAGGGCCACGGCCATGCGCGCGATGTGGTGGGAGCAGGGTAGCAGGGCCTCGTCGCGTTCCTCCCCCAGGGCGCCCTGTGCCTGGTCGAGCAGGCGGCCGGCGGCCTCGTGCAGGCCCTGGGCCAGCAGGCTGGCCGCCTGGGAGCGCAGCACCGCGGCCTGGCCTACGGTGTCGGGGATGCTCGCGTACAGCTCGCGCGCGGCCTGAGCATGCTCGTCCGCGGCGGGGAATGCGGATCGCGCCTGGAGCTGGTCGGCGCAGCGCAGGTGCAGCCCGGCCAGCTGGCGGGCGTCGCCGACCCGGCGCAGCTGGGTCGCGGCGAACTCGAAGGCCACCAAGGCCTCGTCCAGCTCGCCGTCCGCCAGCAGGGCGTCGCCTTCGGCCCAGGCCAACAGGGCCTCGAAGCGCCCGCCCCGCGGGATGCGCGCGTCGGCCTGTTGCCACACGCGGGCGGTGCTGGCCTGGCCGGCCGCCACCACGAAGCGGGACCAGGCGGCCCAGGCCCTGGCGGCCTCACCGGGATCGGGGTGGTGCTGCGCCACGAACTCCACCACCACGAGGTCGGCGGGGTGGAGTGGTGAGGCGAGGGAGGGGTCCTCTGCTACCCGAAGCAGCTGGCCGCAGCGCGGCAGCAGGGCCATGGCGAGGTCTTGCGCTTCGGGGCTGCGGCGCTCCATGAGAGTCTCGGCTACACAGCGCCGCATGGCGGTGCGGCCGGGGAGCGACGGGAGCAGCAGCGCGGGGGGCACGCCCCGGGGACGCCCGCCCGGGATACCGGCGGGGAAGGCGGCGAGCAGGCTGGCTCCGTCGGGTAGATCTTCCAAGAAGCTCCATGGGTCGTCGCCGGAGCTCGGGCCCACCAGGTGCCGCAGGACCAGGTTGCCCGCCGCGGCGCTGGGTGATTGCTCGGAGGCCAGGACTGGATCCAGCTCGGAGCCCGAGCTGCCCAGCAGAGGCGAGAGGTGCACGATTCGATCCCGGAACACCGGGCTGCGGCCCACGGCCAGGAAGCGCGCCTCGAGGGCCACCGCGGCCAGACGCTCGACCAGGACGTCGGTGCCGGCCTGGTCAGCGTCGTCGAGCACAAGCAGGGTGGGGCCCGCCTCGCGCAGGGCCTCGCACACGGCGGCCTGGTCCCTGGGGAACGGTGCGCCCAGGGCGTGGCCGATGGCGTGGAACAGCTGGGGCAGATCATCCAGCCCCGCCAGCCGCAGGCTGCACACGGGCAGTCGGCGGGACATGCGCACCGCTACCGCCCCCGCCACCGTGGTGGCTCCGGTCCCGGGCGCGCCCACCAGCGACACGGTGGCCTGGGGCGTGGAGAGCAGCGCGCAGGTGTGCTCCACCACGGCGGTGCGTCCCGGGGGATCGGGGTTGATGGGCAGCCAGGACGGGTGGGCGTAGGTGCGCATGGACTCGTAGGCAGGGGAGGGGGCAGCGTATCGCCCTGCTCGAGGTGGTCAAACCCTGGCCAAGACAGAGCGGACGCCGAGAGGGGTGGGGCGTCCGTTCATCAAGGTGAAAAGCATGGAAATGGCCGCTTTCCATGACGGGGGACAGGGGGGTGTGAGCCTTGTTCCGGAGGGGTGCAGCGGTTATCCAACAGCCCTTCGCCCTGGGGTACAGCTACAGTCCGCTGAGGCGATTTCCCCCCAAAAATACGTGCGCAGGGCCGATGGGATCGGCCGAACAGGGAGCGAGCATGAACGAGATCCGCACCATCGGCGTCGTGGGCGCTGGACAGATGGGTAACGGGATCGCCCACGTGGCGGCCCAGGCTGGCTACGACGTCATCTGCAGCGATGTCTTCCCCTCGGCCCTCGACAAGGCCGCGGCCGTGATCCAGAAGAACCTCGGCCGCCAGGTCAAGAAGGAAAAGATCACTCAGGCCGACGCCGACGCCATCTTCGGTCGCATCCGCTTCGAGAACAGCACGGGCCCCCTCGAGGCCTGCGAGCTGGTGGTCGAGGCTGCGACCGAACGGGTCGATCTCAAGTTCCAGATCTTCGAAGACCTCAGCAAGATCGTGCCGGCCGGCGGCATCTTGGCCTCCAACACTTCCTCCATCAGCATCACCGCCATCGCCGCCCACACCGATCGCCCCGACAAGGTCATCGGTATGCACTTCATGAACCCGGTGCCGGTCATGAAGCTGGTGGAGATCATCCGCGGCCTGGCCACCAGCCAGGAAACCTACGACGCCACCGTGGCCGCCTCCAAGGCCATGGGCAAGACCACCGTCGATGGCCGCGACATGCCTGGCTTCATCGTCAACCGCGTGCTGATGCCCTACATCAACGAAGCCGCCTACGCCTTGTACGAGTCCATCGGCTCCGTCGAGGACATCGACGCCGCCATGAAGCTCGGCACCAACGTGCCCATGGGCCCGCTGCAGCTGGCCGACTTCATCGGCCTAGACACCTGCCTGGCCATCATGAACGTGCTGCACGGCGGGCTGGGCGACAGCAAGTACCGCCCGTGCCCCCTGCTGGTGAAGTATGTCGAGGCAGGCTGGCTCGGCCGCAAGACCGGCCGCGGTTTCTACACCTACTAGGCCTCGGAGCCCACCATGACCGACTTCGAAAACGTCACCCTCGAGCTCCGCGGCCACGCTGCGGTCATCACGATCAACCGCCCCAAGGCGCTGAATGCCCTGAACAGCGCCACGCTGGACGATCTGGCCGAGGCTCTGGTGGAGGCCAGCACCTTCGAGGATCTGCGGGCCCTGATCATCACCGGCTCGGGCGACAAGGCCTTCGTGGCGGGCGCCGACATCTCCGAGATGGCCGAGATGTCCTGCATCGAAGCAGAAGACTTCGCCCTGCAGGGCCAGGAGGTCCTCAACGGCATCGAGCACTTCCCCGCGCCGGTCATCGCAGCGGTCAACGGCTTCGCCCTGGGCGGCGGCACCGAGCTGGCTATGGCCTGCGATCTCATCATCTGCTCGAGCAACGCGGTGTTCGGGCAGCCCGAGGTCAAGCTGGGCGTCATCCCCGGCTTCGGCGGCACCCAGCGCCTGGCGCGCTTGGTGGGCGCCATGCGCGCTCGCGAGATCATCTTCACCGGGCGCAACGTCTCGGCGGCCGAGGCTGCCGAGATCGGGCTCGTGATCAGGGTGCTGCCCGAGGGCGAGTCCGTACTCGACGCGGCCATCGCCATGGCGGGCAAGATCGCCCGGGTCGGTCCCGTGGCCGTGCGTCTGGCCAAGCGGGCCATCAACGAGAACGTCGACTCCGCGCTGCCGGTGGCCCTGGCCGCCGAGCGCACCCTCTTCGCCTTGTGCATGTCCACCGACGACCAGACCGAAGGCATGGATGCCTTCCTCAACAAGCGCAAGGCAGAGTTCCAGGGCCGCTAGCCCTCCCGCCTCCCCTGAATACCCAACCCATCGAACGAGGAACCCCCATGTTCATTATCCCCGAAGAAGTACAGCAGATCGTCGACCTGGCCCACGACTTCGGGATGAACGAGATTCATCCCAGCGCCGCCGAGCGCGACAAGACCCACGAGTACCCCGCCGACATCATCAAGCAGCTCGGTGAGATGGGCTTCATGGGCATGATGATCCCCGAGGAGTACGGCGGCTTTGGCCTCGACACGCTCACCTACGTGCTGTCGCTGGCCGAGATCGCCTACGCCGACGCCTCGGTGGCCGTCATCATGTCGGTCAACAACTCCCTGGCCTGCTACCCCATCCTGGTGCACGGCACCGAGGAGCAGAAGCAGAAGTACCTGCCGGATCTGGCCAGCGCGACCAAGCTGGGCTGCTACGCCCTGACCGAGCCCGGCGCCGGCTCCGACGCCGCCGCCTTGCGCTGCCGCTGCGACAAGCTCCCCACAGGTGACTGGAAGATCAACGGCACCAAGATGTGGATCACCAACGGTCCCCAGGCCGACGTGGCCGTGGCCTACGCCAGCGCTGATCCCGCCGCCCGTCACCGTGCCATCAACGCCTTCATCCTCGAGCGCACCATGCCCGGCTACGGCGTGGGCAAGGTCGAGGAGAAGCTCGGCATCTGCGGCTCCGGTACCTCCGAGCTGGTCTTCGAGGACATGGTTGTGCCTCAGAGCGCCATGCTGGGCAAGGAGAACAAGGGCTTCCACATCGCCATGGCCACCCTCGACGGCGGCCGCATCGGCATCGCCGCTCAGTCCCTGGGCATCGCCAAGCGCGCCCGCGACCTGGCGGTCCAGTACGCCAAGGAACGCAACGCCTTCGGCAAGCCCATCGCGGCGCTGCAGGCCATCCAGTGGAAGATCGCCGACATGTCCACCCGCATCGACGCAGCCCAGCTGCTCATCATGCGGGCGGCCCAGCTGCGCGATGCCAAGCTGCCCCATGGCAAGGAATGCGCCATGGCCAAGCTCTTCGCCTCTGAGACCGCCAACTTCTGCGCCGATGAAGCCCTGCAGGTCCACGGTGGGTACGGCTACAGCAAGGAGTACGAGGTCGAGCGCCTGTACCGCGACGCCCGCATCACCACCCTGTACGAAGGCACGAGTGAGATCCAGCGCCTGGTGATCGCCAAGAGCGTCATCGGGTGAGCAAGCGGCCCGCCCCCTCGAGACCTTCTGCCGGCAAGAGCCGGAAGGGGGGAGCGCACGAGGGGGCGACCGCGGGTTCCAGGCGGATGGTCAGGTCCCGGCAGCGCAGGCGCGATCGGCGCACCCACGACGACTCGGCATTGCTCACGGGCACCTCGGGTGAGTTCCTGGGCCGCCGGCCCCTGCCCCGGGTGCTGCGCTTGCGGCCCCTGGTGGTGGTGTGCGGGCCGCGCTGTGTGGGCAAGTCCTCGGTGGCCGTGGTCATCGCGGGCGACAAGGCGCGGGTCGTGGACGATCGTGGCCTGCACCAGGCCGCCGTGTGGCGGATCCGCCAGCAGCGCTGGTCCAAGGCCTTGCTGGACGAGCCTTGCCTGGTCATCGACGGGCCGGTGTTTCTGGCCACTCGGCCGGCCGCGGCGGGCATGGTGGCCGCCCTCATCAAGCTGCGGGTCGCTGCGGGCCTGCGCACCATCCTGGTGGAAGGCCCAGTCGATGACGGCTCGGTCCAGCTGCTGATGGACGCCGTGCCCCCCGAGCAGCGGGTCACGCTCACCCTGCGCTTCCCGGTCGAAGGTGGCCGGCTGCGCTTCGCCCAGCGCATCTGCGACGAGCTGGGCCTGGACCGTGCGGTGGCGCGGCTGACTCTGGCGGTCGAGCCCTGGTGCTATCTCGGTGCGCGTCACTACCTCGAAGGTGTAGCCGACGACGGGCGCGAGCGCTGAGAGGGTCCCCGGACTTGGCCGCGCGTCCCCTGTTCCAGCGTCCGTCGGCGCTGCCGTTGGCCCTGGGGCTCTACCTGCTGATGGTCCTGTGCGTGGGCGGCTTCGGTGTGGTGGGCGAGGTGGCGGCCGGCTGGACATGGGGCCCCCCGCCCCAGGTGGCTGTGGCCATCGTCGACGGGCAGCCCACCTGGAGCGGCCCCGACCGGCAGCCCCACGCTGGCCACAGGGCGGGCCCCCTGCGCGCCAGCCAGTCCCGACCCACCGAGCGCGTGCAGCTCGGCGGGGTCTGGCTACCTCTGACCGTCAACAGCTACACCTCAGGCCTGCCGGACTGGCCCGCCCGGGTGGTGCATGGGATCTCCCGGGACGCCACGGCGGTGACCGCCCTGCATGCGTTCCTCGGAGCGGTCCTGCTGGTGCTGGTGGCCCAGCTGCTGCGCGCGGTGGGCTCGAGGGACGCTCCGGGCGTCGCGCTGCTGATTCTCGCCACGGACTGGTGCTTCGTGTTCTTCCGGCGGGTGCTGGGCGGCACGGAGCTGCTGCTGATGGGCGCTGGGTTGCTGCTGCTGTGGGCCCTGTGGGGCCGGCGCTGGCATGGAAGGCGGAACGATCTGCTGCTGGGGCTGGCTCTGGGCTTGGGCGTGCTGGCCAAGGTGACCTTCGTGCCCACCGCCGTGGCCTTCGGGGTTGCCTGGCTGCTCACGCGCTGGGATGGGCCCAGCGGGGCCCCTGCGCCCAGGCTTCGGCCCGCTCGGATGCTGGGGGTGCTGCTGGCCGTCACCGTGCCCCTCTGGGTCGCCTTGGCCCACCAGGCGGTGCTGCCCGAGGGTCCGACCCTGTTCAGCCACGATGGTCTGCCCATGCAGCTCTCGCGGCTGGGCCACGGGCTGCGGGGCCTGCTCGCGGGCGGGGGCAGCGCTGCGCGGGAGATGCCGGCCAGCCTGGCCTACTTCTTCCTCGAGCCGCTGCGGTGGTTCGCACCGGCGCTGGGTGCCGAGCCGGTGAGCTGGGGCTGGGCCGTGGCCAGGCTGTGTACCTGGGGCGTGACGCTCTGGGGCGTGGGCTTGGCCTGGGGCGGCCGGCCTCGGCGTCAGGCTGCCCGCGACCCCCGCGAAGCGCTGCTGCGCTGGCTGTCCCTGGCCGTGCCCCTGCAGCTGGCCCTGCTGTGGCTTGCCAACCGTGATCTGCACCACCTGGCTCAGGCGGCGCCCACGGTGGCGCTGCTGGTGGGCTTGGGCTGTGAGCGGGTCGCTCAGCGCTTCACCCTGTGGGGTTCGGCGCAGCGTGCCGCCCTGGCCGTGGTGCTCTGCCTGCCCATGATGATCGCGGGCTTCGCCAGCGTGGTGCGCACCCCCGCCCTGCTCGGCACCGTCCCGGCGCCAGCGGTGACCGAGCGAGGCCAGCAGGCCCTCGAGGATCTGCTTCGAGAGCACGAGGTCGAGCGCCTCTGGACCAGTGACTACGATCTGTACGGTGTCTTCGAGGTTCGCATGCCTGCCCTCGAGCTGTCCCACGCCTGGGGGGCTGTCAGCGTGTCCAGGGACCGACAGCAGCTCCTCGCAGAGCTCATGCGGGCAGCCCGGGGCGGGCACTACCTGGTGGTCCGGCCGGCGGCGGCGCGCACCTACGACCTGGCTCCGGACGATCGGGCGGTGCAGCAAGCGGCGGCGGCTGCCCGGGTTCGCGCCGATCTGGTGGGGCAGCTCGAGGGGGATGGCTGGGCTCGCCTGTACGCGGTGTCGGGGCTGTGAGCCCAAGGCTGGCGCACCCTTCACTGCAGCGAGACAAGCCCCCGTCAGAGGTGCTAATGTTGCCGCCATGAAGTGCCTCCATCGCATTGTCGGTCTCGCCCTCGTCACCTCCTTCGTGGCCGCCCCCGCGCTGGCCGGGCTCCAGTTCGGAGATCCGGTGGACCGCGCGGCCGCCCTGCACATCAGCCAGGCAGGGCTCGACCACATCGGGGATGCCATCGAAGGCCTCGTCCCGCGCAGCTTCCCGATCTCGGACGTCTCCGGTGAGGTGTTCTGCGCCGAGGACGACGCCCAGCCGCTGGTCTACCTGCTGGACAGCCTCGAGGTGCAGATCTCGGCGGACGACGTGCAGATCGTGGCCTCCGAGGGGCGGCTCGACCTCACGCTGTACGGCACCCTGGGCTCCTCGGCCTCCACCTTCTACGTCCAGGGTGACTGCTCGGTGCTCACCGGGCTGGACGAGGCCTGCCTGCTCGAGCTGCCCACCACGGCGCTCTCGGCCCACCTGGGCATGAGCATCACCGAGTGGGAGGGTGTGTTCGAGGTGGATGTGGACGACATCTCCCTCGAGATCTCACCCATCAACAATCCGCTCGGGGACTGCACCCTGGCCTCGGTGATCGGCACCCTGCTGGGCCAGGACGAGGCGGCCATCAGCAACCTGCTGCTCACGTTCATCGAGCCGGAGCTCGAGGGCCTGGACGTCACCATCGAGGAAGCGGTCCAGGACGCGCTCAACAGCCTGTCCTTCGAGACCACCCTGGATCTCGGCATGGGCGGCCTGCCCATGGACCTGGCGCTGTACCCCAGCCGGGTGGAGCTCGGCGATGCGGGCGTGATCATCGGCTTCGGCGCTCAGGTGGACGCTGACGGCACCCACGCCTGCGTCGACGCCAGCGAGGGTTCGCCGTTCTCCGACTCGCCTTGGCCCGAGCTCGGCGCCACCGCCCCGGGTAGCTCCCTGGTCTACGACGTGGGCCTGGTGATGAGCCGAGACTTCCTCGACCACGTGCTCTGGGCCCTGTGGGCCAGCGGCGCCCTGTGCATCGATCTCGAAGACCTGGCGGGCACCGAGCTGCAGACCAGCTTGCTCGAGGCCTTCTTCGGCGACAGCTTCACCGATCTGTTCCCTGACGCTACGCCGGCCATCGTCTCGGTGCGGCCCACCGGCCAGCCCCTGGCGATCTTCTCCGACGACGAGCCCCCCCTGGCCGTGGCGCTCGACGACCTGGGTCTGAACTTGCTGGCCGAGCTCGACGGCCGTCAGGCGCGCATCTTCCGGGTCGATGTCGACGCCGAGGTGGGCGTGGCGGTGGACATCGACAGCGAAGCGGTCACCCCGGTGCTGTTCCTCGATCCCGCCACGTGGACCTACACCGAGAGCTACAACGATCTGTTGGCCGAGGGCTTCTCCGACGGCTTCCAGGGGCTGGTGGAGATGGTCTTGGGCATGTTCCTGCCCGACGACCTCATCTCGCCCATCACCCTGCCCGACACCATGGGCATCGGGGTCGGCGGCGTGTTCTGGATTCCCACCCCCGACGACCAGTGGCACGGGGCCTACCTGCTGGTGGACTCCTCCCAGGTAGAGCCCCTCGAGCTCGGCGGCTGCTCCGGCGGCAGCCTGGGCTGCGGCGAGGGCGACACGGGCTCTACGGGCATCGACCTGGGGGAGCTGGGCTGCAGCGAGGACGGCGGCTGCGCCGGCTGTGGCGACACCGGTGGCGGCTGCGACAGCGGCTGCTCCGACGGTGGCGGCTGCGGAGTCAGCGGTCAGATCCGCGTTCCCCGCCTCGCGCCGTGGCGCGTGGTCTTGCTGATGGGGCTCGCGGGCGCAGTGCTGCTGCGCAGGCGTCGGCGTTAGGCGGCGTTCTATAGCCCTCAGCCCGCCTCGACCATCGCGTCGAGCTTCGCCATCTCCTGCTGGAAGGCCCCCATGGCCTCGGGCGGGAGCTGCCGGCGGGTGGTGCCATGGTACTCACCGGGATCGAGCACCTTGCCGGCCTTTTCGACCTGGTAGTGCAGGTGGGCGCTGGTGGAGCGGCCGGTGTTGCCCACCAGGCCGATCTGCTGGCCGACGCTGATGGAGTCGCCAGGCTTGACGTCGTTTCGGCTCATGTGCAGGTAAAGGGCGTGGACCCCGTCGCTCTGCACCACCTCGACGCAGTTGCCGTTGGCGGCGTGGTTCCAGTTGCTCTTCTCCACCCTGCCCGCCTTTGGCGAGAGGATGGGGGTGCCCTCGAGGGCCTTGAAGTCCCAGCCTTCGTGGCCGCGGCGGTCGTCGAGGAGCGAGGTGATCTGGATGTACTGGGCGATGGGGCCGTCCACGAGGCGGTAGGGGACCTCGGTGCCGTCGGGGTACCAGTAGCTCGGGTTCTCGTCGCCAGGAGCCTGGTAGCGGTAGGCCTGCAAGGCCTTGCCCAGCTTCTTGGAGTCGAACCACGCCAGAGGCATGTCGATGTCGCCCTGCTCGTCGATGGTGTAGATGGCCGTGATGGCGTCGCCCTTCTGCAGGTCCCGGCGCAGATCCAGGTCCCATGCGAACTGGCGGGAGAACACCGCGCTGACCGCGTCGGCGCTGTCGATGCCCAGATCCTGGAAGGTGCGGGCCAGGTTGGCCTCGACCACGCCGTGGATGACCTTGTAGCCGGCCATGTCGACAGGGGCGGCCACGGGCTCTGGCTGCATGACCGGGGCGGGGTCGCCCATGGCCGCGGCGGCCGCGGCGGCCTCTGCCTCGGTGGGCATGGCCTGGGCCTGGGGGGCGGGTGCGCAGTCCTGCTCACCGCTGGGCCACCACAGGGCCATGACGAGGTTGGTGGCCAGGCTGGCGCCGAGCAGACCGAAGAGGAGCCAGGGCTTTCCGCCGGGAGGTTGCATGGGGTCTCCGATGAGGCCGTCGCTCGCGAGCCGTGAGGGGTGGCGATGGAGCGCGGCGAGGGGGGATGGGGGGGGAGGG
>CALDOK010000413.1 GCA_937912125.1 uncultured Pseudomonadota bacterium
TTGTACAGGGCGCTGTTGACGCCCACCTCCGCGAAGCCGTCGCCGTTCGTATCCCCCAGCATGCCCACGTTGAAGCCGGCGTAGCCCAGGTAGCGCTGGCCCTCGAAGCTGGCCCAGGCCTGGTCGGTGGTCCAGGTGCCCGTGAGGGGACCGTGGAACAGGTAGGCGGCGCCGCTGTCGTTCAGCACCGGGTCGCCGGGGGTGGCCTTGTACGCGCCCAGCAGGATGTCCTCGTAGCCGTCGCCGTTGACATCGGCGCTGCCTGAGCGCTCGTGGGGAAGGAGCGCAGCCCCGAGGGAGAAGCCCGCGGCGTCGCCCGCTTCTGCGCCGTAGATCACGGCGCTGGGGGCGGGGGATGTCGAGGTGATCGGCCCGGTGTAGAGGTAGGCCGCGCCGGCGGTGCTGGAGGCGCCGGGTGCGCCGACGAGCAGGTCGTCCCAGCCGTCCATGTTGGTGTCGCCAACGCCGGCCACGCGGTAGCCGTACTGGTCGCCGGTCGCCCCTTGCAGCACCGCCATGGCGCCGCTGTCGGTGCTGACGTTGCCCTCGAGCAGTTGCAGCTCGTAGCCGCTGTACAGCCAGGCGGCGCCGGTGCCGTAGGCGCCAGCGTGGCCCACCACGACATCGGGTACGTCGTCGCCGTCCACATCACCCGCCGCGGCCATGTGGGAGCCGAAGCCGTTGTAGCCGGCGACCCCCGAGAGGATCAGCTCGGCGTTGCCGGCCCCCAGTGCCGCCTGCAACAGCGGGCAGCACGCGAAGTGCATGGCATCGTAGCCTTCGATCTCGGGCCAGCTCGGGTCGCCGGACATCGCCTTCGCGACGGCCTTGATGTCGGGGTCGGCCTGTGTGGCGCCCCAGGCCTTGTCGTCGCCGTAGCCGATGTCGTCGAAGGCTTGGTCATAGGCATCGAGGATGGTGGCGCCGCCCTCCGAGACGAAGCTCGCGCCGGGGTAGCCGGGCAGCAGGTAGCCGTACAGGCCGTTCTCGAACAGCGCCGTGAAGTGCAGGATCGTGGCGCTGGTGTAGCCGAGCACGGTGGCCGCGCCCTTGTCGATGAACACGCTGTGCATGGAGTTGTTGGACATGGAGTTGCAGTTGGACAGCATCACCACCGAGTCGTCCAAGGAGTTGGCGGGGATCTCGCTGTCGAACACCCCGCCCACGCCCAGGATCCGGAGCACACCCTTGGTGGCGTCGTGGGGCTGGACGCTGACATCGATGAGTTCACCCCAGCGCAGCTGGTAGGGCTCGTAGATGTCCTTGCAGGCCTGGCTGTGGGTGCCGTCGGGGTTCAGGGTGCACCACTCGAGGTTCCGGAGCTGCAGCTGGATGGCGCCCTTGCTGCTGCCGAAGGGGTACCAGTAGGGGATGCCGGTGGGTGGCGGCCAGGTGGTGGGCATCCAGCCCACGGGCATGTTGCCGCCGTGGCCTTCGATGAAGATCAGCCCCGCCTCGAGGGAGGCCAGGTAGTCGGCGATGTCGGGCTCAGCGGCGGCCAGGCCTGCCAGGTGGATGTCCTCGTCCTGGATGCAGTCCCCCTGGGCGGCCCAGCCCTGCAGCTCGTCCCCGGGGTAGGGGGCCTTGAAGTGGGGGAAGTCCTCGTCGGTGGTGTAGATGTACAGCGCCTTGGGGATGGTGTCAGCGCTCTGGCCACAGCCACCATCGGCGGGGGGAGCGGGAGGCGGTGGTGAGCTTGGGCGCAGGCCGGGCGGGGCGATGGGTGGCTCGATCTCGGACGCCGGCAGGATGGGCACTCCGCCCAGGGAGTACCAGAGGGGATCGTCGGTCAGCCAGAACACGCCGTCGCCGGTGTAGAAGACCTTGTCGATGTCGCTGCGGGCCTCGAGCTCCGGGCGTACGGCGGCCCAGATGGCGTCCCAGTCGTCGGGGGTCTCCCCGGCGATGGAGGCCAGGTCGAGCTGCAGGTCGCTGAGTTCGTCGATGCGTTCGGCGCTGGGTTCTTCCCGCACCCACAAGGCCGCGGCCTGTGAGCGCCGAGCTTCGCCGTCGACCTCGATGGTGAGCCACAGGTCGCATTGGTCGGTGGCCTCGGGCACGGCGACCTCGCCCTCGTACAGCCGATGCTCGCCCTGCCTGCCTGCCTCGCTCACAGTGAAGGCCTGCTCGCCGGTCTCGAGGCAGTCCATCACGCCTTCGGCCGCGCTGAGTTCGCCCTCGGCCAGCACGCCCACGGTGAACTGGGCACTGTCTCCAGGCCGGTAGATGAAGCTGTCCAGGGAGGGGCGGGCGTCGAAGCTCACGTCGGGCTGCCACAGCACCCGCAGGAAGGCGCTGGCGGTGTCGCCCTCGGCGGTGCTGCCCTGGACGCGGATCTGATTCAGGCCTTCCTCGAGGTTCAGCTCGGCGGACCAGGACGTGGTCCCGCTGGCTACGCCCGCATCACCGTCCAGGATCTCCCAGCGGACCTCCACCACCTCGTCGCTGGCGGTGCCTGTGAGACTCAGCGCGCTGTCTTCGGCCTCGTAGCGGTTGGCCGTTGTGGGGGAGGTGATGGTGAGGCTGGGGGCCGGCTCGACCACAACGATGATGGGCCCGTCGGTCGGGCCACTGTCGTCGGTGGGGGCGGTGTCGTCGGGTTCGGGGCTGTCCTCGGCGGGGTCGCAGGCGCGGCAGCCGGTCAGCAACAGGATGAGCAGGCTGGTGTGTCGGAGTGGACGGGACGACATGGAGCACCTCGGCGGTCTTGCGGTCCGCACCTAATGGATCGCAGCTTGGTAGGCAGCAGATCCAGCGGCCCCTTCGAGGCCGTCTCTCGGATGGGAGGTGCTGCACATGCCAACTCCGCGATACAGCTATGCCGCTACCCAAGCCAAGGAACCAACATGTCCCGTGCCCTCTCTCTGCTCGCCCTGTTCGCCCTGGCCTGCTCCACCCCCGCGCCGGCTCCCCCCCCTGTCGAGCCGCCCCCTGTCGAGGCCCCGGCTCCCAAGCCAGCCCAGACCCTGGCCAACCTGCAGGCCGCGTTCGAGGGTGAGTCCAACGCCAACGCCAAGTACACCGCGTTCGCCGTCAAGGCCGACGAAGAGGGCTACGCCCCGGTGGCGTCGCTGTTCCGTGCCGCCGCCGCTGCCGAGCTGCTGCACGCAAACAACCACGCCGTGGTGATCCGCGCCATGGGCGCCGAGCCCGCGGCCGTCATCGCCGAGCACGAGGTCAAGACCACCGCCGAGAACCTGCAGGCCGCCATCGACGGTGAGACCCACGAGATGACCGAGATGTACCCGGGCTTCATCGAGATCGCGAAGGCTGAGGACAACATGGAAGCGCTGCGCACCTTCACCTTCGCCCTGAAGGCCGAAGAGGGCCACGCCGCCCTGTACACCGCCATCCTGGCGGATCTCGAGAACCAAAAGGGAGAGGGCAAGACCTACGGCATCTGTCCCTTGTGCGGCCTGACCGAAGAGGTCGGCCCCGAGCATCCCTGCATGGTGTGCGGTACGCCCCGGGATCAGTTCCAGCTCATCCAGTGATGGGCGCTGGGCGGCAGTAGACCGCCAGGAACAAGCCCGGCCCCTGGACCTCGGGATCCGGGGGTAGGCGGCGCCAGCTCTGCTCGGTCAGGCCCGCTTCGACCGCCAGGGCTGCCAGCTCATCCCGGTCGAAGCCCAGGTGGCGGTGGCCCATGGTGCGGTGGTACTCGCGGCGATCGTGCTCGACCATGTCCAGCACCACCAGGCGCCCGCCGGGGCGCAGGCTGCGGGCGATCTGAGCGAAGCTGGTGGGCAGGTCGTCCACATGGTGCAGCACCAGCATGCACAGGGCGGCGTCCACGGAGCCGTCGGCCAGGGGGAGAGCCTCGAGGCCGCTCTGTACGAGCTCGACGTTGCCCATGCCCGCTGTGCGCTGGCGGGCCACCTCGAGCATGGCGGCTTCCTGGTCCACTCCGATCACCCGGGCCACCGAGGGGGCCAGGGCCATCACCACCTCGCCGGTGCCGCAGCCCAGGTCGGCCACCGTGAGCCCGGGGGGCAGCAGGGCGGTGAGGGTGGCCGCCAGGTAGCCCGAGCCGAACAGCTCGGTGCGCAGGGCATCCCAGCTGCTGGCGTGGCGCCCGAAGAAGTCGCGGCTGTCCAGCTCGCGCTGTGCCAGCACCGACTCTACCCGCAGAAGATCCTCGCCGTAGGGCTCGGGGGCGCCGAGGCTGTCGGCCACCACCGCCCACAGGCTCGCCGCTTCGGCGGGGAGTGGATCGGCCATGCGGAAGAAGCTGGCGGGGCCCGCCGTTCGTTTCTCGACCCAGCCCCGCTGCAGCAGCTGCTTGAGGTGGCGGCTGACGGTGGACTGGGGGGTCTGCAGGGTGCGGGACAGCTCGCCCACGCTGAGCTCGTGCAGGGAGAGCACGTGCAGCAGCCGCACCCGGAGGGGCTCGGAGAGGGCGCAGAGGTGGGCGAAGAGGTCGGATTCCATGGCCCCCTCAAACTAAACGATTGCGCTTCATCCGTCCATGAGGATATATGGATGCATCACTTCGTCCCACCCCAGAGGATCCCATGTCCTTCGAAGACACCAAGCTCACCACCGCTCCGTTCATGAACACCGGGCTCCCGCTGTTCGCGGGCCTGCCTCACAAGGTCGCCGATCTCTCCGCCGACACCATCCGCTTCGGCCGCAAGGAGATGGAGCTGGCCCTGGTCGAGATGCCCGGCCTGGCGTCCCTGCGGGATGAGTACGCGGGCCAGAAGCCGCTGACCGGTGCCCGGATCATGGGCTCCCTGCACATGACCATCCAGACCGCCGTGCTCATCGAGACCCTCACGGATCTCGGCGCCGAGGTCCGCTGGGTCAGCTGCAACATCTTCTCCACCCAGGACCACGCCGCCGCCGGCACCGTCGTGGGCATGAACGGCACCGCCGCCGATCCCCAGGGCGTCCCGGTCTACGCCTGGAAGGGCGAGACCCTCGAGGAGTACTGGTGGTGCACGCTGCAGGCCCTGGCCTGGCCCGAGCATGGCGGCTGCAACCTGATCTTGGACGACGGTGGCGACGCCACCATGCTCATCCACATGGGCGCCGAGCTCGAGGCCAAGGGTGAGATGCCCGATCCCTCCACCACCGACAACGCCGAGTTCAAGGTCGTGCTGACCGTGCTCAAGGACGTGCGTCTGGCCAAGGGAGACAGCTACTGGACCACCATGGCCAAGGGCATCCGCGGTGTCTCCGAAGAGACCACCACGGGCGTGCATCGCCTGTACGAACGCCGCGATGCCGGCACCCTCATCTTCCCCGCCATCAACGTCAACGACTCGGTCACCAAGTCCAAGTTCGACAACGTCTACGGCTGCCGTCACTCCCTGGTGGACGCCATCATGCGCGCCACCGACGTGCTCATCGCCGGCAAGAAGGCCCTGGTGCTGGGCTTCGGCGACGTGGGCAAGGGCTCCGTCGAGAGCCTCCAGGGCCAGAGCGCCCGGGTGGCCTGCACCGAGGTCGATCCCATCTGCGCCCTGCAGGCCTGCATGCGCGGCATCGACGTGGTGCGCATCGACGACGTGGTCGAGCAGTTCGACATCTTCGTCACCGCCACCGGCAACTTCCGCATCATCAGCCGCGACCACATGAAGCGCATGAAGCACAACGCCATCGTCTGCAACATCGGCCACTTCGACAACGAGATCGACATGGCCGGCATGGAGAAGTGGGCCGAGGAAGGCCTGGTGGAGAAGATCGAGATCAAGCCCCAGGTCCACGAGTGGAAGTTCAAAGACACCACCCACGGTCCCAACGGCAAGGGCCACAGCATCATCGTGCTGGCCGAGGGCCGGCTGGTGAACCTGGGCTGCGCCACGGGCCATCCCTCCCTGGTCATGTCCGCCAGCTTCACCAACCAGACCATCGCCCAGCTCGAGCTGCACCTCAACGCCGAGGCCTACGGTGTGAACCAGCTGGTGCACCCCGATGGTCTGAAGCCTCAGGTCATCACCCTGCCCAAGCACCTGGACGAGAAGGTCGCCCGCCTGCACATCGACAAGTACGGCGTGCAGCTGACCGAGCTGACCCCCGAGCAGGCCGGCTACATCGGCGTGACGGTGGATGGGCCCTACAAGCCCGAACACTACCGCTACTGACGTAGGGGAGGGGTTCATCCCCTCCCGTGTTCAGAAGGGCAGAGCTCTGAC
>CALDOK010000414.1 GCA_937912125.1 uncultured Pseudomonadota bacterium
AGGGCATCTACACGGTGTGGTGGGCTGATCGGCTGTGCCCAACCCGACGGCGAACGAAAGAAACTTACCCTCACCGTCGGGCCGGCGGGGTGCCATCAACACGGAGGCGAGACGTCAAAATAGCGAAACTATAATATCTAATTGTATATATTCAATGAATGCGGCGGTAGCGCGCGCCTGGCATGGAAGTTGCGAAAGGGATCTCTCCCGACCCCAGGAGTCTCGCAATGAAATGCCACGTTTCAGTAGGTGTATTGGCCCTCGGCGCCATGCTGGCCCATGTCGATGCTGCCATGGCCGATGAGGACGACCAAAACGACGGGGCGTTGAGTTCCACAGCGCTCGAGGCCCACATCGCCGAACTGGAGGCCCAGCTCGCAGTCCTCTCCGAGCGCATGGACGAGGACGAACTGCAGGCCATGCTCGAGCGCGCCGAGCTGGCCGCCATGGCGCCTCCCGAGGAGACACGACCCGAGGACCGGGTATTCCTCGAGCGCTCCCGCGCCATGCAGGCGGCGAATCCGGAGATCTCCGTGTCGGGCGATCTTTTGGCCGAACTGCCCATCGGCGCGGACTTCATGGACGGTCGCCCCACGGGCATCGGCATGCCCATCCGGGCCATGGGGCTGAACTTCCAATCCGTGCTCGACCCCTACTCCGTCACCAAGATCGCGGTGGAGTTCTTCCCGGACCCCGATGAGCCCGTGAACCTCGAGGAGTGCTACATCACCTACTCGGGTCTGGTGCCGTCGCTCTCCTTCACCTTCGGCCGCTTCCGCCAGCAGTTCGGGGTGCTCAACCGCTGGCACGAGCACGACCTGGACCAGACCAACTACCCCGAGGCGGTGTTCCTGATGGGGGACGCCGGGCTGCTCGGCAACGGCATCGCCGTCAAGTGGTTCATGCCTCGCATCTGGGCCCACGCCCAGGAGCTCAGCCTCGAGGTGGTAGACGGCGATAACCCCTGGGTCTACTCCGGCGATCACCTGATCGTCCCCTCGGGCATGGCCCGCCTCAAGAGCTACTGGGACCTGAGCGAGGACACCTACCTCGAGTGGGGCCTCTCGGGCGCTGCCGGACTCAACAGCAGCCCAGTGACCACCGACGCGACCTGGGGTCACACCCTGATCGCGGGTACCGACCTCACCCTGTTCTGGAACCCGCTCTCCCGCGCCAAGTATGCCTCCTTCACCTGGCGCAGCGAGGGCTTCATGGTCCAGAAGGAGACCCCGACGGACGGCTGGGATCGCGCGCTGGGCGCCTACAGCTACGTGCAGACCCAGGTTGGCGCCAAGTGGTTCATGGGCCTGCGCGGCGACTGGATCCGCCCTATCCCCAGAGACTACGCCTACTTCGAGGGCGACTTCGCTCGGGACGACCTGTGGCGGGCGGTGCCCTACGCCACCTTCTGGCAGAGCGAGTTCGTGTACCTGCGCTTTGAGTACTGGGCAACCCTGGGCTTGGACGACACGCTCGAGCACCGGGCACTGCTGCAGCTGTCCTGGGCCGCCGGCCCCCACAAGCACGAAAAGTACTGATTCAACCATACATTCTTCACGGAGAATTCCATGTTCACGCGCTTCCTGAGGCTCGCAACCCTCACCGCCTGCCTGCTGATCCCGCTCCCCGCCCTGGCCACTTTCGAGGTGGTCGTGACCAGCTCATCCTACAAGCCCATCGCCGAGTACATCGGCGGCGACATGGTGCACGTCACTAATCTGGTCGAGGGCTACCAGGATCCACACCTTGTCCGCCCCAAGCCCAGCCTCGCGGTGCTCTTGGCCGAGGCCGACCTGTTCGTGGCCACCGGGCTCGACCTCGAGATGTGGGCCCCGGCGCTGGTGGATCAGGCCAACAACCCCAAGCTACGCTCGGGCCAGGGCGGCTACGTGGCGGTCTCCACGGGCCTGCACATCGCCCACGCACCCACCACCCTGGACCGATCCGAGGGCGACGTCCACATCTTCGGCAACCCTCACATCCACACCAGCCCGCTCAATGGCAAGGTGATCGCCCAGAACATCGCCGTGGGCCTCAAGCGCCTCGATCCGCCCAACGCCGCCACCTACGATGCCAACCTCGCGCGCTTCGAGAACGAAGTGGATGTGCGCCTGTTCGGCAAGGAGCTGGTGGACGCCCTGGGAAGCAAGACCCTGACCAAGCTGGCCGCGACCGGCAAGCTGATCCCCTTCCTCGAGAGTCAGCAGTACAAGGGACAGCCCATGATCGACCTACTGGGTGGATGGATGGGGCAGGCCCTGCCCCTACGGGGCAAGAAGCTGGTCACCTTCCACGAGAACTGGACCTACTTCCTCGAGCTCTTCGGCCTCGAGGTGGTGGACTATATGGAGCCCAAGCCCGGAATCCCGCCCTCCCCGGGGCACATCTCCAGCCTGATCACCAACATGCAGGAGCAGGACGTCAAGGTCATGCTGGCGGCCAGCTACTTCGACGTGTCCAAGGTCAAGCTGGTGGCTGAGCGCGCCGGCGCGGTGCCCGTCGTCACCGGCCTGTCCGTGGGCGGCCAGGACGGCATGGACAGCTTCTTTGACCAGTTCGACATCTGGATCCCGACCTTGCTGAACGCGTACCGCCAGGCCGGTCAGCTCTGAGGCAGCCATGAACCACTTCTGGACCATCATGTCGGCGCCCTTCGTGGAGTGCTTGATCCTCGTGGGTCTGCACTCCTACCTGGGGCTGCACGTGCTCCGTCGCCACGTCATCTTCGTGGACCTCTCCCTGGCACAGATCGCGGCCCTGGGGACCACGGTGGGGATCCTGTTTGGCATCTACGACACCGAGTCCCCGGCCAGCTTCCTGTTCGCCCTG
Source organism: uncultured Pseudomonadota bacterium (assembly GCA_937912125.1). Classification (GTDB taxonomy): domain Bacteria; phylum Myxococcota_A; class UBA796; order UBA796; family JAFGLY01; genus CALDOK01. The sequence goes on from CALDOK010000414.1 coordinate 2,830, forward strand.
GCGTTTACGGTGCTCGGCGCCGCTATCTTCGCCTTGTCCCGCTTCCGTGACGAACGCATCCCCCAGGAGGCCTTCATCGGCCTGGTCTACGCTGTGACCGCCGCGTTGGCGGTGCTGGTGGTGGAGAAGACCAAGGGGGTGGAGCACCTGGTCAACATCATGCACGGCCGGCTGCTGTGGGTGCGCTGGACCGAGGTGGCCACCGCCGCGGTGGCCTACAGCATCCTGGGTGCCATCCACTACGTCTTCCGCAAGCAGTTCCTGTTCATCTCAGAGCACCCAGACCAGGCCTTCGAGAAGGGCTGGAACGTCCGGGCCTGGGACTTCTTCTTCTATGTCACCTTCGGCTTCACCATCAGCATCTCGGTCAAGGTGGCTGGTGTGTTGCTGGTGTTCGTCTTCCTGGTCGCCCCGGCCATCATCGCCCTGCTGCTCTCCAAGAACATCCGCACCCAGCTGTGGATCGGCTGGGTCACCGGCGTCATCGTGACCACCGTAGGCATGAGCCTGTCCTGGTGGGCGGACATGCCCACCGGACCCATGGTGGTGAGCTTCTACGGCGTGGTGCTGCTGCTGGTGGCCCTGGTGCTCTACGTGGTCCGGGCCGAACGGACCTCCATCGCACTGCGCAACCTCGGGCTGGGAACAGTGGTGCTGCTGCTGGGGGGCGGTGTGTTCTGGGTCGGCGGTAGCCTGCTGGCCCACTCATCCCTGGCCAACATCGAGCAGGAGGTCAGCTTCGGTGATCTCGGCGCTGCCACCGGAGGCCACTTCCACGGCCACGGCCACGAGGTGGATGCCCACGCGGGCCATGATGGCCACCAGCACGCGCACTTGCACGGCGAGCAACCAGCCGCCGAGCCCGCCCCGGTAGCCAGCTACCAGGAGCTCTTCGAGCAGGCCGAGATCCCCATGGACGGCCTCGAGGTGGTCCAGGAGGCCCTCGAGCATGAACCAGCCACCGGCCTGCAGCTGCTGCACGCCTTCCTCTCCGACGCCGAGACGCCGCCGTTCTACCGCTCCATGGGCCGCGATCTGCTGCAGGAGAAGGCGGGCCAGGACTTCGGCTTCCTCCCGGATGCCGCTGACAACACGACCGCCCTCACAGCGTTCGAGGCGTGGATCGGCGAGCAGAGCGCGGGCTAGGTCGATAGGCGCTCTGTAGGAGGTCTCGTGAAGCTGCGCGCCCGACTACAGAGCGCTTCGCTGCGCCACAAGTACGCTCCCTTGGTGAACCTGGTCATCCTGGTTCCCATGGTGGCCTACTTGGTGGCCGACACCGTCCTCGAGCGTCGCAGCATCCTCGAGAACCGCCTCGAGCTGCTCGAGAGCATGGCCGATCTGCTGGTGGAGCACAGCGCCAGCGACCCCGATTCGGAGCTGGACGAGACCGCCGCTCTGCTCGACCGCTTCGGCCAACAGCACCCTCAGCTCGAGATCATGGTGCTCGACAGCTCCGCGCGGGTGCTGGCCTCCACCCAGCCCGAGCGGGTCGGCACGACCTGGCACGAGCCCCAGATCCAGATCGTGCTCGATGGCACTCTGGGGCGTTCATGGGCCCTCACCGAGCACGAGGGCCTGCCCGTGCTCGATCTCACGCTGCCGGTACCCAGCTCCAGCGGTGAGGAGCTACGGGTAGTGCACATCGCCGAGCCCCAGGAACGGCTCGAGGCGGAGAACCGGGGTTCCATCCTGGTCAACACGCTCTTCCTGCTGCTGCTGCTTCTGCTGGTCACGGGCATGGTCAACTGGATCACCCAGCGCCTCATCATCCGTCGGCTCGGCGTCATGGCCGACCGCATCGGCCAGACCGAGTGGCTTCAGGACGAGACCGATGATGCGGCGGGCGACGAACTGGAAACCCTGAGCCGCGCCCTGGCCACCATGATGCGCCGCATCGAGGGCACCACCGCCGATCTGCGCACCACCCTGATCGAGAAGCAGGAGCTGGTAGAGCGGGTGGAGCGCTTCAACCAGGACCTGGCTACCCAGGTGGCGGCGACGCGCGCTGAGCTGGAGGCCGTGCAAGACGAACTGCTACGCAAAGAGCGCCTGTCGGTGCTGGGTGAGCTCACCGCGGGATTGGCCCACGAGATCCGCAATCCCCTGCAGATCATCCGCGGGACCGCAGAGCTGGTGCGCAGGCAGTACCCTGACGATGAGCGAGCCCTGGAAGATGTCATCGGGGAGGTCACACGGCTCGAGCTGCTGGTCCGTGAGCTGCTGGACTATGCCCGCCCGATGGAACTCCGCCCGGAGCTCCTGGAGGTCTCGAGCCTGGTGCAGGGCGCGAGCGCCGAGCTCGAGCGGGTCAGCCACTGTGCCTCGCCTGCGCTGGACATTCCCCCCGGCCTGGGCTGCTGGGGGGACGAGACCCTGCTCCACCGGGTGCTGGTCAATCTGCTGTCCAACGCCGCGGAGGCCCTCGGCCCTGAGGGCGGTTCGGTAGCGGTACGTGCCCGGCATGCCACCGACGGAGGCCTGCTGCTGGAGATCGAGGACACCGGTGGTGGCATCGCTCCCGAAGACCAGGGCCATGTCTTCGAGCCGTTCTTCAGCCGCAAGGAGGCTGGCGTCGGCATGGGCCTTCCCCTGAGCCGCCGCATCGTGGAGCAGCACGGCGGCAGCTTGAGCCTCCATGCCCACCCTGGAAGCGGCACCATCGCCCGCCTGACCCTGCCCCCCCGACGAGGTTGAACCATGGCCAGACTGCTCATTGTGGACGACGAAGCCAAGCTGCTCCGGCTCTTGGAGCGCCTCTTCGCCGAGCACGGCCACCGGGTCACCACCGCCACCCGCGCCGAGGACGCCGAACAGCGGCTCGAGCAGGCCGACTTCGATCTGCTGATCACCGATGTGCGCCTGCCACGGCGCTCGGGCATCGAGCTACTGCAGGCCGCCCGCGCGCTCCAACCCGAGCTCCAGGTGGTGGTCATGAGCGCCTATGGCACCGTCAGCGGCGCTGTGGAGGCTATGCGGCTGGGCGCCTTCGACTACCTGCTCAAGCCCTTCGAACTCGATGGGCTGCGCATGATCGCGGAACGAGCCCTGCACGCCCAGCGCATCCAGCGCGAAAACCTCTACCTGCGGGGAGAGGTGGCGGGAGGCCCTGGCCGCTCCCTGGTGGCGGACTCACCCGCGATGAGACGTGTGTTGCAGTTGGTGCAGCGGGTGGCGCCCACGGACACCACCGTGCTGGTGCTGGGTGAGAGTGGTGTGGGGAAGGAGTTGGCGGCCGAGACCATCCACGCCCTCTCCCGGCGGGCAGAGCGCCCCCTCATCCGGGTCAACTGCCCCGCCATCCCCAAGGACCTGCTCGAGAGCGAGCTATTCGGCCACGTGCGCGGGGCCTACACCGGCGCCGACGCCTCTCGGGCAGGGAAGTTCGAGCTGGCCGATGGCGGCACCCTGTTCCTCGACGAGATCGGAGACCTGCCCCCCGCCCAGCAGGGCAAGCTGCTGGGGGTATTGGAGACGCGGCGGTTCAGCCGGGTGGGCAGCGGCGAGGAGATCCAGGTGGACGTGCGCATCCTGGCGGCCACCAACCGGGACCTCGAGCAGCTGGTCGCCCAAGGTCGCTTTCGATCGGACCTCTACTACCGCTTGGCGGTCTTCCCAGTGGTCATTCCCCCGCTGAGAGAGCGGCCCCAGGATCTTCCCGGCCTGGCCATAGAGCTCTGTGAGCGCCTCGGGCAGCGCCTGGGGCGTCCCGGGTTGACCCTGGAACCGGAGCTGCTGGCCAGCCTGTCCGCCTACGACTGGCCGGGGAACGTGCGCGAGCTGCGCAACCTGCTCGAGCGAGCCGCCGTACTGTCGTCGGGGGATCGTATTCGCAGGCTCCACTTACCAGGGGTCCGATCCGCTGGCGCATCCGGGGACAGCGAGGTGGACACAGCCCCAGCACCATCCTCCACGCGCGAGCTGGCGGGAGCCGTCGAGGAGTTCAAGCGGGCCCGCATCCTCCGTGCGCTCGAAGACGCCGGCTGGAAGAAGCAGCGAGCCGCCGAGGCGCTGGGGTTGAGCCCCCGGGCCCTCAGCCACTACCTCCGACGTTTCGACCTGGAGTCCGAGCGGGGTGGTGAGCCCCAGGGCGAGTAGCGCGGCGTCGGATCGATAGGGATGGGCCCGACCGTCTCAACCTTGCGCCACTACCACTATGTGGAGTCTCGAATCTGCGTCGGTCTGGTCTCGCAGTCCGGTCCGGGATGACCGCTCCGACGCGAGCTGAGCCCGTGTGGGTCGGCATCGGCACATGGAAGGCCACTCATGGAGGGATGGCCGGCAACTGGACGCTGGAGCGAAGGAGTCTGGCGCGGTCCTTGCGAAGGCAACACACCTCGTCGCATCGGCCACGCCTGGTGGCCAGGAGCAGGCCATGAACATGCCGGACGACAGGACGCAGGGTGAACGTCGCCAGTGGGACGCACGCCCACCCTCCGACCTCCCAGCATCGCAGCTCAACCACCTGATCCTGAGCAGCCTCGAGCAGGCGATCTTCACGGTGGATGAGGACATGCGGATCTCATCGTTCAACGCCGCGGCGGAGGCTCTGACGGGGCTGTCCAGTCGCCGGGCCATCGGGCGGTGGTGCTTCGAGGTGTTTCGCACCGACCACTGCTGCGGCGAGTGTCCTCTAAGGAGGACGTTGGGTTCAGGAGAACCTGCCAGAGCCGCGCGCATATGGCTCCATCATCGCTCACGCCGCAGGGCACCGGTCGGCGTCCACACCACCATTCTCCGCGACGACAGCGGAAGCGCTGTGGGTGCGGTGGAGATGATGTGGAGGCTCGCTCGGCCGGCCGCGGGCCTCTGCTCGGCCTCGGTTGGCGTCGAAGGTGAGTTGGGCCAAGTCCACTCCAATCGACCCTCCATCCGTGCGATCCTGGAGGCCGACATCCAGGCCGATGCCCGCCCGCTGCGGAGCCCGGAAGCGCAACGCCTCGTCGAGCTGCTGCAAGCCCATGGTTGGCGCCGAGAGAAGACTGCTGCAGCCCTGGGCATAAGCCGCTCCACCCTGTGGCGACGCATGAAGGAGTTCGACCTCATCGACTGATCCCAGCCCCCCCCCTACCCAACCAGCAAGGAACGAAAATTGGAAGACTCCCACAACAAGAACCTCGACGAATTCTACTTGGACTGCGGCTTCGCCACCCGGGCCCTGCATGCGGGCGAACATGTCGGGCAGCCTCAGCACGTCGCGCACTCAGGGGCCATCTACCAGACCTCCACCTTTGTGTTTCAGGACGCGGCCGAAGGTGCGGCCATCTTCGCCAAGGAGCAGCCTGGGTACGTCTACACCCGGCTGGGCAACCCCACGGTTCGGCTGCTCGAGGCCAAGATCAACGCCCTCGAGGGCGGTGACTTCAAGCGGGCCAACCCTGATGTGGGCGTGTACACCCAGGCCTTCGCCTCGGGCATGGCCGCCATCGCAGCGGCCCTGATGGCTGTGGCCAGCTCAGGGGACACCATCATCATGGGGGATGTGGTCTATGGGGCCACCACCCACCTGGCGGATAATGTCCTCGAGCGGATGGGCATCCAGGTGGTCGAGGTGGACACCAGCGACCTGGCCAAGCTCGAGCTGGTGCTCGCAGCGCACCCCCACGCCAAGGCCCTGTACCTCGAGACCCCCACCAACCCTCTGCTGGCCTGCACCGACCTCGCGGTGGCCTCGGCCATGGCCAAGGCGGTCAACC
>CALDOK010000415.1 GCA_937912125.1 uncultured Pseudomonadota bacterium
CGACTACGAGCTCGCGGGGGGCGCCGGCTGCTACATCCCCATGCTGGGCTGGCACCCGCGCCACATCGCCCTCAGCCTGGTGGATCCACAGCTCTCCGACGACGGCAGCGCCGTCACCGTCACCGTGCAGGGCAGCTTCGAGGCCGGCCTGAGCTTCGAGGAGTACCGCGCCTGCCAGGACGAGGTCGTCACCGAGGCCCAGGTGCCCATCACCGCGCGGGTCATGGCCGTGGCCACCCCCGACGGCCTCGAGCGCCACAGCGTGGCTCACCAGCAGTCCTACGAGTTCTCGGGCAACCAGTTCGACCCGGAGGAGCAGCCCGATCCCGAACTGACCGATCGACCGCTGGCCCTGTCTTGGGACCAGGCCATCGCGGGGTGGAGCTCCCTGGACTTCCACTTCCACGAGGACGACGCGGACCTGCGGGGGGCCTACCTGCGCAGCCTGGCCGTGGGGCTGGATGCCGAGCAAGGCTGGGCCTCGGGCCACGCCACCAACTACTCCCCCGGCACCCAGCTGTCCGACTTCGGCTACCGCTTCGAGGGCGAGGTCACGGCGGTTCAGGCCGACGGCGAGGTGGAGTGGGGCACCGCAAGCTTCCACGAGATCGAGGCCGAGCTCGATGACGACGCCCGCCCGGTGCTCCACCACGAGGGCTGGAAGTAGGCCCGGCGTCCGGCTCTCTCAGGAACCGAGGCTCCTATCCCTGCCCGTCTTCGCGCGAAGACGCGAGCAGCCCCACCGGCAGCGGACCGTCTCCGGCTCCCAGGGACCACCCCTGGCCCGCCAGGATGCGCCCCTGGAGGTAGCCAACCGCGCCCTCGACCGCCTGCCCCATGGAGGCTCCCAGGGCCAAGCGAGCGGCGATGGCCGAGGCCAGGACACAGCCCGTGCCGTGCAGGTTGCGGCTGGCGACGCGAGGGTGCGCGAAGCGCAGCTGCCCACCAGCGGGCAGGAGCAGCCGATCCTCGAGGACGTCGCCGGTGCCGTGCCCACCCTTGAGCAGCAGCGCCACCCCGTGGGCAGCGCAGTGGGCCGGCAGGTCGCCCACCACCGCCGCGAGGGCCTCGGCCTCTCGAAGGTTGGGGGTGATCAGCGCGACCATGGGCAGCAGGCGGTGGACCAGGGCCGTCAGCGCTCGACCGTGCAGCAGCGGACGCCCACTGGTGGAGCGCAGCACGGGATCGAGCACCACGGGGATCCCCTGCCCCGCCACCTCGAGCGCCTCGACCACGGCGCTCAGCACGCCCAGGCTGCCCAGCATGCCCAGCTTGATGACCGCCACCGGCAGATCCTCGAGCACCGCCACCAGCTGGTCCCGAACCACGGCGGGCCGAACCGCGTGCACCGCGCGCACCCCCAGCGTGTTCTGCACTGTCAGCGCGGTGACAGCGGCCGCGCCGTACACGCCGTGGTCCGCCAGGACCTTGAGGTCGGCCTGCAGCCCCGCCCCTCCGCTCGGATCGGAGCCGGCCGCGACCAGGACCACTGGAGGAGCTGCGGACATGGGGACGACCTAACGCGCCGGGGGGCGAGATCCGCACCACCGCAGGGCCTCCCGCTGCAGGTTAAGGACGCGGCCGTCGAAGAGGAGACGCCATGGCCACCGGACGCGAACAGTTCAAGCAGCGGCAAGAAGCCATCGCTGCCCTCGGGCGCCCCCTCTCCCGCCGCGCCCGCTCTCGCTGTGAGCTCTGCGATGCATCCGGCACCCGGCTCACCCCCTTCGAGGTCGCCCCGATCCCCGAGGAGCCCGACCCGGATCACGCCGTGATGCTCTGCGACCGCTGCATCACGGGCGCCACCGGCGGGAAGATCCAGGGCAACGAGTGGCGCTTTCTCGAGACCGCAGCCTGGAACGAGCTGGCGCCGGTCCAGGTTCTCGCGGTGCGCATGGTGCGCCGCCTCGAAGCCGACAAGAGCGTCGACTGGGCCAGCGACCTGCTGGGGATGCTGTACCTGCCGCCCGAGGTCGAGGAGTGGTTGGGCTAGGCCAGGCTCGCTGGCGTGAACACCTGAGCCGCGGCCAGCGCCACCTGGGGATCCGCCCAGGCCTGGGCCAGGCGCGGATCGAGGCGAGCCTGGGAGCGCTGGCCGCGAAGGCCGCCAGCCGGCGCATGGCCGCGAAGACATCGCCGCCCATGCCCTGGAGCACGGTGTCGAAGACCGCCTGAACCTCGGCGTCAGGGAGGTGTGCGTCTGGGGTCAGCGGGTACCGAACGCCCTGGACGGCGCCGGCCTGGGTGATGGGCTCGGCGAAGATGGACTCGAGATCCTCACTTCGCCCCGCTTGGGGATCCTCCAAAGATCTTCACCCGCCGGCTCGTGGCGGAGCGGGACCCGCTCGTCCTGGGAAGCTGATCCCAGGGCAGCTACTCGATGTGGCTCTTCTCTGCAGTGCTGGCGAGCACCGCCAGCTCAACGCTGCAGCACAGCCCGCAGGACGTGCAGTCCTAGCGGGTCTCCGGGTCGAAGCGCAGGACGTCGGACATCGCGTTGGTGAGCCTAGTACTTGCCCTGGACCCACAGCCGAATGGTGTCGTTGGGCAGAGACTGGCCGGCCAGCTCGTGGCGATGCACGTAGCCCAAGCCCAGCCGCGCGTGATCGTCAGCCAGGTGTACGGTGGTGCCGCCGTACAGCTCCCAGATGTCGCCGTTGTCTTCGGCCTCACCGTTGTCGTCGTACATGGAGAAGCGCAGGGCGTTCTCGAAGGCGCCGATGCTGTAGCCCAGCTGCCCGGTCATGCCGCTGCGCGCGGTGCCCGCGAGCACATCCGCGGGCGCCACGTCGGTGCTGGTGGGCTTGATGGTGGCGAAGTGGGCCTCGACCAGCGCGGACAGGCCCGCGATCCGCACGATGGCGTCGCCGCCAGCGGACATGGTGCTGGTGCTGAGGTCATCGTTGTAGAAGCCATTGCCCGCCACGCCGAAGACCAGGCCATCGACCTCGCCCCAGGTGGTCATGTCTTCGCCAGCTTCGCTGTTGGTGTAGGACAGCCGCGCCGCGCTGAGCAGGCCCAGGTTGTCGTCACCCAGGAAGCTACCGGAGCCGTTGAACACGCCCGCCCGGAGGCCCAGGCCCTTCCAGGTGTAGCCCGCCACCAGGCCGGTCTCGCGGCCGGGCACCATGTGCTCGGTGACCACGGCGCGCTCGGTGTAGACCAGCTGGCTGGCGGAGATGAGCTGCTCGCGGGAGTAGGGCACCTTCTGCTGACCCACCGCCACGTCGAAGTCGCCGTTGGTGTAGCCGAAGGACCCATCCACCAGGCCGATGTCGGTGTCGGAGCTGGACCATGCGTCGTAGGGGCTCGCCGCGCCGAAGACCACCTTGTAGCTCAGGCCGTGGCCAAGGTCGCCGGTGGCGCCGATGCGGGCCCGCCGGATCTTGAAGCCGGGATCGTCCTCGGGGTCGCCGTACCCGGCCGGATCCGCCTGAGCATCACGGTCCTGATCCCAGGCCGTGGCCCAGACCTGAACCAGCGCCACGGGCTGGAATACGGGCGCGTCGGCGTCCTGCGCCAAGGCCGCGGTGGGGGTCGCCAGGAGGAGACCGAGGAGGGAGATGGTAGCGCAACGCGCATGGTTTCCGGACATGACGTTCTTCCTCTTTGCGAGCACCGGCACGGACGTTTACCATACCGCTTCGGCTTGCGAGTCCCCTAGCCTCTTTCTGGCCAGGCGGAAACCGCGAGAGCGAGGTCAGTGTGTCGCGCCTCCCAATTCTGCTCCTTAGCGCCCTGCTCATCAGCTGCTCGACCGACGTGGAACCCTTCGCGCGGGTCTACCAGATCGAAGACCTGTCGCAGGCCATCGGCGGCACCAAGGCCATCGCGCAGCCGGGGGACTGGCTGCTCGAGAACGATCGGATTCGGGTGGCCATCGTCGGAGCCAGCAACTCCTACGGTCCCAACCTCTACGGCGGCTCCATCGTCGACGCCGACCTGCAGCGCTACGACCCCCGCTACGATCAAGGCCACGGCAACGATCTCTTCTCCGAGATGTTCCCCACCGCCAACCTCAACATCATGAAGCTCGACGCCGAGACGGGCAGCATCGAGATCCCCGCGGACCATCCCTACGGCGACGCCGCGGTGGTTCGGGTCACCGCCCCCGCGGCCGGCTTCCTCAGCCTGCTGGACGCCCTGTGGGGCCTGGTGGGCGCCCCGGATCTCGACCTGGTCACCGACTATGTGCTCGAGCCGGGCGCCGGCTACCTGCGCATCATCACCACGGTCACCTACGGCGGCGGCGAGCCCCAGACCATCGGCGAGCCCATGACCCCCATGGGCACCGACGATCCTCTCCTCGAGTACGCCATCGAAACCGGCCTGGTGGTGGGCGACCTCTACCTCAGCGGCGGCTCCCTGGACGTGTTCGCCCCCGGCATCGGCTTCGACGAGGATCTGGCGGTGCAGGAGGCCAACGCCGCGGGCCAGAACCTGTTCCTCGACCCCTTCGAGGTCGACTGGATGGCCAGCACCGGCGACGGCACCTCCTACGGCTACGCCAGCCTCGAGGGGCCGCTGTATGTGCCCATGTTCACCTCCAACCAGACCGCTGGCATCTCCCACGGCATGGTGGGCCAGGAGGCCATGGGCAACGACCGCTTCCCCGACGGCACGGCCCTCACCGCCGAGCGCATCTTCGCCGTGGGCGAAGGCGACGTCGGCTCGGTGCTCGACGTGATCCTCGAGGCCCGGGGCACCCCCACGGGCCAGATCAGCGGCGCCGTGCTCGAAGAAGGCACCAACAACCCCCTCTCCGATGTCCACGTCTTCGCCTACCAAGGCCACGGCGAGCAGCGCGCCTCGCGGCCTTGGGCCGAGTGGGGCACCGACATCGGCCGCGACGTGGTGGACGACGGCTCCTTCGGCGGGCTGCTGCCCGAAGGCCAGTGGACCCTGCTGGCCCACGAGAAGGGCCGCCCCACGGGCCAGGCGGTGGAGATCGACATCACCCAGGGCGCCGAGATCAGCGTCACCCTCACCCTTCCCATGGCCGGCTATGCGAGCTTCGAGGTGGTGGACCAGACCGGGCGCAGCATCCCCGCCAAGGTCACCGTCTACCCCAAGCCCCCCGTCGAGAGCACCCGCAGCTCGGTGCTGGGCGACGGCTACCAGGCCGGGCACAACGTCAGCCAAGACTTCTACGTCGGCGAGCCCGTCGAGTTCATGCTGCCCCTGGGCGAGTACTACGCCGTGGCCAGCCGCGGTCCCGAGTACGAGATCGACACCTCGCCCTACTTCATGGTCACCGACCACGACACCACCCACGTCCAGCTCCAGGTCATCGAGAGCGTCGACACCTCCGGCTGGATCGCCGCCGACCTGCACGTACACGGTGAGCGCAGCTTCGACGCCGGAACCACCATCGAAGCCCGGCTGCGCTCCATGGTGGCCGAGGGCGTGGAGTTCTTCCCCTCCACCGACCACGACTACCTCACCAACTACGCCCCCGTCGTCGAAGCCATGGGCCTCGAGCCCTGGATCCAGACCGTCACCGGCGTCGAAGTGTCCCCCATGGAGATGGGCCACTTCATCGGCTTCCCCCAGGTCCAGGACGAGCTCCTCCCCAACGGCGGCGCCTTCGAGTGGACCGACATGGAGCCCGAGGACATCTTCGACACCATCCGGGCCAGCGGCCCCGCGGGCTACGACCCCATCGTCATCGTGGCCCACCCCCACGACGGCATCCTGGGCTACTTCGACCAGTTCGGCCTCAACCCCTACGGCGAAGACGACGGCGAGGTGCTCATCCAGCGCCCCATGCTGTCCCTCACCAACGACCTGCTCTCCCCGGACAACTTCTCCATGGAGTTCGAGGTCCTCGAGGTCTTCAACTCCTACCGCTTCGACCTGCTCCGCTCCCCCACCCAGGACGAAGCCGACGCGTACGCCCAGGGGCGCTCCATCACCCCGTACGCCTGGAACGAGCGCACCCTCGACGAGCAGCAGGCGCTGATCGACGGCGACACCCAGCTGGCCGCCAACATCAAGGGCCAGATCGACACCTGGTTCACCCTGCTCAACCTGGGCTACAAGATCACCGCGGTGGCCAGCTCCGACACCCACAGCCCTTCCAGCACCCCCTCGGGTCAGCCTCGCACCTGGGTCGCCTGCTCCACCGACGATCCCGCCTTCGTCGATCCTGGCGAGATCGCGGACATGCTGCGCGCCCACCAGGCCGTGGCCTCCTACGGCCCGTTCATCCGCTTCGAAGCCGACGGCCAGCCCATCGGCAGCGAGATCGCCGCCAACGGGCCCGTGGAGCTGTTCATCGAGGTCCAGTCTCCCGGCTGGTTCGACGTCGACGTGGTGGAGCTGTACGAAAACGGCACCCTCATCCAGGTCATCCCCGTGGACAGCCACGATCAGGTGCTCAACCTCAGCACCACCGTCACCGTCGACCCCAGCGACGACGCCTGGTACGCCGTCATCGCGCTGGGCGACGACGACCTCGAGCCGGTCTTCCCCACCCTCGAGCGCGAGAGCCTGCAGTTCCAGGACGTGGTCACCGAAGCCCTCAGCTCCATGCCATCCCTGGCCGCGCTGCTCTCCCCCGCCCCGCCCCGTCCGCGCAAGTCCCCCATGATCCCATACGCCCTCACCAACCCCATCTGGGTCGATGTGGGCGGCGATGGGTGGGACGCCCCGGGCCTGCCCGAGTGGCTCGTCGAGCCCCTGGATTAGCTCCGAGGCAGGACCGGCCGCTTACTGACGCTCGGCCTCGAAGGCGCCTGCGTAGGTGAGGTCCACCTCGAAGCCCTTGACCGTGATGAGCTGCTCACCTTCGAAGCTGCCGGTGAGGATCAGGCCGGTGAACTGGCCCTCCCAGTCGTCGGTGATGGTGTCGAAGCCCATGTCGGCGACCAGCTGTCCCTCGCAGAGGGGATCCGTGGTGATGTCGCCTTCGAGGTCACCGCAGTAGGTGTCGGTGAGGTTGAAGGGAGGGCCCGCGAGCATGCCGACGAACTGGCAGCAGCCCTGCCCCTTGATCATCGGATCGTCGGCCTCGACCACGACGAGCTCGACCGTGCCCACGCAGGAGTCAGTGACCATGCCGTCGAGGCCCGAGCCGTCGAGGTTGAAGTCGCCAGCGTAGATGCCGTCACGGCTCTCGATGGTGCCCGTGTCCACGTCGGCGTCGGTGTCGGCGTCGGCGTCGGCGTCGGTGTCGGCGTCGGAGTCCGCGTCGGAGTCCGCGTCGGAGTCTGCGTCAGCGTCGGTGTCGGCGTCGGTGTCGGTGTCGGTGTCGCCCTCGGGGGGGGCCGTATCGAC
>CALDOK010000416.1 GCA_937912125.1 uncultured Pseudomonadota bacterium
TGATGCCGTCGCCGTCGGAGTCGATGGGCAGGGTGTAGGGATCCGTGTCGCCGGCTTCGATCTTGTCGTTGATTGTGTCGCCGTCGGAGTCGGTGTCCAGGTAGTTGGGCGTGCCGTCGCCATCGGCATCGTCGTCGCCATCCCCCTCGTGGATGTCCATGATCAGATCGCCGTCGGCATCGTCGTAGTCGACGGGCCCAGCGTTCGAGTCGAAGCCGGTCTCGGGGCCGGTGTCGAGCAGGATCTTCTCGCCGCAGTCGATGCCCAACAAGCCCGTTCCAGCCGCCAGGAGAAGGATGAGGGCGGTGCGAGGCGTGGACATGCTGGACCTCCTGGGGCTCGCGCGCAGGCTACCCGCAGCCAGGGCGCTGGTCAAGCTCGGTATTTCCAGTGTTTTCGGCAAACAGACCCCGGGCATGGGGGCCAGGCGCGACGAGCCCTCAGAAGGGTAGTGGCATGGCGGCGTCGAATCCGATCATCAGCTCGTACAGTTCCGGCGGTAAGATCCGCCGTTGTTCGTCCAGGGAGGCCTCTTCGAGGGCCCAGTAGTCCGGGGCGTGGCCACGGTAGGCGTAGTCGTGTTCGCGCAGCTGGAGCAGCGCGGAGCAGACCAGCAGCACCAGCGCGAGCAGGCTGGCTGGCAGCGCCCGGGCCAGCACAGGGCGGGTGCGGGGGACCAGGGACACCAGCCCCAACCCCGCCAGCCCAGCCAGCTGGACCAGGAAGAGATCGTAGTTGTTGAACCACCAGGCCCAGCCCCAGCCGCCCACCATGGTGTCCAGGGGCCAGAGCAGCTGGACACCGCCCCACACCGAGGCGGGGGTGACCAGATCCCCCACCAGGTGCAGCAGGTAGCCAGCCAGCAGCGCGCTGGGCGCCACCAACACCCTGACCGTGCGGGCCCGATCGTACCCCGCCCCTAAGACCGCGCGCTCGAGGCCCAGCAGGCCCGCGACCACCAGGGCCGCGCCCAGGGCCGCCACCAGGGAGTGGGTGAAGTGGTGGTGGGAGTACCACTCCCCGCCAGCGTAGATCAGCTCACCCGGCTGCAGCTGCAGCCAGCGACCGATGCTGGCGTCGAACCCGGGCACCCGGGTGGCCGCGTCGATGTCCGGCAAGAAGCCGCCCAGGGCACCCCAGGAGCACGCGGCCGCGACCCGCGCCGTGGCGCCGCGGATCATCAGCGCCGCGCAGCCGCCCGCCAGTCCGCCTGCTACCACGTGGGTGAAGATATCCACCGGTGCTCCGTGGCCTCAGAGCCCCCGCGACCACTCGGGCCGCAGGGGGATGTGCCCCTGGATGGCGCTGTCGAGGGTGGCGAGGATGCGATCGCGATCGACGGGCAGCCGACCGGCCAGGGGTAGGTAGTTCGAGGCGTGGTTGGTCCGGAAGACCGCGTCGGTGGTCTCGCAGTGGGCCACGAAGCTGCGGAGCTCCCCGAGCAAGCCCAGCACATCGGGCAGCACGAAGTCTCCCCGCTCCTGCAGGCGGTGCAGGGGCGTGCCAGGCACCACCGTGACCGTCAAGGCGCTGACGAAGGCCGGGTCCATGGCCGTGGCCAGGCGGGCCGAGCCCAGGGCATGCTCCGCGGAGCGCTCCAGCCCGGCACAGCCCAGCAGGAAGATGGCGGAGAGCCGCATCTGGGCGGCATGAGCACGCTGAGCGGCCAGGACGTGCTGGGCGTGGTCCGCGCCCTTGGCGATGCGCCGCAGGGTAGGATCGTCCCCAGACTCGGGCCCGATGTAGAGCAGGGACAGCCCGAGCTCCCGCAGGCGCGCAAGCTCCGAGGGGGTCTTGTCCAACAGGTTGATGGCGGTGGCATAGGTGGACACGCGCCGCAGCCGTGGAAACGCGGCCGCCAGAGCCTCGAGGATGGGCTCCCAGTGGGCCATGGGCATGGCCAGGGGGTCACCGTCGGCAACGAAGACCTTGGTCACCCCGGCGCCGAGCTGCCGCCGGGCCAGCTGGACGTCCTCGAGGACCTCTTGCAGGGGGCGCACGGTGTAGCGCTTGGAGGCGTACATGGCGCAGTAGGTGCAGTGGTTGTTCGAGCACCCGAGCGTCGCTTGGAGGATGTAGCTCTGGGCTTCTGAGGGCGGGCGGAAGAGGGGCTGGACGTAGCGCATGGGGGGATCTATCGCGGCGAGGAGGACCGCTGCGGGCGCGACGCTGGAAGGGCCAGGATCAGAAGCGCCTGGAGTACTCGCCCTGGTCACCCCGGATGTAGAGGGACTTCACGCCCACGGCCTTGTCCAGCTTGACGCCATTGCGGTTCTTGAAGCTGGCGATCCGGATGTAGTCGCCATCTCCGGGAGCGAGGGTGACCGGCAGGCGGTAGGTGTACTCGCCGTTGGCCGACAACACGAGGTTGGTGTAGGGCTGCCCGCTGGTGTTGAAGACCTCGATCCCCCTGCTGCCCTGGGAGACGCGGAGTGACAGGACGGGGAGCCGCTCGGGTTCCTGTTCCTGCTGGGCCGCGACCTGTGCAGCCTCCACGGCGTCCAAGGCGGCCTGCGCGTCCGAGCCACGGAACGCCTCGATGACGGCGCCGTCGCCGCAGGCCTTGTGCAGGGCGATGATCTCGTCGGGTGTGGGCTCGTGGACTGTGCCCGAGGCCTGGATCGCCGAGATCACCACGTCGCTGGTGACACCCTCGTCGCACATCTTGACGACGCCTTCGACCGTGCAGCACTCCTCGGTGGGCACGTCGCGGCTGCAGGCCACCAGGGAGAGGCTGAAGACGGCCGACAAGAACCAGGCTCGGTGTGACATGAACGATCTCCCTCGCGGTGTGGAGCCTCGGTCTCGAGACAGGCGATGAGGGGCCCAGGCTCCTTTGGCACTGTTCCTATCCCGGCCCCGTCCCTGCGGCCCTGCCCTGCTCTCCTCCACCTCACCCGCCATCCCGGCGGGCCGGTCGTGTTCGGCCACCCTGGCAGCCCACGAGGACGCGAGGGTAGGATGGGCCATGAGATCTGCTCACCGGTCAGCCCTCGCCCTCGCCTGCTCGTGCTTCACGGCATGCCACCAGCCTCAGGGGGCCGAGACCGTGGTGGTCGTCACATGGGACACGGTGCGCACCGAGCTCCTGCTGGGCACCGAGCGCACCTGGGACACGACCCCCAACCTCGACGACTTCTTCGACGACGCTACGGTGTTCCCGCGCATGCTCACCCCCCGCGGGCTCACCGGCCCAGCGCTGTCGTCCATGCTCACCGGCGCCTACCCCCACAAGCACGGGGTGCGCGACAACAGAGGGGACGCACCCCGCTTCCCCACCCTCATGGACCGCTTCCAAGACGCCGGGTACACGACCTGGGCCTACTCGGCGAACATGTGCCAGATCATCGCCAGCGGCGTGGACCGCACCGAGTGCACCAGCCCCGCCGAGATCGACTCCGGCTCCCGGCAAGAGCGCGACATCATCTTGGTGGACCGGCTGGTGGACGATCTCGCTGGCCTGCGGGATGGACAACACCTGTTCCTGTGGTTGCACCTGGCTCACCCCCACGATCCCTACGAGCTGGTGGAGCCCTGGTACAGCGAGTTCCATCCCCAGAGCTACCAGGGAGATCTGGATCCAGGCAGCGCCAACGACGTCCGGGGCGTCACGTTCAGCACCCTGGAGTACAGTGAACAGGACCGCGACCACATGGAAGCGGCCTACGCCAGCCAGATCCGCGAGACCGACCAGCTCACGGCCCGGGTGTTCAGCGAGCTGGACAAGGTGGGGAGGTACGAGGACGCAGTGGTGGTGTTCGGCGTAGACCATGGCGAGGAGTTGGCGGACCACAACCGCTACTTCGCCCACGGCTGCTCTCCCTACAACAGCGTGCTGAACGTGGTCTACGCCTTCCGTGCCCCAGGCGTGACGCCCGCAGGGGTGTGGCTCGAGAGCTGGCGAAGCCCGGTGGACGTAGCCCCGACGGTGGTCGAGCTGGCCAACGCCTTCGAGTGGCAAGAGGGCGGTGAGTCGCGCTCGCTGCTCAGCGCCATGACGAGCACCGAGGACGCCGACGAGCCGGTGTTCTTCGAGCGCGGCGTGCACACCGCAGGCGTCGTGTGGCACGAGGCCAAGTACATCTACAGCGGCGAGACCGAGTTCGACGACTGCCACCCCTACTCGGGCTCGGGCCACACCTACCCCACCGAGCAGGAAGAGCTGTACGATCTGGTGATGGATCCCGACGAGCTGTCCAACCTCGCGGGCCAGGACCTGGCGCTCCAAGGAGAGCTGCGGAGCAAGCTCTGCGACTGGGTGCTCGAGAGCGCGTGGGTGAGCACTGGGCAGCAGATGGCGGACAACGCGCTGGTGATCATGTGCATGAGCGACGCGGCGCGCTGAAGCGCTGAGCCGCTCCATCTGT
>CALDOK010000417.1 GCA_937912125.1 uncultured Pseudomonadota bacterium
CCGGGGAACCGAGGAGCTTGTCCTCCCGGCGGCGGCGGATGGCGACCCCCACCAGGGCCAGCCATGCCAGCGACAGGGCCGGGATGGCTTTGCCGGTGGCGCAGGAGCTCGGCTCGAGGACGATCCGGGCGTACTGACGGTAGAGGTCGCCGGCAGGGTAGACCCACAGCTCATCGAGGGCCCAGTCGATGTTGTTGTCTTCGTCGGTGATGGTGACGGACATGCCCAGGATGCTGCCTTGGGTGTTGCCAGGGCTGGGACAGGTGACCGTGACGCTGGGAGACCCCGTCAAGGGTGCGATGACCAGGCCATCGTTGCCGGTCCAGGTGTAGTCGAGGGCCTGACCGTCGCCATCGTAGGCGAAGACCGAGGCTGTGAGGCTGTCGCCTGGTTCGCATGCGGTCTGCTGCAGCTTGATGCCGCCCACCCCGTAGGGCTGGGTGCTGGTCTCGATGCAGCCGTCGGCGTAGTCTCGCAGGCCGTTGCAGTCGTTGTCGATGCCGTCGCAGTACTCGACCGCGCCGGGGTGGACCGCGGGGTCTTCGTCGTCGCAGTCCTGGTCCATCTCGGCGTAGCCGTCACCGTCGTCGTCGTACAGGGTGGTGCCCTCGTCGATGACGCCGTCGCAGTCGTTGTCCTTGTAGTCCGCGACCTCCCAGGCACCGGTGAAGACGTCTTCGTCGTAGTCGTTGCAGTCGCCGTCGTTCTCGCTGAACGAGTCGCCGTCGTCGTCGTAGGCCTGGGTGCCCTCGTCGATGACGCCGTCGCAGTCGTTGTCCTGGCCATCGGCCAGCTCGGCCGCGTGGGGGTAGGTGTCGTCCGCGAGATCGTCGCAGTCGAAGTTGCCATCGGCGTCGGCGACGAGGCCCCAGCCGTCGCTGTCGCTGTCGATTCGAGGGGACTCGGTGCGCCAGAGCACGGAGATGCTGGCGTAGGAGAAGACATCCGAGGCGTCCCTGACCTGGACCTTGATGGTGTCGATGCCGCTGCCCACGCTCGCGTAGGGGACATCCACGTAGACCAGGCCTGACTCGTCATCGGCCCCGCAGTCGGCCACCGAGGCGCCCTCGGCCAGCACCATGGACCTGACCAGGCAGGTGAGGGTGTCGGCGGGCTGGTCCAGGTCGAAGATATTGAGCTGCAGCTGAAGGGAATCGGCCTCACCGCCGGACCACGAGTGGCCGACGCCTGGGCTGCGGATGACAACGGTGGGGGGAACGTTTCCCTGGTTGGTGCCGGAGTTGGCCAGCAGGTCGACCTCGACGCGGGGGGAGTCTTCGTCGTCGGACTCGACGATCATGGAGCAGGCCGCGGCGTCGGTGAGTTCGGGGGTGAAGGTGACCTCGACGAAGGTGGAGATGCCTGGCTCGATCACTCCGTAGGCACCGTCGAAGCCGACGGCGGTGATCTCGAAGGAATCGGCGCAGCCATCGAGCCGAGGCTCCTGAACCGTGAGGTCGCGGTCGCCGGTATTCTGGATGGCGATGTAGGCTCGCTCGTCCGTGCCGGGCCAGAGGTGGCCGTAGTCGTAGCGCCGCGGATCGACCGTGATGTTGCCGGTTCTTCGATCCGCGTCGCCCACCAGATAGACCATGCGCTTCGAGTGGATGGGGTCGGAGAAGAAGGCCGGAACGTCGACGGGGCCGTAGCTCGAGTACGCGTTGCCGGTGCGGATGATGAGCGAGCCCCACAGGGTGCCCTGGTCGTTGGGCGTGAACGAGACGTGCACGGGTAGGCGGCAGTCTCTGTCCAGCACCGCGACGGCACCGTGGGGAGCCTGCTCGGTGCCCGTGTCCTCGATGCTCGTGTCCTCGATGCTCGTATCCTCGATGCTGGGCCCGTCGGTCTCACCACCGCCGCCGCTGTCGGTGGTGAAGCCCTTGGCTGCGGCTTCGCCGATGTCGCCGCCCCCGGGACACTCCAGCTCGCTGAGGGACCAGCTGACCGAGAAGTTGGGGTGGTAGTGGTCGCTGTCGGCCAGGTCGATGGCGGTGATCCCCATGGGAAGCTCGCCGAGGTTGGACAGCCACACGGTCCGCTGGGCGCCGGCGCCCAGCTCCCCCCCGTCGAACTCCACCAGCTCCGTGGACAGCTCGAGGCGCGGGAAGTCGTAGCGGACGGTCTCCACCGCGTCGCTGCACGACGCCAGGAAGACGCTGACCGCGGCGAACATGAGAGAGAGGGCCGTGCCGTAGCGGTGCTTGTGCATAGGAGCTCCCCGGACTCGTCGAGTCGACGTCCGCCGCCGGATGGAGCGGCCGCCATCGTCATGAGCATAGTGTCCATGGGGGGAATAGCTGATCGTTGTCGAGGTGTTCCCGTCCCCCGCTACGCTCCCACAGCCTGCTCCGCCTGCCCTCGCACCCCATCCAGCAGATCCACCGGCGGCGTCACCCGTCCGCTGGCCACGCCCTCGAGCGCGCGGGCGCCCAGGTCGCGCACCAGGGCGAAGGGCACGCTGAACGCCCGGGCCTGCTCGGGGGTCTGAG
This sequence comes from uncultured Pseudomonadota bacterium, assembly GCA_937912125.1. Lineage (GTDB taxonomy): Bacteria > Myxococcota_A > UBA796 > UBA796 > JAFGLY01 > CALDOK01. The sequence continues at coordinate 2,490 of CALDOK010000417.1, forward strand.
CGTTGCCCCGGGTGCCGCGCTCGTAGAACACCCGCGGCAGCGGCTGGATGTGGACCCCCCTGGCGGCGTCGAAGGCGTGGATCGCCTGGATGGTCTGGGCCGATCGTTGCAGGGCTTCGGGCACGGACACGGGCTGACCCAGGGCCTCGGTCAGCAGCTCCAGCTCGGCCAGGCTGGCCAGGGACGGACCCATGAAGAAGCAGTGGCCGGCGGCATCCATTGCCCCGTACAGCACCATGGCATGCACGGCGTTGAGCACATGGACCTCGGGGGCCAGGGCGTGGTCGGCGGGATCATAGGGTAGGCCCAGGAAGTTGTGGCGCCCGGGGCCGGCGCAGCACTCGCCGTGGCGGCCGTAGGTCCAGGACAGCCCCACCCCGGTCTGGAGCATGGAGCGGGGGTTGTGGAAGGGCAGGGCGTGGCCGCCTACGGTGAAGTGGCGCTCGAGGCCGTGGTGCTGCTCCACGGCGGCGGCGCCCAGCCGCATGAGCTGGCCCAGGTCGGTCTGGCCCGCGACCGCCTGCGCCAGGGCGGCCCGCAGGGAGGCCCCGTCACCGAAGCGCACGCCCGAGTCGGCGCCCCCCTCGCTGGCCAGGGCCAGGGCCGCCAGGACCACCAACGCCTCGATGTGGTCGTAGGCGTGGATGTTGGAGTGCTCGAGCACCCAGGCGGCGGTGGCCACCAGATCGTCGAAGATGCCCAGGTTGATGAGCCCCTGGTAGGTCTCCCACTCGCCGGCCTTGACCGCGCGCACGGTGCCGTCCCCCACGGGCACCAGGGCGGTCTGGTCGCAGCGGTTGGGGCAGCCGGGCATGCAGCCGTGGCGGGCGCGGCGCTGCCCGTGCTGGCTGGCCAGGGCCAGCTGCTCGAGGACCATGGTGTCGGGCAGCAGACGCTGGAGCACGGCGTCGGGCACGTGCGCGTCCCGGAACAGGTTGCACAGGCCGTGGCCCTGCTCGAGCCGGCCCCGGGCCGCGGCGCCGTAGGTGCCGCCCAGCAGGGGAGCGTCGGCGGTGTCGCTGCCGGCCAGCGCCTTGTTGGCGCGCTTGCGGGCCATGCGAGCTTGCAGCTGGCGCGCCCGGGCCAGGCGGTCCGGCTCGACGGGGTGCAGGGGTGCGTCGGGCTTGGCCACCACGATGGCCACCAGGCCGTTGCTGCCCAGGACGGTGGTGCCCCGGGCCGCGGCGCGGCTGGGCGGGCCGCCGGCGCTGCGGCTGCAGACCAGCGCACCGTAGCGGAAGCCGGTGGTGGAGGGGTCGACCACCGCCAGCGCCGCGTCCCGGCCATGCACCCCGTACAGTGCCTGGGCCAGGGCGTGGGTGCCCTCGATGCCGCTGCCGTAGGCGGCGAGGGGTCGCAGGCAGGCCCGCCCTCGCGGGTCGATGACCAGCGCCTGCGGCTCGACGCTGCGGCCGGTGACCTGGATGCCGGCGATGCCCAGCCGGGTCAGGGCCGTGCCCATCAGCCCGCCGCTGCGGCTGCCCTGCAGGTTGCCCCCCAGCCGGCTGACCCCGTACAGGTTCAGCTTGCCCGCGAAGGGGAAGCCGCTGGCGGCGGTGGGGGTGTAGCCGCTGATGTAGACGGTGGCGTCGGGGTCGGCGCTCTGGGTCACCCGCTGCACCGCCAGCTCCTTGCCGTAGCGGTCCAGCCCCTCGACGCTGCAGACCTGGACTTCCCCTGACTCCAGCTCGACCCTGATCTCTTGCAGCACGGAGGCCTCCTGGGCGCGCGGACAGGGTCGATCTAGCCCGCCGCTGGGCTGGGCGCTGGCGGCCCCCGTCGGCTCGCCCGGTGAACCCTGGGGCCGCAGCAGTCGCGAGGATAGGAACTCCGCTCAGGAGGTTGCCATGGCCCCACCCACCCCCGTCGACCCGCAGGCCCTCGCCGCCCTGCGCCTCGCCCGTGCCCAGATCATCGCCCACGCGGGCGGGGTGCAGGCCGCCCTGGCCACGGGCGCGTTGCCATCCCGCCTGGACATCACCACCGTCGAGGCCCTGGTGCTGGGCCTGCTGATCCAGGACGTGGCCACCTTCCTGACCGTCCTTGGCCACGGGTCCACCGAGCTGGGCGAGGTGCTGCGGGTCTACGAGCAGGCCGGCCTGGTGCGCACGGTGCCCTGCCGCAGCGAGGTCGAGGCGTCCCACGCGGCCGCGGCTCTGCGCTGGGTCACGGGCGAGAAGGCCGCGGTGGTCACCAGCATCGGCCCCGGCGCCCTGCAGGCCCTGGCGGCCAGCTTGGTGCCCGCCAGCAACGGGCTGGGCGTGTGGTACCTGCTGGGTGATGAGACCACCCAGGACGAGGGCCCCAACATGCAGCAGGTGCCCCGCCACGAGCAGGGGCTGTTCCACCGCATCTTCTCGGTGATGGGCGACACCTACACCCTGCACACCCCCTGGGCCTTGCCCACGGCCATGCGCAGGGGGCGGCTGGCCGTGGATCATCCCCACCGGGCCGGGCCGTTCTTCCTGCTGCTGCCCATGAACACCCAGCCGGCCCCGCTCGAGGGCTTCAACCCCGCCGAGCTGATCATCCAGGCCCCCCCGGCCATGCCCGCGGCCGGCGACGACGGTGCCTACGCGGCGGCGGTCGAGGCCCTGATGCAGGCCGAGCGGGTGGTGGTCAGGGTGGGCGGCGGCGCCCGTGGTGCGGGTCCGCAGGTCGAGCGGCTGCTGGAGCTGGCCGACGCGGTGGCCGTAACCAGCCCCCTGGTCAGCGGCGCGCTCCCCTTCGAGCACCCCCGCAACATGCTGGTGGGTGGCTCCAAGGGCAGCCTCTGCGGCAACCACGCCATGGAGAACGCGGATCTGCTGGTGGCCGTGGGCACGCGGGCTGTGTGTCAGAGCGACAGCTCCCGCACGGGCTACCCCCGGGCGCAGCGGGTCATCAGCATCAACACCGACCCCCACGCGGCCGTGCACTACGGCCGCAGCATCCCCCTGGTGGGCGACGCGGCCGCCACCCTCGAGCGGGTGAACCAGGGCCTGGCCGCGCAGCCCGCCAAGGTCACCGACGGCATCTCCCCCTGGTTCGCCGCCTGCCGCCAGCAGCGCGAGGCCTGGGAGCAGTTCAAGGCCCAGCGCTACCGCAACCCCTGCCTGCACGACCCGCTGTGGGGCCGCGCCGTGCTCACTCAGCCTGCCGCCATCAAGCTGGCCACCGACTGGGCCCGCCAGAAGAGCGCGGTCTGCTTCTTCGACGCGGGCGACGTGCAGGCCAACGGCTTCCAGATCGTGGAGTGCGACCGCCCTGGCCGGGTCTTCACCGAGACGGGGGCCAGCTACATGGGCTGGGCCAGCTCGGCCCTGCTCGCGGCGGGGCTGGCCGAGCGGCCCTTCTACGGCCTCGCCCTGACCGGCGACGGCAGCTTCATGATGAACCCCCAGGTGCTCATCGATGGCGTGGCCCGCGGGGTCCACGGCTGCCTGCTGGTCATGGACAATCGCCGCATGGCCGCCATCTCGGGCCTGCAGAAGGCGCAGTACGGCGTCGACCACGCCACCTGGGACCATGTGCCTGTGGACTACGTGCAGCTGGGCGCTGCGGTGGCTGGCGTGCTGGCCCTGCACGGCGGCCACACCATCGAGCGGCTGCACGCTGCCCTCGAGCAGGCCTGGGCCCACCCGGGGCTCTCCCTGATCCACCTTCCGGTCTACTACGGCGACGATCCTCTGGGAGGCCTGGGGGCCTACGGGCGCTGGAATGTGGGCAACTGGGTGGACGGCACCCAGCGGTTGCGCCACGAGATCGGGATCTGATGGGGATGCCGCGCGCCGGGTTCGCCCTCGCGGCGGTGGTGATCGCGGCCTGTGGACCCAAGGGGGAGCAGGACAGCCAGCGCCCCGATGACAGCTCCCCGGGCCGGGACACCGACACCGCCCCCGTGGCCCTGTGCCCGGAGCACCTCCCCCTGGACATCGGCGAGAAGGTCGAGCTCGAGCTCATCCGCGAGCTGCCCTGGACCAAGCTCACGGGCATGTACGCGCTGCCCTGGCAGGGTGGTGGCTGGCGCGCCTGGGTCAAGGCCAAGAACGACGACGACGACTGGGCCGTGATCAGGGTGTTCGACTCCGCCGATGGCCTCACCTGGACCCCCAGGCCCTCCTGTGGCGTGGCCTACGACGAGTGGGTCGCCAGCGTGGGCACCGTCACCGTGCTGCCCTGGAACCAGCGCTGGTGGATGTGGCTGCGGGCGGACGACGACGAGGTCCACCAGCGGGTGGCCAGCGCCACCAGCGATGACAGCTGCACCTGGACCATGAACCCCGGCTACTTCGGCGGCGACGAGCCCTGGGCCGACGACGCCATGATGGCTCCCCACGTCATCGAGGGGCCCGACGGGCGCATGTGGCTGTACTACCGCGGCAGCCCCGACGTGAACCAGATGGACTCCGCCATCGGGCTGGCCACCAGCGACGACGGCATGCTGTGGACCCCCCACCCGGAGAACCCCATCTTTCCACCCAGCGAAGACGGCTGGGACTCCAGCCTGGTGGGCGGTCCCCACGTCTGGTTCCAGGATGGGCGCTGGCTGATGGTCTACTCGGGCCACGATCGCGAGGTGGACCCGGCGTGGGACTCCCAGCTGGTGGGCACGGGCAAGCGCATGGGCCTGGCGGCCAGCGAGGACGCCGTACACTGGACCCGCTGCTCTCCTGAGCCCCTGTTCGTGCACGGCACCAAGGACGACAACCCCTTCGTGCTCGAGGTCTTCGGCCAGCGCTGGCTCTACTACCGGACCACCGACGACGAAGCCGCCAAGGGCGGAGAGATCTGGCGCACGGCCTGGCCGCACTGATCGGGTCCCTGACCGCTCCGGACGGTGGCGCTGTGGCCGTCAGCCCGTGATCGCCCGCTTGGCCAGCCGCAGCATCCAGGCCGGCTCGAAGGTCATGCCTGTGCGCACCGCGGTCTCGAAGGTGCAGTGGCAGCCTCCGCCTTGGACCTGCTCCCGGAAGGCCTGGGCCTGGGGGCTGCGCCACAGGGCCTCGAGATCGAAGTCCACGTCCCGCAGGTTGCCGAAGCTCTCGCTGCGTAGCTCGCAGGGCATGAGCTCACCCCGCTCGGTGACCACCGCCACCAGCGAGCCCGCCGTGCAGCCTTTCAGCTGAGGCTCGCCCTGGGCGTGCCGGGCGATGATCTCTCGCTCGAGGGCGGGGCGCGCGGCCAGCAGGCGGCCCAGGGGCCGACCCCGCGCGCGGCGATCCTCGAGGGTCTGCAGCTGGGCGGCGGCCGCGCGGTACAGGTCGAGGTCCACCCCTTGCTCGAAGGCCGGGTCGGCGGTGCTCCCCCGCACCAGGACCATGTCCATGCGGTCGCAGCCCAGGGTCTGGGTGACGTAGCGGAAGCAGCGATCGAAGCCGTGCTGGGTGGCGTGGGAGAAGGTGAAGTTGAAGCGCGGCGCCAAGCGCGGGAAGCGGGGGCGGGCCGCCTGCAGGGCGCTCCAGGTTTGCATGAGGCGATCGAAGGCCCCGGGGCCGCGGATGGCGTCGTGGTCGGGGCCGACCCCGTCCAGGGACAGCTGCAGCTCGAGCTCCAGCCCGGGCCGGGAGGGGAGCAGGGCGTCGAGGAAGGCCAGGATGCGGTCGGTGTGCCAGCCCGTGGAGGGGATGGTGATCTGTCGGGTGCGGCAGGGCCCGTCGTGGTAGGCCGCCGCGATGTCCGCCAGGTCTTCCCGCAGGAAGGGTTCGCCCCCGGTGAGCAGCAGCTTGGGGGTGGGCGGCAGGCGGGCCGCCAGGCGACGAAGCTCGGCCAGGCTGAGCTCCTGGGCGGCCGGGGTGCGCTGCGCAGGGGGACCGCACAGGCAGTGCCCGCAGGCCATGTGGCAGCGCGCGGTGACGAACAGGGTGAGGAACAGGGGGGACCTGCCCACGCGCCTGCGCCGCAGGCCCGCGCTGAGGTAGCGGGCCCCGAAGGCGGCTCGACCCAGGCCGGCCCGTAGGGTCGCACCGGCGTCGGGCCGGACGAAGGCTCGTGCCACGCCCCAGCCCATGCCGGCCAGGTAGGAGGAGGACTCCGCCGCGGACAAGGGCAGGGCCGCGGCGGCCTCCCGCATCCCCCGGTGACGCAGGGTGTAGGCGGTGAACGGCAGGTTCGCGGCGACGAACACGCCGCCACCCGCGATGATCAAGGGGGCGGCGAACGGGCCGAGCACGGGCGTGAGCCCCAGCCCAGCCAGGCTCGCGCCAACCCCGGCTGTGGAGAGGGGGTAGCGGGCGGACAGCAGGGCCACGCTCGGCCGGGTGGCCACGTGCTGGCGGTGCGCCCAGATGGAGCCGACGAAGAAGTAGCCCACGTTGAACCTGTGCTTGCACAGGCCCCAGGGGGCCACCGCCTTGAGGTGACGCCCGCGGATGGTCGGGTCGGAGACCAGGCTGCCGGCTGGCAGGTGGAAGCGGGTGACCACGTCGTCGGCGTAGCGGGAGAACCAGCGCTCGTCCCAGCCCCCCATGCCCTGCAGGGCCTCGCGCCGAAGTCCGCACAGGGCGGTGTAGGCGCTGGCTACCCGAGGTCCATGCCCCAGGTGCTGGTAGTGGATGGAGGTGTTGGCGAAGGCCGAGACCAATCCGGGCGCCCCCGGCTCGAGGTCCACGAAGCCGTTGACCCCCAGCACGCTCGGGTCGGCCTCCAGCCGCTCCAGCGTCCGATGGAGCGCAGTGGGCTCGAGCACCATGTCGGCGTCCATGAACACCACGATGTTGCCTTGGCTCGCCTGCCAGCCCGTGTTGCGGGCGGCGGAGGTGCCCCGCTTGGTGTCGTGTCGCAGCACCCGCCAGGGCCAGCGCTCCAGGATCTCGGGGGTGCCGTCGGTGGAGCCGTCGTCCACCACGATCACCTCGGCCCCGGCGGGCAGGGCTCGCGCCAGGGCGTCGAAGCAGGCATCGAGCGTGGCGACGCCGTTGTGGACTGGGATCACCACGGAGAGGGACACATCGCTGGTGGCTGTTGCCGTGCTCATCTCGAGGGCTGCTAACCACGTCTGGCACCCCGGAGGAGGCCCGCGGGCTATGACTCTTTTCCCGTCGCCATGAGGCCGCCCATGTCCTCCGACTCACCCCGCGGCCTGGGCCGCAAGCTCACCTCCTACGGCGATCCTGACTTCTCGCGCTTCATGCGCCGCGCATTTTTGGCGTCGGCGGGGTTCGATGGCGCAGATCTCGAGCGCCCCATCGTGGGCATCCTTGACACTTCTTCCGACTTCAACCCCTGCCACCGGGACATGCCGGCCCTGCTGCAGGCGGTCAAGCGTGGGGTGCTGCAGGCGGGTGGGCTGCCCTTCGCCTTCCCCACCGCCTCGCTGCACGAGATCTTCATCTCCCCCACCACCATGGTCCTGCGCAACCTGGTGGCCATGGAGACCGAGGAGCTGCTCCGGGCTCAGCCTATGGACGCGGTGGTGATGCTCGGGGGCTGTGACAAGACCGTGCCCGCCCAGCTCATGGCCGCCCTGAGCGTCGACCTGCCCGCCCTGCACCTGGTCACCGGGCCCATGCGCACCGGGTCGTGGCAGGGGCAGCGCCTGGGGGCATGCACCGACTGCCGCCGCCTCTGGGCCCAGCACCGGGCTGGCGATCTGTCCGCGGATCAGCTGGACCACGCCGTGCTGGAGCTCTGCGCCACCGGAGGAACCTGCATGGTCATGGGCTCGGCCAGCACCATGGCGTGCTTGTTGGAGGCCGCTGGGCTCGCGCTGCCGGGCTCGGCCACTGCCCCCTCGGGCAGCGGCGCCCGCCTGCGCCAGGGGGTGGCTGCCGGCCGTCGGGCGGTCCAGCTGGCCCTGGATGGTGGGCCCACCGCGCGGCAGATCTTCACCGCAGATGCCCTGCACAACGCCCTCACCGTGCTCTGCGCCCTGTCGGGCTCCACCAACGCGGTGGTGCACCTGGCGGCCTTCGCCCGCCGGGCGGGGCTCGGCGCCTTGCTCCCCAACCTCGACGCCGTGGCCCGTCAGACCCCGGTGTTGGTGGACTGCAAGCCCGCGGGCAGCCGCTACATGGAAGATCTTCACAACGCCGGCGGCATGCCCGCCGTGCTGGCCGCCCTGCGGCCCCTGCTGCGCCTCGATGCCCCCACCATCAGCGGCTCTACCCTGGGTCAGCTGCTCGAGGGCCACACCGGTCCGGGGGCCTGGCAGGATCTGATCCACGGCCTCGACGCGCCGCTGCAGCCTCCCGGCGCCCTGCGGGTCCTGCACGGCAGCCTGGCCCCCAGGGGTGCCGTCCTCAAGGCCGGCGCGGCCAGCCCGGCCCTGTTCCAGCACCGGGGCCCAGCCCTGGTCTTCGACGGTCCCGCTGACGCGGCGGCCCGCATCGACGACCCCGATCTGCCCGTCACCCCCGACACCGTGCTGGTGTTGCGGGGCGCGGGCCCCGTGGGCGCGGGCATGCCCGAGGCCGGCTCCCTGCCCATCCCCCGCAAGCTGGCCCGGGCTGGGGTGAAGGACATGGTGCGGGTGAGCGACGCCCGCATGTCGGGCACCGCCTACGGCACCGTGGTGCTGCACTGCGCGCCCGAGGCCGCCGTGGGCGGGCCCATCGCCCTGGTGCGCGATGGCGACATGGTGCAGCTGGACGTGGCCGCGGGCCGGATCGAGCTGCTGGTGGCCGACGACGTCCTGGCCGCACGCCGCCGCGCGTGGCGGCCCCCTGCTCTGCCCGAGCGCGGCTGGGCGCGGCTGCAGGTTCAGCACGTGCTGCAGGCCGACGAGGGCATGGATCTCGACTTCCTCTAGGGCCGCTGGGGTCTCCCTGGTGAACCCGACCCCCGGCCCTCGCCATCGGCGGCGACTCTGGTAGCCTGGGGGTATGCCCACCCAGCTCAACGCCGGCATCATCGGCTGTGGCCGCATCACCGACATGCATGTGCCGGGCTATCAGCGCTGCCCCCGGGCCCGGCTGCTGTCCATCTGCGATCTGGACCCCGACCTGCTGGCCCGGCGCAAGGCCGAGTGGGGGGTCGAGCGGGCCACCACCGACTACCGCGTGCTGCTGGCGGACCCCGACATCGACCTGGTGGAGATCATCACCCCCCACCACCTGCACCGGCGCTTCGTCGAGGAGGCCTTCGCCGCGGGCAAGCACGTGAGCGTGCAGAAGCCCATGGCGCTCACCGTGGCCGACTGCGACGCCATGATCGCGGCTGGCGAGGGCGCCAGCAGGCTGCTCAAGGTCTTCGAGAACTTCGTCTTCTTCCCCCCCTACGTCAAGGCCAAGGAGCTGCTGGACGCGGGCGCCATCGGCGAGCCCCTGAGCATCCGCACCAAGCTGGGCAGCACCATGCGCGGCGGCTGGCCGGTGCCCTTGAAGTCCTGGGTCTGGCGCCTGAACCCAGAGAGCTGCGGCGGCGGTCCCACCATCTTCGACGACGGCAACCACAAGCTCAGCTTGGCCCTGCACCTGCTGGGCCCCGTGGAGTCGGTCCACTCCTGGATCGACCACAGCTTCGGGGTCATCGACTCACCCGCCATGATCAGCTGGACCCACGCCGGCGGGCGCACGGGCTCGCTGGACGCCACCTTCTCGCCCCACATGACCTCGCCGTCGAAGTACTACAGCATCGACGAGCGCGTCGAGGTCACCGGCAGCGAGGGCGTGCTCGAGGTCACCTGCTGCACCGCGCGCTTGTGGCCGCGGCCCCCGCTGCTGCTGCATCGCGGCGGCCAGACCACGGAGTACCACGATCTTCGTCACGACTGGCTGGACAGCTTCGTCGACTCCACCCAGCACTTCGTGGACTGCATCCTGGACGGCGGCGAGCCCCGGCTGACGGGCCAGCGAGGCAAGGAGGTCATCCAGCTCGCCCTGGCTGCCTTGCGCAGCGCCGAGACCGGCCGGTCGGTGCGCCCTGATGCCATCGGGGGGGCGCCGTGACCTACCGCTACTCCCTGCGGATCCGGACCCTGGCCAGCGTGTTGCTGCTGGTCCGGGTCCTCGCCCTGAACCTGCCGGATCGGGCGTGGGTGCTCGCCCTGCGCCTGGCGGTGGCCCTGCCGCTGCCCGTCGAGCTGCGCGGCATGCTGCGGGAGACCCTGGAGATCCTCGAGGAAGGCGGCCCTGGCTCGGGGCTGCTGCGGGCCATGGTGGCGGGCACCACCCGACCCGAGCTCGAGGACATGCTCTGGGGCGCCCTGGTCTTCGACACGGAGGCTGTGCTGTGAAACAACGCCTGGTGGTCTGCGGGGGCAGCGGTGGCGAGGCCTGGCTGGCGGTGCGGGCCTGGCTCGCCGTGGGTCGCTACGATGACGTGGCGGTGTACTGCGACGATCCGCTGGCTTGCGCCGCGCGGGCCGAGGCGCTGGGCGTGGTCCCCATCCTGGATCGGGGGGCCCTGTTCGACGACGACACCGTGGCCGCCGTCCACCTGCTCGGCGGCCTGCGTGGGCGGGACGAGACGCTGGTGGCGCTGCTCGATCGCGGTCACCGGGTGCTGGCGTCGCCCCCCCTGTGCGAGCGGGGCGACGGCGCCGCGCTGGTGGCCGCGGCTGGATCGGGTCGCCTCCGCGACGCCGCGCTGATCCCCTGGTTGCCCGCCTTCGCCGAAGGTCTGCGCCGGGTTCATGCCAACCACATCGGGCGCCTCGAGCAGGTGAGATTCCGCAGCATCGTCGCGGGGCTCGGTGGCTGGGACGCCGGCCTGAATCCGGACTGCCCACTGCGGGACGAGCCTCCGCCCCTCGGCCTCGCGGCCACCCTGCGGCGGGAGCTGGCGGTCACCCTGCCGCTGGCTCAGGCCGTGCTGGGGCCCGTGGTGGAGTTCAGCGTGCAGGCGCCTCGCCGCGAGCCGCCCTACAGCGCCATCGTCACCTGGCGCCATCGCGGCCACGCCCGCCACGGCGTGCTCGAGCTCACGGTCACGCCGGGCCGCACCCTGCGCTCCCCCTACGCCGCGCGGGACGACAGCGCGGAGATCACTGGCACCGCGGGCATCCTGTGGGTGGGCGGCCTGCGAGGAGGACCCAGCATGGTGCCTCCGCTGCGCCTGTACCGGGGCGCCACCTTGCTCGAGCCGGAGCCTCCCACTGGCGGCTGGCCGGCTGCCTGGCTGGCCATGGCGCAGCATGCGCCGGCAGTGGACCCGGCCGAGCTGCGCCAGCGCGCTGCATGCCTGGTCGCCGCAGAGCAGGCCCTGTTCACCGGCGATCGCGTCGTCGTGGACCCATAGGCGGCACGCGGCCGATCCTGCGAGCCCGCAGGTGCTGCGCCGGGGCCCGGTGGCTGGCCCGCTGCTTGAGTTTCCCCCTCGCGTGGGGTCTACTCGCTGAGGATGGGAAAGCATCCTTTCGAGGGCGCTGTTCGAGCGCCGGGTACGAGGCGGAGGTGCGGCGTGGCTGATGGACTGAAACCGGCGGGGCACTTCCTGCTCGAGAGCGTGGCCGAGTATCGTGCCCTGCTGGACAACCTGCATGCCGGGCTGGTGGTCCACGCGGCCGACACCAGCATCCTGGTCAGCAACGCCGCTGCCGCCGAGCTGCTCGGGCTCAGCGTCGAGCAGATGAACGGCAAGACGGCCATCGATCCCGCCTGGTGTTTCCTGGCCGACGACGGCTCGCCCATGCCCCTCGAGGACTACCCGGTCAATCGGGTGCTGGCCTCGGCGCAGCCCATCCAGAACCTCGTGGTGGGCATCAACCAGCCCCTCCGGCGCGAGGTGGTCTGGGTGCTGTGCAACGCCTACCCGATGCTGGACGCCGCCGGCGCCCTCGAGCGCATCGTGGTCACCTTCATCGACATCAGCGATCAGCGCCGCGCCCAGGAAGAGGCCCGGCTGCTCGAGGCGCAGCTGCTCGAGACCCAGCGCATGGAGGCCATCGGCAAGCTGGCGGGGGGGGTGGCCCACGACTTCAACAACCTGCTCACCGCCATCATCGGCAGCTGCGATCTGGCGGAGATGATCGGCGATCCTGGGGCCCTGCTCCAGGCCATCCAGGACATCCGCACCACCTCCTACCGCGCCGCCGATCTCACCCGGCAGCTGCTGGCGTTTGGGCGCAAGCAGGTGCTCCAGCCTCGCCTGGTGGACATCAACCAGGTGCTCGAGGGCTTCGCGCCCATCTTGCGCCGGCTGGTGAGCGAGTCCGTGCAGCTCCGCTTCGAGCTCTGCCCCACGCCGGTGTCTGTGCTCGTGGACCCGGGGAAGATCGAGCAGGTGGTGGTCAACCTGGCGGTCAACGCCCGCGACGCCATGCCCGACGGCGGGCCCCTGCTGATCGAGACCCAGTGCATCCAGCTGGACCACGACTACGCCCACGTGCGCCCCGATGTGGCCCCGGGCCACTACGCCGTGATCATCGTGACGGATCGGGGCACCGGGATGGACGCCGCCACCCGCGCGCGGGCCTTCGAGCCCTTCTTCACCACCAAGGAGCCCGGCCAGGGCACGGGCCTGGGGCTCTCCACCGTGTTCGGCATCGTCAAGCAGAGCGGCGGGCACGTCTGGCTGTACAGTGAGCCCGGCCAGGGGGCGACCTTCAAGATCTACCTGCCCCTGCACCAGGGCGACTCGGCGCAGCTCGAGCAGCCGCCCAACGCCCAGGAGCCACAGGTCATCGGGGGTAGCGAGACCATCCTGGTGGTCGAGGACGAGGACGACGTGCGCGAGCTGGTGGAGCAGATCCTGCGGCGCTTTGGCTACACCGTACACTCCGCGGGCAGCGCCGAAGAAGCCATCCGTGCCGCCCGCCGCGTCCAGGGGCCCGTTGACCTGCTGCTCACCGACGTGGTGATGCCTGGGGCCAGCGGCAAGCAGTTGGCCAAGCAGCTGTGCATCTCCCACCCCGAGACCAAGGTGCTCTTCATGTCGGGCTACACCGACAATGTCATCGTGCACCACGGGATCCTCGATCGCGGCACCGATCTGATCGAGAAGCCGTTCAACGCCACCGATCTGGCCCGCAGGGTGCGCTCGGTGCTGGACGCCGGCTGATCCGTGAGGGCCTGGGGCGATACGATCGCTGGATGAGCCCTCTCCTCTCCCTCCTGTTCTCCTGCCTGCTCACCGGCGTCGTCGCTTCCGCGCAGGATCTCGCGGCTGCGCCTGCTCCACCTGACGTGCAGGTGGTCCTGCTGCGCGACGTCCGGGGGGTGCTCGACATCGTGCAGGGCCCCGATGGAGACCTGCTGCTGGGCGTGCAGGGCAGCCAGCCCCGCGAGGTCGGGCTGCGGCTCATCAGCTACGACCCTGCCGTGCGCTGGGAGAAGTACGGCACCAGCCAGCCGGTGGGCGCCGACTCCGGCTTCGACCAGGAGCTCGAGCGCACCTCGCTCTCGGGCGCCTGGACCGGGCCCGCGGTGGCCTTCCGTGCAGACGGCAGCGTGGTGGCCATGCTGTCCGACAAGAGCGGCCACCGCTGGTGGTTCGGAGCCAGCACCCACGGCAAGCTCGACACGGGGCATCGCCTGACGCAGCTGCGCGGGTCCGAGAGCATCGAAGAGCTGCACCTGCAGCCTGACGGCACGCTGGTGGGCGTGGGGACGATGTACGTGCCCGGGGAACCCGACCAGCACCCCAACCTGTGGCCCAAGCTGCGGATCTTCCACCTCGAGCGGCAGGGCCATGTCACGGACTTCCAGGTGGCGGACCGGGCGCTGCACGACAAGGCCCCCGTGCCGGTGGTGCACCCCGACGACACCCTGTGGTTCTACCAGGCGGTCAAGCCCGGTGTGTGGCATCGCTGGGACCCCGCGGGCACCCGCGACCTGCGCTTCGAGGCTGCGCTTCCTCCAGGCCTCGACACCGCCGAGGCCTGGGCGGCCTTGCCCGATGGGAGCGTCGTGGCCTCGGTGCGAGGTACGCGCCTGGAGCCCCGTCCGGGCGCCGAGTGCGGCAACGATGTCGACAAGGTGGGGGTCTACGCCCTGGTGCGCTTCGCGGCGGACGGCGCGGTAGCCCGACAGCTGATCCCCCCGACCAGCCATGCCCTGAGGATCCATCAGATCCAGGCCCAGGCCGACGGCGGCTTGATCCTGGTCGGCGACATGGCCACGGCGGCGCTGTGGTCGGGAACCCAGGCCGCGCCCCCCGCGGGCGAGCGCTGCTCCCTGGCGCGCTTGGCCCCCGATGGTAGCCTGGACGTCGACTTCACCGCGCGCTGGGTGGGGGTCGCCGGTGTGAAGCTGGCCCTGCCCCTAAGCGACGGCCGTGTGGCCGTGGCCGGCGAGCCCATGCAGGGGCTCGCGGGGCTCGAGGCGCCCCTGATGGTGATCGTTCCGGGGCAGGGTGGGCCCGCGCGCTGACCCCCAGCTTGGGCGCTATGTTGTCCTCCCTTCACCAGGCAAGCTCCATGCGCACCATCCTGCTCGCCCTCGCCCTCGCCGCATGTACACCCCCCAAGGTCGGCGACAGCGCCCCCATCCAAGACACCGCCCCGTCCCCGGTCGGCGGTATCATCGCGGCCACCAGCGGCGCCGCGGCCATCGAGGCGGGTCGGGTGGTGCTGGACGAGGGCGGCACCGCCATGGACGCGGCCCTGACCGTGGCCATGAGCCAGATCGTGCTCACCGTCGGATCGTGGAACAGCTACGCCGGCATCATGGGCATGGTGGTCTACGATGCCGAAACCGGCGAGCTGTCCAGCCTGCACGGCAACTACGGCACCTTCGCGGGCGAGACGGATCCCATGAGCATCCCCGAGTCCGAGCCCTCCGGCCGCACCGCCATGGTGGGTGGCTTCATGGCGGCTGCCCAGGCGGCCCACCAGGCCCACGGCGTGTTGCCCTGGGAGCGCCTCTTCGAGCCCGCCATCGGCCTGGCCGAGGACGGCTTCGAGGTCGATGTCTACCTGGACTACTACATCGAAACCCGCCAGGACGTGCTGTCCCGCCGGGATGAGACCTGGGCGGTGTTCACCGACGCCGACGGCCAGCCCTGGGAGCAGGGGGACACCATCACCCAGCCCGCCCTGGCCCAGACCCTGCGGGCTGTGGCCGATCAAGGCGCCGCCTACATGTACACCGGTGCCTGGGCGGACCACTTCGTGCGGGCCGTCAGCGAGGAGGGTGGAGCCGTCAGCGCCGCCGATCTGGCCGGCTACAGCGCCGACTGGATGCAGCCCCTCGAGACCCAGTACGCCGGCTACACCGTCGTCACCATGGGCGACCGGGAGCTGGGCAGCGTGCAGATCATCGAGGCGCTGAACATGGCCGAGGCCGTGGGCCTGGCGGGCATGGGCCCCTGGTGGGAGTCGGGCGAGGCCCTGTTCTGGCTGGTGCGCATCACCCAGATCAACCAGCTGCTCACCTGGGTGCAGGACTACCTGCCCGAGTACCAGAGCTACGTCACCGACGCCCTGCCCGGCGTGGTGCTCGAGGACTCCGCCCGGGTGGACCCGGACCAGGCTGGGCTGCTGGTCAGCTACGTCCAGGACGGCACCTGGGACGATCTGATGGACCTGTTCGGCTACAGCCGCGGCAGCTCCGCCCACTCCGACGCCATCGCCGTGATGGATGCCCGGGGTGACGCCGTGGCTCTGACCCACAGCATCAACACCACCATGTGGGGTGGCACCGGCATCTTCGTCGACGGCGTGAGCATCCCCGACTCCGCCAGCTTCCAGCAGCAGCTGCTGGCCCAGATCACCCCGGGCGACCCCTTGCCCACGCCCCTGAACCCGTGCATCGCCGTGGATGGCGGCGTGCCCGTGCTGGCGGGCAGCACCGTGGGCAACGTGCACTACGCCCAGGTGCAGCGCCTGGCCGCCGTGCTGGGGCTGGGCCTGAGCCCGGCCGAGGCTGTCCAGACACCCATGCTGTCGGGCTGGGCCTTCGAAGAGATCGTGGCGACTGGCGCCTTCCCGGCCGAGGTGGTGGAGCAGGCCAACGCCCTGGGGGCTGGCATCACCGTCACCAGCGACCCCAGCCAGCCGGCGTGGGTGGGGGTTGCCCTGGACGGCGACGCCTACAGCGGCGGTGCCGAGCCCTGGCTCGAGCCGGTGGGCGCGGGCGTGGTCACGACGGGCATGTAGGCACACCCGGGTCTCGGATCGCGGGGGCCTGCGGACCGCGCGGGAGGTCGCGGGATGAAAGGTCCCTCGCGAGGCCCTGGTCGATGGGGTGAGCGCGGATAGACCAGGGATCATGCACCCCATCTACGCAGACCCCACGGACCGAGCCCAGCTCTGGGCCCTGCTCGAGGCCACCTGGCCCGGGCTTCCCGCGCGCTTCGACCTGGCCGACTGGCACGGCTGGCCCATCGACGCAGTCTCCACGCCCTTTGTCACCCGGGTGGACGATCGCATCGTCAGCCACGTAGGCGTGCTGGATCTGGCGGTGCGGCTGGGGGGCCAGGATCGGCGCATCGCGGGCCTGCACGGGGCCTGCACCATGCCCGATGTGCGCCGCCAGGGGCACTTCGGCGCGGCCATGGAGCGGGCCATGGTCTACATCCGGGAACGGTTCTCCACGGCCAAGCTCAGCACGGACAAGCCCTGGGCCTACGAGCCCTTCGGCTTCCGGTCGGTGCCCCAGCATCGGGCCCGGGTGGCGCTGAGCGGGGCGGGTGGTCCGGGCTGTCGCCCTGTGATCGAGGCGGATCTTCCTTGGATGAACCGGCTGCTCGAAGATCGGGCGCCCATGTCGGATCGGTTCGCTGCGCTGGACCACGCCTGGTTGTTGGGGATCGACGGTGTGCTCTGGTCCGGAGGGCTGGGGATCTTCCAGGCGATCGAAGCCTTGGATGTGGTGGTTGCTTGGGAGATCGAGGGTCGCAGCCTGCAGGTGTACCAGGTGGTGGCGCGGGATCTGCCATCGCTCGAGCAGCTTTTGCTGCACTGCCCCTGGTCTTTTGACGAGGTGGTGCTGTGGTTCGGGGCGGATCTCTTGGCGCCCGGGGCTGAGCCGGTGGCCTTTCCTCAGGACGAGCACTTGATGGTCTGGGGAGACTGGCCGGAGCAGGGCCCCTTCTGCGTGCCGCCGCTCGAGGCGCACTAGGGGGATCGGGGGCTCCAGGCTGGAGGCACTCGGAGCGGGGTAGAGGCTGACGCGGGCAAGGCGGGCTTGCTCAAGGGCAGGAGAGCGACGCAGTACCCGACGATGTCCGCGATGCGCGGCTCGAGGGTCGCTTCGATGCAGTCCGCGAGCGCTGCGCTCGGGGCGTCTGTGACCACGATGGTGGCACCCTGTCGGCCGCCCCAGGACCACTGAACCCGGATCAGCACCTCGTCGGTCGACTCGGCGCAGGCGGTCAGCGCGGGGTGTTTGCCCTCGAGAGTGGCTCGCAGCGCGGGCAGGGCGAGAGCCTCTCCCTCGAGCAGGCTGCAGTCGATGTCCAGGACGCGTTGTCCGGAGACCTCGAGCTCGGATTTGTTTCTCTGGGCCTCGGGATCGGCCTTGGCCGCGGCCAGGACCATCAGCGACACGATGAGTGGGTGGTAGGACATCTCGCTCTCCTTCTTGAGCGCCGATGAGAGCCGGAGATTGCCGCTGGGCCCTCACTGAAGAGTGCGCAGAGGCGCAGCCCAGAACAGCGTGAAAACTTCGGTACAAGGTTCCAATTGTCCCGCTGCGGCCGTAGGCCTGCAGGGCGTGTCGGGCGTCAGGGGACAGAGGGGTGTTTAGCTCCCGAGCAGCCTCGCCCACCGGCCGCCAGCGCGTGGCTCAGCACACCTCCTGGACACTGGAGCATAGGTGCCAGGCGCTCCCAGCCGCCGATGTCCTCCACGGTGAACATGTCAACGGGTTCACCTCCTTGGGTGGTCGAGGTGGCCGAGCGCTGTGGGAGTGCCGGGTCGAATCCGGCCTCCGCCAGCGCGCTCTGTGCCATTGTTCCCCGGATGAAGTCCAGGAAGGCTTCGGCGAGATCGGTGGTCCCGTGACGCTGGGTGTTGGTGATGACGACCGCGGCTGGGTGCCTGATCACCAGGGAGGCCGATGGTGAGATCTGCTCCCAGGGCTGGCCCCTGAGTCGGGCGGTGGTCAACTCCTGCTGCGTCGTGAGTGCGACGTTCCCGATCCCTTGGGAGAAGGTCTCGAGGCTCTCCTCGGCGTCATCGTCCATGACTCGGACCTGTGCGTACATGGCGGAGACGAACCTGCTGGCGGCGTCATGGTCGCCTGCGGGGGTGGAGCTCGCGCCGCGTAGGGCTGCGCCGTAGGCCGACAGCAGGATCGACGCTCCCGTCCCTGATGTGCGGGGATCCGGCGTGAGCAGCACCACCCCCGGCCTTGTCAGGTCGTCCCAGTCCCGGATGCCGATGGGATTGCCAGGGCGGACTGCAGCCACCACGCAGGACGAACTCATCATGCCCCCCCCGGGCTGATCTCTCCAGGCGCTGCTGACCAAGCCGCCGTCCACCAGCACCGCCATGTCCGGCTCCCAGGCCAGGACGGCCACGTCCGCGTCGAAGCCCGCCGCGATGGCCCTCGCCTGGACGCGGCTTCCCCGGTACCAACCGACCACGTCGACGCGCTCCTGGTGGCGTGCCTCCCACCAGGCCTCGAAGCCTGGTGCGATCTTGTCCTCGAACACATCGCGGGACGTGGAGAATGCGGCCAGGTTCAGGCGCCTGGGGCGGCTAGCGGCCAGCCGGGCTTCCTGGGCCAGCAAGGTGGGGTCGGGCTCGTCCAGCAGACCATCGAAGCCCGGCAGATCGAGAGTCGAGCTGATCGCCGCCAAGAACAGCGCGACCGAGACTGCCACCATCACCGCCGCGAGAGAGTCGGATCGCATGTGCACCTCCTCGGGGTACTGTTGCAAGCGCCGTGCCCGCAGCCTCGCCGTTTGGAGCGTGGACTATCGGGTACCTCGAAGCTGTTTCCGTGATATTTCACAGAGCATCCTGTCGAGTTCCACGGCGTCCTTGCAGGGGCAGAGAACGCCCCAGGGAGCAGCTATGCAGGTCGAGAACGAGTTCTGGCGCACCCTGTTCCGAGAGGAGAGCCTGCAGGCAGCCTTCGAGCTCTTGGCGCCAGTGCTGGAAGAACAGCTGGGCATCCGGGGCATCATCCTGCGTCAACTTGACCACGACGAGCACCGGCTCGAGAGCATGGCGCAGGCGGGCCTGCGGCCTGCGGACGGCAAGCCCGGCCTGCGGATAGCCCTGGACGACGGTGACTATCGGGCGCTGCTCTGCTGGGCGCGTCGGGGAGAGTTGCTCCTGCCGGGTGTGGAAGCCCACGCCGACCTGCTCGCTCTGGTCTGCCCGCGCAGCTTGCACTGCGTCCCCGCCGCCGTTCCGCTTCTTCGGGATCTGGACGTGCTGGGGGCGGTGGTCTTTCTCGGCACCGACGCGAGCGCCATCGCGCGCGTGGCCCCGCGGCTCCGGGCGCTGGCTGAGCCTTGCGTCGCGGCCATCCGAAACCACGAACGGATCCGCGAGGCGACCCGCCTGCGAGACGCCCTCGAGGCCGACCGGCGCGCCCTGCTGGGGCGCTTGCAGCGCGAGGACATCTCCGAGGCCATCGTGGGCTCCGAGACGGGGCTGAGGGGCGTCATGCGTCGAGTGGGCCAGGTGGCGGGCACCGACGCGCCGGTCCTGCTGCTGGGGGAGACCGGCTCGGGCAAAGAGGTCATCGCCCGCGCCATCCACGCGGCCTCGCATCGATCCCAGGGGCCGATGCTCAAGGTCAACTGCGGGGCCATCCCCCCCGGGCTGGTGGACTCCGAGCTGTTTGGCCACGAGCGGGGCAGCTTCACAGGAGCCCACGAGCGCCGCCGGGGTTGGTTCGAGCGGGCGGATGGGGGGACCTTGTTCCTGGACGAGCTGGGCGATCTCCCCCTGCCCGCTCAGGTGCGCCTGCTCCGCGTGCTGCAAGAGGGCGTGCTGGAGCGGGTGGGCGGCCAGAAGCCGGTCCACGTGAGCGTCCGGATCGTGGCTGCGACCCACCGGCTGCTCGAGGGCATGATGGCGGATGGTCGTTTTCGCGAGGATCTCTGGTACCGCATCGGGGTCTTTCCCATCGAGATCCCCCCTCTGCGCGACCGGCGGGAGGACATCCCCGCGCTCGCGGCCCACTTCGCGTGGCGGGCTGGCAAGCGGCTCGGTGGACGCCCCCTGAACCCCTCGCCCGAGGACATCCAGCGCTTGCTGGACTACCCTTGGCCCGGCAACATCCGTGAGCTGGCGGCCGTCATCGAGCGCGCCGCCATCCTGGGGGACGGGCGCTGCCTGGAGGTCGCCGCGGCCCTCGGGGTGCGCCGGGCCGGCTCCGGCGAGGCCACGGAGGCCACCGTACCGTCCGCGGAGTCGAGCCAGCAAGCGCCGCTTGGATCTCTCGAGCAAGCCATGGTGGGGCACATCGAGCGCGCCTTGCAGGCCACCCACGGCCGGGTGGAGGGCCCCAAGGGGGCGGCGGCGCTGCTGGATCTCAACCCCAACACCCTGCGGTCTCGTATGCGGCGGCTGGGCGTCGATGCTCGGCGCTTCAGGTAGCCGGCGCGCGGCCCTCACAGGCCCCACCGCCACGGGATCACGATCATCGCCACCGCCATGCACAGGGCGTTCAGGGGCAACCCGACCTTGACGAAGTCCGTGAAGCGATAGCCCCCCGGGCCTTGGACCATCATGTTGGTCTGGTAGGCGATGGGGGTCGCGAAGGCTGCGGAGGCCGCCAGCGCGATGGCGATGGCGTAGGGCCTCATGGGGAGCCCTGCGGCCTCGGCGGCCACCATGGCCACGGGAAAGATCAGCGCAGCCGCGGCCGCGTTGGTGACCAGCGCCGTGAGCAGGGCGGTGGCCAGGTAGGTGGCCGCCAGCGCGCCGAAGGGGCCCAGCGTGGTGTTGACCGCAAGCAGGCCTTCCGCCAGCAGGTCCGCGGCCCCCGAGGCCTGCAGGGCCTGGGAGATGCCCAGTGAGCTGGCCACGACGACGAGCAAGGGTACGTCCAGGGCGCGCTGCACGCCGCGGGAGGTGAGGCAGCGGGTCACCAGGAGCAGCAGCAGGGCGCCCAGGGCCACCAGCAGCATGGGCGCGCCGGTGAGGGTGGGCAACAGCACCAGCCCGGCGATGATGGTCAGGGCCAGAGGTGCGTGCCGGTAGCGAGGCACCGGAGCGCCGTTGACCGACGACACCAGGTAGAAGTCCCGGGAGGCCCGCCAGGTGCGGCCGAAGCCGGCCGATGCCGTGAGCATCAGCGTGTCCCCTGGGCGCAGGGAGATGTCACCGATCTTCTGGTGGATGCGGGATCCCGCGCGGTGGACCGCCAGGACCGCGGCGCCATAGCGCCCCCGGAAACCGGCCTCCCGCACGCTCACGCCCACCAGCCGGGAGTGGTGGGAGATCACCACCTCGTACAGGTCGCTGCGCAGCGCGTCCCCCAGGCTGGTCTGCTCCCGGGGCTGCAGCCCGGGCAGGGCGCGCAGGTCGCCGATGGTCTCGGCGCGGCCCACCAGCGCCAAGACATCATCGGCGAGCAGGACGTGGGTCGGGGACACGGGGTGGAGGACTTCGCCCGCGGCCCGCCGGATCTCCACCAGGAAGAGCCCGGGCAGGTGCCGCAGGCCGGCCTCCTCCACACTGCGCCCGATGAGGGGACTCGATGGCTGGACCACCACCTCCGCCACGAACTCGCGCCAGCTGTCGTCCAGGCTCGACTCCGGGCCGCGGCGCCGAGGCAGCAGCCGGTCGCCCAGGGTGGCCAGATAGAGCATCCCGAGCAGGGCCGTCGGCAGCCCGACCCAGGTCAGCTCGAACATGGTCAGAGGCGCCAGCGACGCTTGGTCCATCAGGCCGGCCACCACAAGGTTGGTGCTGGTGCCGATCAGGGTGCAGGTGCCCCCGAGGATGGCGGCGAAGGACAGGGGCATCAGAAAGCGCGAGGGAGCCTGCCCAGTGCGCCGCGCCAGGTCGTGTACGACCGGGATCAACATCGCCACGATGGGTGTGTTGTTCAGGAAGGCCGACAGCCCGGCGGTGGGGACGGCCACGCGCAGCATCGTGCCCCTCGGGCCGTCGTCCCGTCCCTGTAGCAGGCCTGCGATCAGCCTCAGAGCGCCCGTCTCCCGTGCGGCTTCGGCCACTAGTAGCAGGACCGCGATGGTGGCCGTGGCCGGATTGGAGAAGCCGGACAGGGCGTGATGGGGGGCGACTACGCCGCTCACCATCAGCGCTGCCAGGCCGCCGAACATCACCAGATCCGCCGGGAAGCGGTCGCTGATGAGCAGCAGCACGACGATGAGGACGACGGCCAGCGTGAAGGCGGCGGCGACGGTCATGGGGGTCCATGGGCGACGGGTCGCCAGGCACATTGCAGGGACCATGCCAGGGTCGTTTTTTGTACGTCCGGCCGTTCATCCGTTTCATTTCGTTGGGTCGCCACTTCATGGCAAGGGATGGAGCCAAGTCCACGAAATGTGATGGGCGGTTACAGTGCGACCACGGCTCTCCCGAGCCGTGTGGCGATCATGGCGTTCTTTTCGTTCCGTTCGCGGTCGGGTTCCCTGCGGAGTCCCGTCCTGGCATCGCATAGACTCGGGCCGTGGTGATCTCCACGTGGATGCGGGCTCCGGGCTCGATGCCCCGGAGCAGGCTGGACCTACGGGGGAACTGGGCGAAGAGCGGTCCGGCACCGTCCATGCGCGCCTCTACTTTGACTCTGTCCCCCAGGGGTAGCACGCGCTCCACGACGGCCATGCCAGGATCCGCGCGCCAGAACTTCATGTCATAGGCGCGGATCACCACGCGCACGGGCGACCCGTTCGCATGACCCAGGGTGGGGACGACCAGAGCCCCCCAGTGCAGGTTGCTTCCGTGTACGGAACCGTCCAGCACGTTGACGTCGCCCACGAAGCGCGCGATGAACTCGGTCTTCGGCGTGTCGAGGATCTCCAGCGGGGTGCCCGCCTGCTCCAGGCGCCCATGGCGGATCACGAACACGCGGTCGGCCACCGAGAAAGCCTCCTCCTGGTCGTGGGTCACGAAGACCGAGGTCACGTGGAGCTCGTCATGCAGCCTGCGCAGCCAGCGGCGCAGCTCCTCGCGCACCTGTGCGTCCACGGCGCTGAAGGGCTCGTCCAGCAGCAGGATTCGAGGACGTGGAGCCAGCGAGCGGGCCACGGCCACCCGCTGACGTTGCCCTCCCGAGAGCTGGCTGGGGAGGCGGTGCTCGAGGCCCTCCAGGCCCAGCAGGCCGATCAGCTCGCGCACGCGTGCATCCCGCTCGGCTCTGGGGACCTTCCGCACCTCCAGCCCGAAGCCGATGTTGCGGGCCACGCTCATGTGACGAAACAGGGCGTAGTGTTGGAACACGAAGCCGACGTTGCGCGCGCTGGCGTCCAGGTGGTCCACCCTGTCACCCTCCAGGACCACCCGACCCCCGTCGGCCTGCTCGAGCCCCGAGATGACCCGCAAGATCGTGCTCTTGCCGCCCCCGGACGGCCCCAGCAGGGCGGCCAGCTCTCCATGTCGGATCTCGAAGCTCACGTCGTCGACGGCGACGAAGTCTCCGAAGCGTTTGGACAGGTGCTCTACGCGGATTCCCATCTCAGACCTCCGGGCTGCTCGGTTGCAGCGCCTTCAAGAACGCCAGCAGGGCCATGGTCAGCGCCGCCAGCACGAGGGCCATTCCGTAGGAGGCCGCCTCGAAGCGTGACTCCATGGCGGCGTAGATGAAGACGGTCGCCGTGTCTGTCTTGCCCGCGATGGCGCCGCCCAGCACCATGACGGCCCCGAACTCACCCAGGGAGCGGGCCATTGTGAGCGTGGCGCCGTAGGTCAGGCCGTGGCGGATGTTGGGCAGCGTGACCTTCCAGAAGGTCTTCCAGGTCGAGGCGCCCAGGGTGGCGGCGGCCTGCTCCTCGGTGGTGCCCAGCTCGCGCAGCACGTGGCCCACCTCGCGCGTGGTGAAGGGGATGGTGACGAAGACCGTGCCGAGCACCAGGCCCGGCCAGGCGAAGGTCACCTTCCACCCCGTGCCGAGCAGCAAGGGCTCCAGCAGGCCTCCACGGCCGAAGACCAGGATGTACGCCAGGCCGATCATCACCGGCGAGACGGCCAGGGGCAGGTCCACCATCCAGTCCAGCAGCCGGCGTCCGGGGAAACGATGCCGCACCAGCACGATGGCCGCCAGGACGCCAAGCGCCCCGTTGACCACCACCGCGAGCACCGCCAGCCACACTGAGCGCCACAGGGCCTGGCTGGCTCCGCTCTCAGCCATCTCGTGCCATGCCTGTCCCAGGCCAAGGTCCAGGACATGCCAGGCCATGGCGATCAGGGGCACCACCAGCAGTAGGCCCAGCCAGGCCAGCACCCCCAGCAGCAGGGCCACCCGGCGTAGGGGCCAGTCATAGCGAGAGGGGGCCTTGCTACTCGACATGGCTCGCTCCCGCCAGGCGATTCAGCGCGCGCGCGGCCGGCTGCAGCAGCAGGGCCAGCACCAGCAACACGAGGCAGACCGCGGTGGCCACCTCGTTGCGACCCGCTTCCACTTCGCCGAAGATGAAGACCGACGCGGTCAGGGTGCGCCCCGGGATGTTTCCGGAGACCACCACGATGGAGCCGAACTCGGCCAAGGCGCGCGCGAAGCCCTGCAACGTTCCCCCGGCGATGGCGGGCAGCAAGGGAGGCAGCAGCACGCGCCAGAAGGTGAACAGCAGCCCCGCTCCGAGGGTGGCTGCGGCCTCCTCCTCGGCGGGATCCAGGTCCATCAGCACCGGCTCCACGGCCCGCACCACGAAGGGCAGGGTGATGAACTGCAGGGCCAGCACGATGCCCAGGGGCGCGAAGGCGATGGGGAGGCCCACTGTGTCCAGCCAGGTGCCCAGGGGAGTCTGGGGGCCGAACAGAAAGACGATCATCAGCCCGGCCACCAGCGTGGGGATGGCGAAGGGCAGGTCCACCAGGCCCGAGACCAGGTTCCGCCCAGGGAAGCGGTAGCGCACCAGCACCCAGGCGGTCGCTGTGCCCGTGACGGCGTTCAGCACCGCCGTGAGAGCGGCGGTCCACAGGGTCAGCACCAAGGCCTCGGCGGCGTAGGGTGCGCCCAATGCCTCCAGAAAGGCGCCGGGACCGTCCGCCAGGGCATAGACCACCAGCGTGCCCAGGGGGAGCACCACCAGCAACCCCAGCCAGGCGAAGAGGAGCCCGCGCGCCAGCCAGGGCCAGGGGCTGACGCGGCTCCTGGACGGTGCCGGGGAGGCCGGCAGCGTGGCGGCGTGGGACGAGGAGAGGCCCATCACCTCCTCCGGGCGCTCTCCATGGCGCGGTCGAAGACACCGTCCGGATCGAACAGGTGGGTCGTCACCCGGGGCCAGCCCCCCAGATCCTCGATGGTGAACAGATCCTCAGGCGTGACGAATCGCTCGGTGAGCTCCTGGCCCACCTCGCCCACGATGGGTCGATAGCCATACTTGGCATACATGCGCTGGACCTCGGGCGTGCGCACGAAGTCCACGAAGGCCTCGGCCACGTCGCGGTTGCCGTGAGCGTCAACGTTGGCGTCCACGACCGCGATGGGGTTGACGATCAGGATGGTGGAGCGGGGCACCACATAGTCGTACTGCTTGCCGATCAGCTTGGCGGTCAGCACCTCGTTCTCGTAGGTGATGGCCACATCCCCCACCCCCTGCTCGAAGGTCAGCACCGACTCCCGCGCGCCCTTGTCCATGATCCGCACGCGGGCGAGCACCTGGGAGATGAACGTGAGCGTAGAGAGCTCGTCGTCTCTCGGGACCTCCGCATAGCCCCTCATGGACGCGCCATACAGGGCGGCGATGTTCCACATGGCGCCGCCCGAGGTGCGGGGGTTGGGCGTCACCACATCGACGTCCGTGCGCGTGAGATCCCCCCAGTCCTGGATGCCCTTGGGGTTGCCCGGACGGACCGCGGGCACGGCGATGGAGGCCGTGACCATGCCACCCCAGGCGTCGTCCTTCCAGTCATGGGTGATCAAGCCAGCGTGGACGATGCGCTGAATGTCGGGCTCCAGGGACAGCGCCGCGATGTCGGCCTCGAAGCCGCCTACGATGGCCCGCGACTGGCCGCCGCTGCCCTGGTAGGAGGTCTCGACGACCACCTCCTGGCCGGTCTTGTCCTTCCAGTAGGCCAGGAAGGCAGGGATGATCTCCTTGTCGTAGGCATCCCGCGGCGTGGCGTAGGCGCCCAGGGTCAGGGTGCGCTGCAGGGGAGCCTGGTCGGGAGAGGAGTGAGCCTCGCCGAGGGGAGACGCGCCCGTGCAGCCGGCGATCAGGACGCTCAGCGAGGCCGCCGCGAGGGCCGTGACGGGACCAATGAGGAGGATCGAAGCGAAGGGCGATGGTTGTGGCATGGGGCGACTCCTTGCCGTTTTCTGAAAGTGTCCGAGAGTGCCTGAAAGCAAGGGGCGTGCCACCCGGGCG
>CALDOK010000418.1 GCA_937912125.1 uncultured Pseudomonadota bacterium
TTGGGCGCACAGTCCGCCTTGGGGCCCCTGGGGGTGACTCTCCGCGGGAGGATGGCGCATCCTTGGGCGCACAGTCCGCCTTGGGGCCCCTGGGGGTGACTCTCCGCGGGAGGATGGTTCATCCTTGGGCGCACAGTCCGCCTTGGGGCCCCCAGGGGTCCGCTCCTGAAGACCCGCCCCCGGTCAACGCCTGTCCACCCCGGGACCCGATGCCCGGTTAGCCCATCTCCATGCGACTCAACCCCCAGCAGCAGGCCGCGGCAGAGTGTACTGGGCAGCACGTGCTGGTGTTGGCTGGTGCCGGCACGGGCAAGACCGCCACCATCATCGGGCGGGCGGCCCACCTGCTGCGGTCAGGAATCCAGCCTCGCCGCATCCTGCTGCTCACCTTCACCCGCCGGGCGGCGCGCGAGATGGTGGCGCGGCTCGAGCGCGACGTGGGGGCTGGCAGCCGTGGCGTGGTGGCGGGCACCTTCCACCACTTCTGCCTGCTCACGATGCGCCGCCAGCCCAAGGCCTTTGGCCTGGTGGACGCCACGGTCATCGACCGGGACGACCAGCTGCAGCTGGTGCGCCTGGCCAGGGCCGAACAGCGGGCCAAGGGCGAGCAGTTCCCCCAGGCCAGCGCCATCCTCAACGCCATCTCCTACGCCCGCAACACCAACGCGCCGCTTCCGCGGTACCTGGCCAAGCACAGCGACTGGGACGAAGACACCACCCGCCGTGTGCTGCTGGTGGCCCAGCAATACCGCGATCGCAAGCGGCAGCGGGGCTACCTGGACTTCGACGATCTGCTCCACCGCTTCGCCTCGGTGCTCCACAAAGAGCCCGCCGTGCGCGCCAGGGTCGCCGGCAGCTTCGACCATGTGCTGGTCGACGAGATGCAAGACACCAACCCCCTGCAGTGGCTGATCGTCGACGCCCTGCGGGCCTCGGCCACCCTGTTCTGCGTGGGCGACGACGCCCAGAGTGTCTACGCGTTCCGCGGGGCCGACTTCCGCAACGTCCACGCCTTCGCCGAGCGGGTGCCGGGCGCCGCGGTGCTCAAGCTCGAAGAGAACTACCGCTCCACCCAGCCCATCCTGGACCTGGCCAACTGGCTGCTCGACGGCTCGAGCCTCGAGTACGGCAAGCGCCTACGCGCCCACCGGGGCCCCGGCGCCCTGCCCCGGCTGATGGACTTCGACGATGAGTGGGCCGAAGCCGACTGGATCGCGGTGGATCTGATCGAGCGCCACGAGCGCGGCACCCCCTGGCGCGACCACATGATCATCACCCGCACGGCCTGGGCAGCGCGCGCCCTCGAGTCGGCGCTGGTCGAGCGCGATGTGCCCTACCGCTTCGTGGGAGGCACCCAGCTGTTCCAGGCCGCCCACGTCAAGGACCTGCTCTCCCTGGTGCGGGCGGGCCTGTCCCACCGCGACGAGCTGGCCTGGGTCCGCTACCTCACCCTCTGGCCCGGCATCGGCGACGTGCGCGCCGCACGCACCCTCGACACCCTGCTGCCCCAGCCCGACCTGCCCCAGGCGCTGGACACCCTGCGGGCCGCGTGGAAAGGCGACGCCCGGGTCCACGAAGGCCCCCGCCAGGTCTGGCTGGGCCGGTCCCAGCCCGCCCAGGTCCTCACCGACGCCATCCGCTTCCTCGAGCCCCTGCTCGAGCGCCGCTACGACAACTGGAAAGACCGCAAGCGCGATCTGGCCCTGCTGGCCAAGCTCGCCCAGCGCCACCGCAGCCTGCCCGCCTTCCTCGAGGCCTACGCCCTGGACCCCATCTCCAGCTCCGAAGCCTCCCGCCTCGAGCAGGACGACATGGTCACCCTGATCACCGCCCACTCCGCCAAGGGCACCGAGGCCCCGGTCTGCTACCTACTGCGAGCCGAGCCCGGCCTGTACCCCCACGCCCGCAGCCTGGGCGATCTGGACCAGGAAGAAGAAGAGCGCCGGGTGCTCTACGTGGGCATGACCCGGGCCATGGACACCCTGATCCTCACCCGCTCATGCCGGCTGGGGGGCCACCGGGTTTTCTGGGGCGGCGCTGCCGGGCAGCATGCCCCCGGGGGCAGCGCCTACCTGCTCGAAGACCTCCCCGACGAGCTCATCGACAGCCAGCCAGCCCCGCCGGACCCCTGGGACGACGACGAGATCATCGTCCCCTTCGGCTAGCCCGCCGAGAATTCCAGTCCGAGGTGACAGCTTCACCGCGCATCGGTGTCGATGGGTGTGGAACGACCCGGCCACACGGAGCACTCCCGCCCGCGCTCGGCCACTTCCCACCCTAAGCGAAGAGGTCATCATCATGCGTACCCCCCTCACCCTGCTCACCCTGGGACTCACGCTCACCCTCGGCGCCTGCGAGTACTACGAGTGCGGCCAAGGCTGCGGCCACGACTGCGACCCCTGGGAAGAGGACTGCGACGATGATCCCTGGGGCGACGATCCCTGGGACGATCCCGAGGCCGATGCCGACACGGACGCGGACACGGACTCCGACACCGACACCGACACCACCGACGATCCTCCCCCCGCGGACATCAGCTTCCAGCTGACCCCCAGCGAGGCGGAGCAGGGCGACGTGTTCATCGGCTCCCTGTCCATGGGCGGCGAGGATGCTCCCGCCTACGAGGCCATCACCAGCGTGACCTTCTACGGTGACGTCAACGTGCTGGCTGCGGACGTGCGCAGCTACGAAGTGCTCGTCTCCATGGCGGTCGCCGAAGACGGCGAGGGCGCGGTGGACCTGCTCGTGGAGCTCGACAACGGTGACGCCATCTGGGCCGAAGACGTCCTGACCATCTACCCCGACGGCTCTGGCCACGAGGCCGATGGCAGCGGCGACCCCAACCCCTGCGACTAGCCCCATCCCCCTCCTGAGCACCCGACGAGGTCCGCCATGACCGCTCTCCTCCCCCTCCTGCTTCCCCTGGCCCTGGGCACCGCCTCCGCAGAGGTTCCTGCCCTGGCCAGCCCCCCCCCTGAGCAGGCGGACCTCGTCGAAGTGCACCTGGGTGCCGGCACCCCTGGCGTGCGCCTGGTGTGCAAGCCCCCCGCGAGCGCCGGCCCCGACGCCCAGCCCTACGTGGTCGAGATTCATGTGCCCGCCTGGCCCCTGGCCGCCGCCGAGCTCTCGACCGCCCCCGAGCCCGTCACCATCGAGCTGGAGCCTATGGCCCTCGAGCCCATCGCCACCATGCCGGCGATGCTCACGGCCCCCGCCACCCTGGCCTCGGGCGTGCCTACCGCCAGCTACGCCACCCAGCCCATCGAGCCGGAGCGGCCGCAAGCTCCCGCCGAGACCGCATTCCTGCGCCACGCGCCGGTGGACGATCTCGAGCCCCCCATCCCGCCGGCCGAGCCTCCCCTGGGCGCCGCGTCGGTCGAGCCCCAGCCCGCCCCCGCGCCGCTGGAGAAAGAAGTCGAGCCACCGCCCAGCTGGGCCTCGGCCGCCGACAACTTCGAGAAGGCCTGCGACAGCGGCTACGCCCAGGCCTGTACGGCCCTGGCCGACATGGTGGCCAGCGGGCAGGCAGGCGCACCCGACATCCCCCGCGCCAAGGAGCTCTACGAGCGTGGCTGCGACCGGGGAGACCACCAGGCCTGCGCCGCCATCGCCCCCATCGACACCCCGTCGGCCCAGGCGCTCACGGTGCCCACGACGCTGACTGCAGCAGCCCCAGCCCTGGCCCCGGCCGTCGCCCCCCAGGCTCCACAGGCCATGGCGCAGGCCCAGGCCCCCGCCCAGGCCCCCGCCTTCGCCGTGGAGCGCGGCCTCTTCGACGCCTGCCAGCAGGGCCAGAACGCGGCCTGCAACGAGCTGGGCGAGCGCCACACCCACGGCGAGGGCGTGTCCCAGGACTACGAGCGCGCAGCCAAGCTCTTCCAGCGCGCCTGCGCCGGCGGCGAGATGCCGGCCTGCACCAACCTGGGCATCCTCTACAAGGTCGGCGAAGGCGTGAGCCAGGACGAGATGCGCGCCGAGCGCCTGTTCGCGCTGGCCTGCAACGGCGGGGCAGGCGACGACCGCGCCTGCGGCCTGGCCGACGAGTAGCCCACACCCTCCCTCCCCCACGGGCTATGCTGGGCATCCCACGAGGAGGCTGACATGGCCAGGATCGGCTGGAAGATCGTGATGCTGTGCAGCAGCGTGCTGCTGGGCGGCTGCGGCGACGACGACGACACCGGCGACTCACGCCCCATCGATCAGCCCGAGTACGGCGTCTGGGGCGTGGAGTACCAGCTCGAGGACCAAGACCAGGCCCAGCCTCTGCCCGTGGACTGGCTTCCCTCCCCCGAGCGCCCGACCTCAGAGTGACCATGGGCTCCATGGCCATGATGATCGGGATGGGGGCCTTCTTCGCCACCCTCATCGCCAGCCGACGCATCAAGGAGCGCGCCTTCGCGGCGCTCACGGACGAGCAGAAGCTCGCCCTGCTGGATTCCTTCTCGGGCAACCAGGCCCTCCGCATGATCCCCATGGCCGTGCTGGTGCTGCTCTTCCTGGCCATCAGCCAGCGGGCCCCGGAGTCCTCCACCCTGATCACCGGGGTGTTCTGGCTGGGGTGCCTGGTCTACGGCGCCGTCACCGTGACCCTCAACACCCTGCGCCTGCGCCGCCTGGACCTGCCCCCCGCCTACACGCGCAGCTGGTTGCTGGGCCGCGCGCTGGTCTTCGGCGGCATCCTGACCCTGCTCGCGGCCGGGTTCCTGGCCTCCAGGTCCTGAAGCTCCCATCGCCGACGCCGTAATCCCGCCCACTGGCGGTCCAGCTTCCATGGGACGAGCTTGTCCGGTGAGGTGAAGCGCCCATGTCCAGCACGAAGCGATCCGACCGCAACGCGGAGAACACCCCCGTCAGCCCCGTGACCCACACCCGCCGCACCCTGCTGGAGTGGCTGGGCCAGGGCGCGGCCGTGGCGATGCTGCCCCCCGCCCTGGGCGCCTGCTTTCCAGCGACCCCCAAGGACCGCTGCTGCACAGGCGACGACAGCGGCACCGACGACAGCGACCCACGCACCGGCGACACCACCCCCCTCGAAGACCCCGACTGCCCCGAGGGCAGCTTCGACTTCGCTCCCTCCGACGGCGAGACCGCGTTCTGGGACGAGTTCACGGTCTTCACGGTGGACCCCCAGGACCTGGACTCGCTCCTGAACAACTGGGTGCTCACGGTGGACGGCCTGGTGGATGAGCCCATGAGCTTCACCTTCCAGCAGCTGGTCGCCATGGCCCGGCTGGACCAGGTGATGGACTTCCACTGCGTGACGGGCTGGTCGGTGTACGACGTGCCCTGGAACGGGGTGCACATTCGCACCCTGCTGGAGGCCGTCGGCGTGAAGAGCTCCGCCACCCACATCACCTTCCACACCGTGGACAGCATCTACAACGAGAGCCTGCCGCTGGACGTGGCCCTCGAGCCCCACACCATGCTGGCCTACGGGGTCTGCGGCAGCACCCTGCCCCTGAACAACGGCTTCCCCCTGCGGCTGGTGATCCCCCGCCTGCTCGCCTACAAGAGCTCGAAGTACGTGCAGCGCCTGGAGCTCACGAACGCGCCGCTGCAGGGCTACTGGGAGCAGCGGGGCTACAGCTACGAGGCGGAGGTGCCCGAGGCCAGGCTGCGGGAGGGGCGGTACTGAGCGCCGCACGCTCCCCAGGTTCCCGCCCGCCGCGTCACCTCAGGACCCTCCCCAGCGAGCGCCGCTCCCCGAGCCGACGCTACTCCGCCAGCCGATCCACCCGCGCCTTGGCGGCCTCGAGCTCGGCCTGAGGGATCATGCGCACCAGCCGACTCGCCTCCTGGCCGTAGAGGTAGAGCACCAGTGCGGGCACGCTGAACAGCAGCAGCTGGCCCGCGATCTCGGGGGCCGCGGCGGCGTCCACCCGCAGCAGGGTCCAGGCCGGGTCTCCGCCGAACAGCGCCTGCACCCGGGGCCAGACCGCGTGGCAAGGGCCGCAGCTGTCGCGGCTGACGTACAACGCCAGGCGTTCGTGGTCACGCCTGAGGACTGCGAGCGCGGCGATGGTGGTGGGCACAGCAAGGACTCCTTTGCGAGGCGGTGATGGCTACCCCGGTGACGGAGCCCAAGCCCTACCCCTCAGGCTCCTTTGTAGCAGAGCACCGGCGCCAGCCTGCGCACGGGACCACACAGATCCCGCTGCGCCTTCATCACCCGGTGGATGGGCTTGTAGGCGCGGGGCGCCTCCTCCACGAGCCGGCGCAGCTGCCGGGGGTCCACAACCACACCGCGCACCTGATCCGCCAAGGCATAGCGGTCGAAGCGACCCCTGGCCTCCAGCCGGCTCAGCTGCCGCCCGGCGCCGTGGGAGGACGACCCCAGGGCGTCGGGATGCCCGCGCCCCACGGTGTGGAAGCTGGCATCACCCATGCTGCCCGGGACCAGGCCCGGCTGACCCCGCGCCGCCGCGATGGCCCCCTTGCGGTGGACCCAGAGCCTGCGGCCGCCATGCTCCTCGGGCTGCAGGTGGTTGTGGTCGCAGTCCAGGAAGCTGCCCGCGTCGGCCACCAACCCAAGCCTGCGCTCGAGCAAGGCCGCGGTGACGAGCACCATCCGCTCCCGGCTGGCCCGGGCGAAGGCACGAGCCAGGGCCAGATCCTGCAAGTACGCCCTGCCCTGGTCGCTGTCCGCCTCGAGCCCTGCGAGAGGCCCTGCCGCGAACGCGCGGTGGTGATCCCGCAAGGCGGGGCCGATGCCCCGGGACCCGCTGTGGACCATCACCCACAGATCGCCGTCGTCGTCCTGCTGCAGCTCGAGGAAGTGGTTGCCCCGCCCCAGGGTGCCCAGCTGGCCCGGCCCGAGCCGCTCCACCAAGGCCTGCAGCCCAGGGGTGGACGCGGGGGGCAGGTCATCGGGCAGCGCGGGAGTCCGGCCTCGGGGATGGCGCAGGATCGGCACCAAGCGCCCCAGATCCCGCAGCAGGACCAAGCCCACCCCGCCCTCCCGAAGGGGCCCGGGATCTCCCCGCAGCCGCAGGGTGGCCACCCCGCAGCCCATGTCGCCGCCCACGGCCTCGGGGAAGAACCACCCCTCGCCGCCCAGCACCAGGCCGGCGCCGATGTGGGCGGCCTGGAACACATCGGGCATCACCGCCAGGTGCACCACCCCGGGGACCCGCGCCAGGCGCTCGAGGCCCCGGCGCAGATCGCTCGAGATGGGTTCGTGGGTCCAGTGGAAGGTGGGGACGCTCATAGGAGCACCTCCGGGTAGGGCACGAGCACCGGCCGCAGCTCCGGTGCACGCTTGCGATGGATGGCGCGGGCGACCTCCTCGCGCAGCCAGGGTCGGGCGGCGCCCAGGATCGCGACCAGTCCCTCCTGGTGAGCCCCGGGCGGCGCAGCCAGGCGCAGCTCGAGGCGGCGAAGATCCGGATCAGGCACCACCTCGACCACCACCAGGCTGCTCAGGCGGGTGTCGTAGGCGGTGGGGAGGGCGAGGGTGAGGGCACGGGCGACCTGCCCGCAGAGGCGGCGCTGACGCGCCGTGTGGCTGTCCTGCCGCCGCTCCATGCGACGGCGCTGGCGGGCGGGGACCCCATCATCGGGGTCCAGCTCCGCCACGAGCAGACGCATCTGCTCGAGGGTCTTGGGATGCAACATGCGTGTCCTGATGGGACTGAGTGTCTACGGACGCCGCGGCCAGGCGGAGCTCGAGCCCCGCTCGAAGAGGGAGCGGCGGAGACGACCGAGGGGGTCGGTCGAGGACTCAGGCCTGGTGTTGGACACGCATGGTGGGCCTCCTGCGCCGTCGTGACGCGGAACCATCAGGGGCTCAGATGCCATGTGGCACATGGACTGTCAAGCGCGACCAGGATCCACGGCCACCGCGAGCCCACCCCTCAGAGCGTGAACACGAACCCCTTCAACAGCGCCCCCGGCACCCGCAGGCTGTCGGTGGACCGCTGGTAGTAGGTGTCGGTGCTGGGCAGGAAGTCCTGCTCTACGGTCAGCGCCTCGAGCTCGGAGCCCAGCATCCGGTACAGGGTCTCGTCGAAGCGCATCACGTCCAGGGGCGCGACCACCTGGCCGTCTTCGACCCAGCAGGTGGCGAAGCGGGTCATGCCGGTGATGCGGCAGGCGGTGCGGTCCGAGAAGTTGGTGTACCAGAGGTTGCTGATCCACACGCCGGTGCCCAGGGCCGCGAGCACCTCGGCCCGTGGCAGCGAACCGCCGGCGAGCTCGAGGGAGCAGGGGGCCTCGTCGCTGTCGCAGCCGTTGGCCTCGAGCCCGAACTCCCGGGCAGAGCGAGGAGAGACCAGCGCCCCGACGTGGCGGCCGCCCTGGACCAGGGGCACCCGCTCGGGCCGAAGGAAGCCGTCCTCGGAGAAGCGCGGCGCCAGCCCACCCGCGAAGTGTTCGTCGATGTTCACGGTGGAGTGCAGCTGGGCTTCACCCTGGACCAGGCGGTGCAGGGGCGAGGCGTGGGTGCGCTGGGCGCGGACGCCGAAGCCGTCCCAGCCCAGCAAGCCCACCAGCTCGGCCACGGCCGCGGGGGCCAGGTAGACCCGGTAGGAGCCAGGCTGGATGCGCTTGGCAGGACGCGTCAGGATCGCCAGGCGCTCGCGGGCCTCGCTCACCTGGGCGGCCAGCTGCTCGGCGTCGAAGTCGAAGCCGGCGTAGGTGGCCTTCACCGCCTTGTCGGCCTGATGGTACAGGCAGAAGTCCGTGGCGAAGCTGTGGCTGCGGTACCAGTGCCGCGGCCCCCTGGAGCCAGCGTAGCCCCGGTGGATGGCACCCTGAGCGTGGATGCCTACCAAGTCCAGGCCGTCGGCCGCGCGCAGCAAGGCGTCCACAGCTTCGGCCGCCGGTGGCAGGCGATCGTCGGCGAGCTCCTCGCTGGCGGCCACACCCTCGGGCAGCAGCATGTGGGGATCGTCCGGGAGCAATGGCAGGCGCTGCCGCAGGTCCTGCACCAGGGAGCCCAGCTGCGCCAGGTCCTGGGCTGGGTCGCCGCCGAGGTTGCACTCGGCGGCAGCATGGCGCTGGCCGTCCACCAGCTCGAGCACCACTGCCCCCTGGCTCACGTGGCCCGCCTGGCGCACCCGCCCCTGGTTCAGCCGCACGAAGTCGGACTCCTCGCCCGCGTACTCGGCGCGCAGCCGCTCGCCCCCCTGCAGCTGGGCGCAGAGCCCGTCGAAGATCCGGTAGAACTGGTCTCGCATCACGGTGTCGCTCACGACGCACCCCCGAACACTTCCACAGCCTCGAACAGGGCCGCCGGAGAGGCATGGCCCACCCGGATGATCTGGTTGGGCTCTCCCTTGCCGCAGAAGGGCGTGCCGAAGACGCCCACGGTGGAGCGATCGCCGATCCCCACCAGGCTGCGCCAGAAGGTAGCGCTGATGCCCCGGTAGTTGGGGTTGCGCACCAAGCCCTTGAGCTCGCCATCTTCGATGATGCGGCCCAGCTCGCAGCCGAACTGGAACTTGTTGCGGCTGTCGTCGATGGACCAGGAGCAGTTGGTGCGCATGAACACACCCCGCTCCACCCGGGCGATGAGCTGCTCGAGGCTCGAGTCGCCCGGCTCGAGGTTGAGGTTGGCCATGCGGTCGATGGGCGGCCGGTTCCAGCTCTGGGCCCGGGCGTTGGCCACCCCGGACAAGCCGGCGCGGGCCTGGCTGATGCTGCCCCCCAGCGGGCGCTCCAGCACACCGCGCCGGATCAAGTGCTGGCGCTCGGCAACGGCCCCCTCGTCGTCGAAGCCGTAGCTGGCGAACTCCCGGGGCACCGTAGGATCGAAGGTGATGTTCAGCAGCTCGCTGCCGTAGCGGTAGCTGCCGAACATGTCCATGGTGACGAAGCTGGTGCCCGCGTAGTTGCGCTCGTCTCCCAGGATGCGGTCCAGCTCCAGGGGGTGGCCGACGGACTCGTGGATCTGCAGCATCATCTGGCTGGGGGCCAGCAGCAGGTGCATGTTCCCGGACGGACAGTCGGGGGCCGACAGCAGCTGCAAGGCCTCGATGGGGATGCGGTCCACCACCGCGCCAAAGTCCAGATCATCCAGGATCTCGAGGCCACCCTGCTGGGAAGCGCCGCGACCGCCACCCCAGGAACGCCGCTGCACCTCACCGCCATGGCTGGCGACCACGGAGGCATCGGGGGACAGCAGCTCGAGCTCCTGCTCCACCACCGCGCCGTCGGCCGTGGCCAGGGTGGTGCGGCTGCGGGTGCTCCACAAGGACGCGGTCCAGTCCACGATGCGCTCGTCGGGGTGCAAGCGCCGGCTGGCGTCCTGGAGCACGCCCACCAAGTCCACCAGGGAGCGACCGGAGACGCTGCGCTCCACGGGACAGGCCCAGCGCCCGCCAGCCGCGGGCATGGCCAAGGCCGAGAAGTCGACCACGGCCCGTCCCGCGCTGTAGGCCGCCCAGGCCCGGGCCTGCTCGGCGGCATGCCGCAGGCCAGCCTCGCTCAGATCGCAGGTGGCGCCGTAGCCCACGCCGCCTGCGTGATGCACGGTGATCATGGCACCACGATCCACGGTGCGACGCACAGGCTGCAACACATCCCGACGCACGGTGAGCAGGTCGTGCTCCTCATGCACCAAGCGCAGGCTGCAGTGGTCGACCGCAGGGACGACGCGACGGAAGCGCTCCAGCACGGCTTGGCTCACGGGCACCTCTTCGGACTGCGGCGCCCACACGGGCGACCGGGGCCGTTGCTCCTAGCCTCTCAGCCTCCCCAAGGCCCGTGCTATGGTTCCACGGCCAAGCTCAGGAGCCGCCCCATGGCCAACGTCAAGGCATACAACGCGCCCTTCATCAAGGTGGGAGATCATCAGCTCAGCGTCAAGCAGGCCCTCGAGTGGATGGTCGAGATCGGCGCCACCGATCTCTACCTTCGGGTGGGCGAGCGGGTCATCTTCAAGGTCGACGGCAAGGTCGCCCGCTTCAAGACCGACAAGGTGACCGACCAGCACCTCAAGCATCTGATGTCCTGCTTCTTCACCCAGAGCGACCTGGATCGATTCCGAGTGCGCCGGGAGGTGGATCTGGTGCATGCCGAGCACGACAACCGCTACCGCGTGCACCTGGGCATGGGAAACCACGGTGTCTACGCCGTGTGTCGCCGGATCGCCCAGGACATCCTGCCCCTCGAGAAGCTGGGTCTGCCCGCCACGGTCCTGCCCATGCTGCAGCGCCTGCGCTCGGGGCTGGTGTTGATCTCCGGCGCCACGGGCCAGGGCAAGACGGTCACCGCCGTGGCCCTGCTGGACTACATCGCCCGCACCCGAGCCGCGACCATCCTGACCCTCGAAGACCCCATCGAGTACATCTTCCACGACCACAAGGGGCTGTTCATCCAGCGCGAAGTGGGGATGCACGTGGACAGCTTCGCCGACGGCGTGCGCGCCGCCCTGCGCGAGAACCTGGACGTCATCTACGTCGGCGAGATGCGCGATCCCGACACCATCGAGCAGGTGCTCAAGGCCAGCGAGTCCGGCCACCTGGTCATCTCCACCCTGCACGCCGAGGACACCGTGGGATCCCTGGCCCGCATCGTGGGCTCGGTCACCTCAGCCCACCAGGGGCGCATCCGCTACACCCTGAGCTCGGGGCTGGCCTGCTGCCTCACCCAGCGGCTGCTGCCCGCCGCCAACGGCGGTCGAGTGCTGGGCGCCGAGGTCATCTTCCCCACCACCGCCATCCGCACCGTGATCCGCTCGGGGGAGCTCAGCAAGCTGTCCATCTACCTTGGCAAGTCCGGCTCGGGGCTCACCTACCGCGAGCACCTGCACGAGCTCTACGCCCAGCGCATGATCTCCTCCCAGACCCGGGACGACGAGCTGATGACCATCCAGTCCCGCCAGGGGGGGTGAACCCCAAGCCCCCAAGCCAGCGTCTCGGATGGTATCCTGGGACCGTTGGAGGTGACCGTTGGCCGAAGCCATGAACGTCATGCTCGCGGTGCAGACCCCCGACGGGCTGGCCTTCGGCTACGTGCTCGACGCCTCCCCCCGGCATGTGGTCTTCACGGTCAACAGCAACCTGTCTCCTGGCATGTCCTTCGCCTGGCGCATGGAGCTCAAGGGCTACTCCGAGACCATCATGGGCCGCCTCACCGTCACCCGGGCGCACCCCCCCCGGACGAGCTCGGAGTGGCCTCGCTTCGAGGCGACGATCGACGACATCCCCGAAGAGGACGGCGTGCTGCTGGCCGTGTGGATGGAAGACCAGGAAAAGGGCGGCTCCTCCCGCCGCCTCGAGAGGGATCCCGACCGCTTCATCAAGGACATGTTCTCCGAGGGCATGCGCGGCGCCTCATCGGCCCAGACCAAGCTGGTCATCGACCGTATGAACGAGCGCACAGCCAAGCGCGAGCAGCTCTTCAAGAAGCAGAAGCGGGGCGTTGGCGGCGACTTCGGGCTGTCCCGGGAGTCCACGGTGG
The DNA here is from genome assembly GCA_937912125.1 of uncultured Pseudomonadota bacterium. Taxonomy (GTDB): domain Bacteria; phylum Myxococcota_A; class UBA796; order UBA796; family JAFGLY01; genus CALDOK01. The sequence continues at coordinate 12,403 of CALDOK010000418.1, forward strand.
CGGGCTCCAGTTCCGTCTCCAGCACGGCGGTGCGCTCGCGTATCTCGGCAGCCCTGGGCGACTTCTCCCGCCGCAAGCTCACCGAGCCCCAGGCCCAGGATGCGCCCACACCGCCCGCCAGCCCCCCCCTGGGCCAGGCCCCTGAGCCGCCACCGCCGGCCGAGCCCCTACCCCCCGTACGCAGTCACCCCACCGCCGACGCGCAGGTCGGCGAGGCCCCCTCCCGCAGATCCAGGACCACCGAGGAGATCATCGCGGATGCCCTAAGGGCCGCTGGCCTGCGGTCGAACGTCCCGAGGCTCGAGCCGGGGCTGCCGAGGGGTCCGGAGCCCGTGGAGCTGGCTGAGCCGAGCGACCCGGCCCGGGTGCGGTCGGAGCCCGAGATCGCTCCTGTTCCCGAGCCCAGCGTGCCCGAGCCCGCCGAGGATCCTCAGCTCTCACAGGCTCTCCTCTACGACCCCAGCCAGACCCCGGCCCTGCTGGTGATCCGCTACCCCCAGGCGGGGGACTATGCCGACGACTACCGCCGCCACCTCAGGAACAGCGGCTTGTTCCTGAAGAGGCAGCAGCTGGGCGCACGGGGCGACACGCTGCTGGTCCGCCTGGTGACCCCGGCAGGGACCATGGAGTGCCAGGCCCAGGTGGTGGCCGTGATGGCCGCGGGCACCGGCTTGATGCTGAGCTTGAGCAAGGACCAGCGGGCGGCCTTGGCTGCGGCTGCGACCTAACGAATCGGGCTGACGCGCCCGTCGATGCGCACCGCCGCCACGCTGGGGCCCGGCGCGGGGAAGCTGAGCTGGCCGCCAGGCAGGCCCGCGAAGGGCGCGAAGAACGCGTCGATCTTACGAATGGCGCGGCCGCTGGCGTCCAGCAGCTCGACGGTCTTGGTGAGCCCGCCAGGCGGCACGCGCAGATCGCGGTCGGGACCCCAGATCAGCCTGCCGTCGTCCAGCTGGGACAGGCCCCAGTACGGGACGCTGGGCCCCAAGGCGTAGTAGGCGTTGCTCACCGCGGTGACGCGGGTGTAGAGCTTGCGGAAGTTGTGGTCGCTCAAGAAGGTGGGCGAGCAGTAGGTCATGAAGTCCCAGGTGCTGTCGGGATCCACCAGGGAGTCGGTGCGCCAGTTGTAGCCGCGCACGCCGATCACGCCGCCTTCGTGGGGGTACTCGCTGTCACCGCCGCCCGAGCCGCAGCCGCCGTCGACGTGGTCGCGGCCGTGAGCATGCCCCACCTCGTGGACCATGGTCTCGGCGGAGGTGCCGCCACCGTAGCCCACGCCGATGCTGGCCCGGGACCAGATGTCGGTGGCCGAGCCCACCAGGTTGGACAGCCCCGTGACGCAGCCGCCGGAGCAGTAGGTGTTGAAGTCGGCGGCGGGCTCGAAGAGCCCATAGACGTACATGTCGTCTTCGGCACCCACCGTGTCGCGGGCCTGGCCCACCGCGGAGAGCAGCTCGGACCAGCCCGATCCGCTGGCGCTGATGGTGGAGGACCAGGCGAACTCGTCGCCCACCACCATCTCCATCTCGGCCGCGGGGTACTGGGAGTACATGGTGTCGCGGTAGAGCTCGACGGCCGCTTCGCTGGTGTCGGGCAGGCGCCCGGAGCCGTCGGCGTCGTAGCGCACGGGCACCAGCAGCACCCGCACCTTGGCCACACCCTCGGTGACCGACAGCGGCTGGCCGAAGCCGTCGGGCCAGGAGGCGATGCCGTCGGCCTCGTTGCCCCCGGCGCCCTTGGAGATCTCCACCACGCTGGCCATCCAGGACACACCCGGGATGATCACCTCGCCGGGGACGACGAAGTTGAAGCTCGAGCCGTACTCGCCCGCGCTGGAGCTGCCGTTGACCTGAGCGTCCATCTGGAACGCCGCGAAGGCCACGTTGTCGCGGTACAGGTAGAGCCGGCCGGTGAGCTCGCGGGGCTCGAAGTCCTCGTGGGGCTCGACGAAGACGCGGACCATGGCGTAGCGCCCGGCCACGATGGGGATCTCGGGCTCGCCGGCACCCACCAGGCTCTCCATCAGCGGGACCTCGCTGCCCTGATACAGGTAGACGTCGCTGATGTCGATGCCGGTCGCCGCGGGCCGATCATCGTTCATGATGGCCACGAGATCGCAGAGGGGTTCCCCCTCGTCGCAGGTGAAGCTGACCTGGGCGGGCGCGCAGCCGACGACGCCGGCGCACAGCAGCGCCGTGAGGACGAGAAGAGCGGAACGGGAGAGGTGCAGGACGACGGACATGCCTGCCTCCATAGCGCGAGAACGGCGGCGGATCCGGGATCCAGATACCCGGGTCACGCTTCTACCGCAGGCCGCTTGGGCCGGTATGGCCAGACCTTGACATGCCCGCGGCGGGGTCACCCCTGGGGTTCGCCGCGGACCCGGCCCCATACCCGCAGCGTGCCCTGCCCCGGCACGGGCGCCAGCTCCAGGGCCTGTTCCTCCCAGCCCTGGGCGCGCATCCACGCCGGCGACAGGCCGAAACGATCCTCGGTCCCTGGGGGAGGCTCGAGGGTGACGAACCAGTGCTGCCCGGCGACCGACGGCGGCTCGCGGCTCCACTCCCTGCAGCTGGGGGTGTGCCAGGGAGCCCGCGCCAGGGGGATCCGCTGAGGCAGCAGCAGCTGGAAGAGCGACGCGCCCGCGCAGTCGATGAGGAGATCGTCCGGGCCCATGCGCCCGCGGGCCCAGGCCGCCAGCTCCAGCCGCCCGTCAGCCCCGCCGGGGTGACGCTCAGCCTCTCCCAGCGCCGGCGAGCCGGCGTCGGAACCGGACCAGCCAGGCCAGACCAGCAGCGCCAGCGCCAAGGCAGATGCCGCCGCGATCACCGCGGGGATCCCACTCCCGTCCGTTGGCCGCCAGCGCGCCCAGCCCCACCGCACCAGGCGATCCAGGCCCACCGGCACCAGCACCACCAGGGGCACCACATGCTGCAGCCCATACCGATCCCAGTAGACCACCCAGGCCATGCCGGCCGCCAGCGCCGCCACGGCACCGCCCACCACCGCCGCGACGCCCAGGCTGTCCCGCCAGCCCCGCGGCCCAGGGACCAGGGCCAGCAGCAACAGCAGGCCGAAGCCCAGAGGAGGCAGCGCCCCCTCGGCGCTCAGGCGCCGGTGGTTCTCGGCCTCCAGGGCCACCGCACAGGCCAAGCTGAGGCCCTCGAGCGCAGCGGGTTCACCCAGGCCACAGGCCGACGCCAGGGGCTCGGGCGCCCCCCCCACGCTGTCGTAGTGGGTGAGGATCACCTGGCGCTGGTTGCCCAGCTGCTCCGCGACGCTGAGCAGGCCCGGGGTGTAGCGACGCTGCAGCCCCTGATCCACCGCGCTGGCCAGGCACAGGCCCAGCCCCGCCAGCGCCAGCAGCCCCCAGGCCCGGCGCGGGCGAGCGCGCAGGGTCCAGGCCGCACCCACCACCAGCGGCGCGGCCATGCCCAGCGCCACCACCCCACGCCCGTCCACCGCGAAGCACAGCCCCGCGCAGAGCATGGCCAGCAGGGCCCAGAGCCCACGGGGCCAGCGCAGGCACGCGGCGCCGAAGGCCGCAGCCAGGCCCGCGCTACCAGCCAACAGGGGGTAGTGGTTCACCCAGCGCGAGGCGGGCTCGAGGGTGGCCAGGGCGGCCATGGACAGGGCCGAGACCACCCCCGCGGGGCGAGAGGCCAGGGCACGCCCCAGCAGGCCCGCCGCCAGCACCAGCGCCACCAGCGAGGCCGCGGTGAGCAGCTGGGCGCCGTGGATGTAGCTGGAGCCTTCGCCCAGCAGGCCCACCAGGTAGGCATGCAGCGGCTTGCGCCAGTCCTGGTAGATGATCCCGGGCCAGTCGCCGTGCCAGACGTAGGCTGTGTTGCTGATGTAGGTCTCCCAGTCCGAGCCCTCTGGGAAGCCCGTGAAGACCACCCCCGGGCGCAGCGCCAGCACCAGCACCGCCGCCGCGAGCCCCACGCCGAAGAGCAGCTCCGCTGGCCACCGGCCCTGGAGCCAGGTGGGTGCCGCGGGGGGATGCTCCGGCGGGGAGCTCATGGGCCGCCTCCAGCACACAGCCTATCGCCGAGGACCGGGCCGCGGGAAGCGGCCGGCAGGACAGGGCCTGGGCCGCCGCCCAGATTCTTCTAGTCCACGCCGAAGAAGGGGGAGGCCCACAGGCGCTGCTCCTGGTCCTGCATCCAGGCGCGCACGCGCACATAGCGCACGTCGCCGGCGCCCAGCTCCAGCAGCTCGTACAGCTGGCCCTGGTCGACCACGAGATGGATCTCGCCGTACGGATCGAGCACCTCGATCCGCCAGCTGTCCACCGCCTGGTCCTCCACCTCCACCGCCAGCTCGAGGGGGGAGGCGGTGGCGGGCACGGCGTCGCCCGGCAGGTAGACCTGTCCGTCCTGGCCCACGGCCACGATGCGAACGGCGTCGAACAGCCAGGAGGCGGCCACGGTGTGGCGCTGCTCGATGGCATCCACGATCTCGACGCGGCCGGGGGCGGCCCCCGCGACCAGGGTGCCGGTGACCCCTCCGGGAGTGGTCTGCTCCTGGAAGATGGGCACGCCGTCGACCTCGCCCATGACCACGATGCTGGGGCCGTCCTCGATGGAGCCGGGGCTACCGTCGTGGCTGTCGGTGCCCGAGACGAAGCCCAGCGTGTAGCCCTGCTGCAGCGCCATCTGGGCCGAGCCGGAGCCGGCGGTGAGGCCCTCGAGCACGCTCCAGTCGCAGCCCTCGAGGGTCGCGTCGTGGCACTCGGAGGAGCCGTGCTCCGAGTAGATCTCCACCACACCGTCCCCCAGCTCCCGGTTCATGTCCGTGTCCCAGTTGACCGGCCGCGGGATGGCCACCCCGCTGTGGTGGAACCAGGACAGGTGCCGGACGGGATCGCAGCTGGCGTCCGCCGCCGCCAGGTGGCGCGCCAATTCGTCGGGAAAACCAAGGAGGGTGGAGCGCTGGATGTAGTCCTCGAAGCCCAGCAGGCTCTTGCTGGAGGCGAACACCCCGGCGCCCGCCCAGTAGGCGTCGCAGGGCGCGAGCCCATCGAAGATGATGGTGCGGTGCCCGCCGCCCAGGACATTGCCCCCGTGGACCAGATCCCGCACATTGTACACGCCGGTCCACTCGAAGCCCACGATGGGGATGACCGGGCCGCCCTCGGCCAGGGCCGCCAAAGCCAGGGTCTGCTCCCAGGCGTCCAGCTCAGTGCCCCGGTCCAGGCGCAGATAGGTCTCGTGCTCGGCGTGATCCGTCAGGGCCAGGAAGTCCAGGCCCGCCTCGTCGGCCTTGGCGAACATCTGATCCCCAGGGGCGTCTCCCCAAGGCAGGCAGCTGTTCTCGATGTCCTCGCATGCGTCACCGCTGAGGTTGGAGTGGGCGTGTAGATCGCCCCACAGCACCTGCCTGCCAGTCTCGATCGCGCGGTCGCTGGCCACCGCCAGGACCTGACCCACCTCATTGCGAACCAGCTCGAGGCGAAACTCCAACAGGGACAGGGTGGGCTCGTCGAGCTCGGCCAGCCAGGACGTGTCCAGAGCCTGCGGCACATCGCCCTGGTCCCAGCGCGACCACCACACCGGTTCGTCCCGCCAGCAGGGCAGGCCGTCTTCGCAGCTTGGTTCCAGCCAGGCCTCGCCGTCGCGCTCGACCGCCAGGGCGAGGGGCAGGCCGAACGGATCCGCGCCCTCCCAGCTCAGGGAGCAGACCAAGGCCTCGCCCCGCTGGGCCAACGCGGGGGCGAGCTGATCCTCGACCTTCAGCTGGAGCAGGCCAGGCTCGACCGTCCTGTCCAGGTCCCCTCCCTCCCAGCGGTAGGCCTGGGCGGGGTCGAGGTCGACCCACAGGCTGCCCTGGTCGCCCAGCGTGGACAGCTCACCGTCGCTCGCCACGCGCAGGACCCGCTCGCCCCAGGCCAGATCCCGGTCGGTCCAGACCACCACGAAGTCATCGCCGAGCAGGGCCTGGAGCGCAGGCGGCACCGGATCGACGTCGTCTCCGTGGGAGTCTTCGACGAACCGGCAGGCCTGGTTCCCCAGCGCGAGGACCAGGGCCGCCGGGCCGAGCACGAGGATGAGAGAGGTACGGGCCATGGGAGCTCCAGCTACGGCCATGATGACCCCATCGACGGGTCACCACAAGGGGCGCGTCGCTCGCTCCCCGCGCGGCTATCGACGCGGCCGCGTTCCGAGGTACACCACGTCCTCCCCGCGCTCCCCTTGCTCGTTGAAGGCGCCCGTAGGGCACTCCTTGGCGCCGGGGAAGGCCCGGGCGAGCGCGTCACGAAACACCGCGTTCACGCTGGGGCTCCACACCGCCATCACACCGCCGGGGCGCAGGGCCCGCCAACACTCGGCCAAGCCCGCGGCCTGGTAGAGCCGGGCGTTGCCCGGGGCCGCCAGCCAGCCCGGGCCGTTGTCGACGTCCAGCAGCATGAGATCGAAGCCCTGGTCGGTCGCCGCCAGCAGCCGGGCCAGATCGCCCACCACCACGCGGACCCGGGGATCATCCAGGGCGTGACCGCTGCTGGCCGCGAAGTGCGCCCGGTTCCACTCCACCACCTTGGCCCCCAGCTCCGCCACGGTGACCGCGGCCACGCCCGCCAGATCCAGGACAGCCCGCAGGGTGTGGCCGGCGCCCAGGCCGCCCACCAGCACATGCAGACCCTGACGGGGCGCCCCCAGCGCCTCCCAGGCCAGCCGCGCCATGTGGACCTCCCCCGCCGCGCCGTGGGTGGCCATGAGGAAGGCATCGTCGATTCGGACCTCGAAGCCGGTCTGACCGTCCGGCGCCGTGTAGCGATGCAGGGTGAGCAGCCCCAGGGAGGTGGGCTCCTGGTCGATGAGCTCGAAGCTCAGCTGGTCGGGTGAGGGCATGGGTCAGTCGCCAGGGAGGGAGACGGAGCGCGCCAGGCGGAAGCCGATGGTGTCGGTGGCCACGCCCGGCTCGGCGGCGCTGCGGCCCGCGGAGCGCAGGCTCTGGGGGTAGCTGCTCCAGGCGCCGCCCCGCTTGACGCGCTCGCTGCCGGCGACCGGGCCCCAGGGGTCCTGGGCGTCGCCTTCGTAGGGACCGTACCAGTCGTGGACCCACTCCCACACGTTGCCGTGCATGTCGTACAGGCCCCAGGGGTTGGGCGCGAGGGTGCCCGTCTCCTGGGGCAGGCCGTCGTCGTTGCCGCAGTAGACCGCGGCGTGGTCCAGCAGGTCGCCGTTGTCCAGGATCACCCCGCCGCCGCAGTTCGAGGTGTCGCCGGGCAGCAGGCCGCCGCCGCTGGAGAGCGGCCCCGCGGTGCCGGCGCGGGCGGCGTGCTCCCACTCGGCCTCGGTGGGCAGGCGGAAGCCTTGGCAGACGTAGGGATCGCCCAGCGGCGTGCAGGTGGCGCCGCTGCCGAAGCCCTCGCAGGCGTAGCAGGGCTCGAGCCCCGCCTCGTAGGACACAGCGTTGGTGTACTGGACCGCCATATGCCAGGTCACGCTCTCCACCGGGCAGTTCAGGCAGCCGGGCCAGCGGCTGGGCTGGTAGACCATCAGGCGCTCGAACTGGGCCTGGGTCACCTCGAACACCCCGATCTCGTAGGCGCCGCTCGAGCTGGCCTGGTGGAGGAGCTCATCCACACCGCTGCCCACCTCATCCCCGGGGCTGCCCATGGCGAAGCTGGCAGGACACATGGTGGCCATGGCGCTGCCTTCGATGTTCGACACCGCGCCGGGGTAGATCTCGGGGTCCAGATCGGCGCAGTCGTGGCCCCCGCGACCCACGGCGGCGTGGCCGTCGCCGTCCCGATCGTGCCAGGCGTCCATGTCCTGGTCCCACGGCCAGGCCCCGAGCGAGTCGGCACAGCCCACCAGCGCGAGCAGGGGGATGGCCCAGCCCGCGCGCATCATCGGCCCCCCTCCGCTTCCCTGCAGGCCTGGGCGCCGGCACCCACCACCAGGCCTGCACCGCCCAGGCTCACGGCCAGGCCAGTGAAGCTGACGCCCACCGCCGCGCGGTACAGCCGCCGCGCCCTGGGCTCGCTGTCGGTGGCCAGCATGCGGTTCTCGAGGAGCTCACCCCCGCTGATGATCAGCAGGCCGACGCCCCCCAGCGCCAGGCCAGAGCCGAGCCAGGGCTGGGCGGGCGGCGGGCAGGGGTAGCGGGCGGCCACGGCCTGGAGTGGCTCGGGGAACAAACGCAGGGCTGGCCACGCCAGCGCCAGCGGCGACGCGGGCAGCGGCGGAGGCGACCCCGGCGGGCCCTGGTTCGCGTCCACCGAGGGCAGGCCGTCGATGTGCCAGCGGCTGACGAGCATGGGATCGGTCCGCGGATCGGTCGGATCGAGGCCGAGGGTCAGGGCCCTGCGGGCGGCGCTGCTGGGGGGAGCCAGGGGAAACACAGCCGCGGCGCCCTGGCCGGAAGCGCCCGCGGCGTGGATGACGAGGATCGAGATCAGCAGGAGCACGATGCGTACCCGGAGGGGACGTTGGCGCGGCGACGTAGCACGGCCGCCCACGGCGGGGCCTGGCCCCCTCCTGGGTCGCGACGCGAGGTGGCCACCGACGGCACCTATGAACCCTCGAGCCCAAGCCGGGCGAGGGTCTCGGCGCTCGGACGACCCGTCTCGGGGTCATAGCCGCGCTCGGAATACCAGTCCGCCAGGCTCTGCTGGAACTCGGCGCGATCCAGCACCGAGCCCTCCGCCTTGCCCAGGGTCAGCGCCTCGGTGAAGAAGCGCTCTGGCAGGGTGTCGTCGGCGGGCCCGAAGCCCTCCCTGGCGTTGAACAGGCGCTCGAGGGCGAAGGTGCGCTCGCCCACGGCCATGAGGCTCTCCTCGTCCCAAGCCTCGCCGGTGATGGCCTCGAGCAGCAGGGCCGTGTCCTTGCAGGACATGCCCGGCATCGGCCTGCCGGCGCTGAGCGCGAACAGGCACACGCCGGTGCTGTCCATGGCCGCCACGAAGTCCTGGTGGTGCTTGTCGTCGCCGCTCAGGTGGCAGGCGCCCCGGTTCGAGGTGGCGTAGCACAGGGCCCGGGCCGGGTTGGCCTGCACGTTGTGGGCCGCCAGCTCCATACCCTTGACGTGGATGGCGAAGGGGGCGGTGTGATCGCCGATGTGCCGCGAGACCGCTGCCACACCCTGACTGGCGATGGCGCCCACGCCCTCACAGGCGGCGATCTTCTCGATCATGGCGTGGGTGGCCTCCACCGAGCCCCACTGCAGGTCGATGCCGTCCAGGAAGTCCTGGTCGATCAGCCCCTTCTCGTAGGCCTCCATCAAGAAGCCGATGACATTGCCGGTGGAGATGATGTCCAGCCCCAGATCGTCGCCCCGGGTGATGGCCTTCAGCACTCCCCCCAGGTCGTCGATCATCAGGTTGGCGCCGAACATGGTGCCGGTCTCGTACTCGGGCCCGTCGTGCACCACGTGGGCGTGAGGGCCGTCCCGCACCACGCCGGACTTCTTGCAGGACAGCCGGCAGCAGTAGCAGGCCGAGCTGCGCACCCAGATGTTCGTACGGCTGGCCTTGTAGCCGATGGCGTCGATGTCCTCGAAGCTGCCCTCGCGGTAGTTGCGCACCGCCATCACGCCCCGCTTGCTGGCCAGCTCGAGGTACATGGCGGTGCCGCCGCGGCGCAGCACGCCCCGGTACATGGTGCCCACCATGCCCTCGAAGCGCCGACGGGCCCGCTCGAGGCGCAGCAGGAACGCCGCGTGGTCATCGACCGTGGGCATCTGGGATCCCCGCACCGCGATGGCCTTGAGCCCCTTGGCGCCCATCACAGCGCCCACGCCCCGGCCCGCGGCTCGGGCCGCGGTGTGCAGGATGCAGGCCCGGCGGGACTTGGCCTCGCCCGCGGGCCCGATGTACACGGAGCGATAGCGGCGGCCGCCCAGGCGCTCCGCCAGCGCCCCGTCCAGCCCCTCGGTGCCCATGCCCCACAGGGAGCCGGCGGGCTCGAGCCGCACCTGGTCGTCGTCCACCACCAGGATCACCGGCTCGGGGGAGCAGCCCCGCACCAGGATGCCGTCGTAGCCGGCGAAGCGGATCTCCGGCCCGAAGAAGCCCCCCATGTTGGAGTAGCTGACCGTGGAGGCGTGGGGATGAGGGGAGGCGATGGGCGCGGTGGCCGGCGACTTGGTGACCACGCAGGTGCGCGAGGCCGAGGGCACCGGGAAGCCCGACAGGGGCCCGGGCAGGAACATCAGGGGGTTGTCGGGCCCCATGGGGTCCACCCCCGGCTGGGGAAGCAGATCCCACAGCAGCCGGGCGCCCAGGCCGCGGCCGCCCAGGTGGGCCAGGCTGTGATCCCGCGGGATGGGGCGACGGCCGATGGCGCCGGTGGTCAGGTCCACGTCCAGCAGGACGCCGTGGAAGCCGGGGGTCGCGCTCATGTCCCCACCTCCTGGGTGTCGAGGCTGTACCAGCGCTGCATCATGCGCTGGGCGATCTCGGCGGGGGGCTTGCCGTGCAGCGCGCTGTCCACGGGACCTCGCATGATGCTCAGGGCATCGTAGGGGCAGGCCAGGGCGCAGCGGGGTTCGCCGTCGCACAGGGTGCAGAGGTGGGTGGGACGCCCGGTGGCGGGGTCGGGCTCGATGACGCCGCCCCGATCCGCGGTGCAGGCCGCCGCGCAGGACCGGCAGCCGATGCAGCGCTGGGGGTCGTTGACGATGGTGTGCAGCCGGGGCCGCCGGTACAGGGCGCGGTGGCCATGCTCGTCCTCGGGCACCGGGCAGGCCGCGATGCAGGGTGCATCGGAGCACAGGGCGCAGGTCACCGGCACATCCACCTCGGGGATGAAGCCGTGCACCTGCATGTTGGAGAGCCGCGGGTTGCCCAGGCCGCGCAGCGCGCGCCCCTCGATCTCCACCGGGTGGTTGTACGCCGCGCAGGCGGTCTCGCAGGTGCGGCAGCCGGTGCAGCGCTCGAGGTCGGCCACCACGGCGAAGGCGTGGATGGTGCGGCCATGGGCCGTCGTCGAGAACGAGAAAGCGGCCAACAACGAGCCATGGGCCAGCACCAGGCCGCCCGCCGAGGCCAGGCCCTGCAGCACGGCTCGACGCGAGGGATGCGGGGGCCCCGATGGCGGAGGGCGGTGGGACATGAAGACCTCGGTTGCGATGCCGTGCCATCATAGGACATACCGTCCGACAGGAGCCCGCGTGCCTCCAGGCGGGCACAGCATTACGCACCCGGGATGCACAACGCCACCGTCCAACGCCGCGTCACGACCTCCACCGGCCAGGATCCCGGGCGGGAGCTGCTGCAGGCCAGGCTGGCCTTGTTCGGCAGGGTCGGCGCACTGCTGGGCTTGGTCTACCTGGTGCTGGTCAACCTCTTCCACCCCGGCCCCAGAACCCTGCAGACCTACCTCTGCAGCGCCAACGCCACCGTGCTCGGCGTCTCCGCCGCGCTTGGCATGATCTGGCTCCTCACCCGGGGCGCGCCCCGCTTCGAGCCACAGCTCAGGGCCGTGGACGCCACCGGCACCGTGATGGTCTGCATCCTCACCGCCCTGTACGGATGGATCAGCAGCGACGCTGCCGGCTCTACCTACGCGGGGCTGCTGGCCACCACCAACGTGCTCACCTTCCGGGCGGCCGTGGTGCCCAGCGCGGCCCGCCGCACCCTCTGGGTGGGCATCGCGGCGGCCACCCCGGCAGTCGCCCTGGCCCTGTCCCAGCGCTTGTGGCCCTCCATGGTGGGTCAGGGCACCGACCACATCGGCTACGTGCTGGCCTGGTGCGCCATCGGCGTGGTGATCTCGAGCGTGGTCTCCGGCGTGATCTTCGGCCTGCAGCAGCGGGCCCGACGGGCGGAGCGCCTGGGACAGTACGAGCTGCTGGAGCGCATCGGGGCCGGCGCCATGGGCGAGGTCTTCCGTGCCCGCCATGCCATGCTGCGGCGCCCCACGGCCATCAAGCTGCTGCAGCCCAAGATCGCCGGCACCGCCAACATCCAGCGCTTCGAGCGCGAGGTGCAGCACACCGCCGCCCTCACCCACCCCAACACCATCGCCATCTACGACTACGGCCGCACCCCCGACGGCCTGTTCTACTACGCCATGGAGTTCCTGGACGGCACCGACCTGCAGCGCCTGGTGGAGCGGGAGGGCCCCCAGTCCCCTCAGCGGACCATCCACATCCTGCGCCAGATCTGCGGCTCCCTGGCCGAGGCCCACGACGCTGGGCTGGTACACCGCGACGTCAAGCCGGCCAACGTCATCCTCTGCCGCCGCGGCGGTGTCGACGACGTGGTCAAGGTGCTGGACTTCGGGCTGGTGCGGCGGGTGGACGACGAGAAAGAGGTCCACCTGGCGGGCACCCCCGTCTACATGGCCCCCGAGGTCATCCGCGACCCCGGCACGGTCTCGGCCCTGGCCGACATCTACGCCGTGGGCGCGCTGGGCTACTACCTGCTCTCGGGGCTGGTGCCCATCGACGGGCCGTCGGTGCGGGTGATCCTGTCCAGGGTGCTGGGCGATGACCCCGAGCCCCCCTCCGCGCGCATCGGCATCGATCTACCCGAGGATCTCGAGGCCGTGATCATGAGCTGCCTGGCCAAGGACCCCGGCGACCGTCCTCTCAGCGCCCACGCCCTGGGCCTGGCCCTGGCGGGCTGCCAGGACGCCACGCGGCCGCAGCCCGCACCCGCGCCCGCCAGCGACGGCCCGCGTCCGGTCCCCAGGGCCGACCCCACCCTCAGTCTGGACGACGCATAGAGCCAGCCGCGGCTATGCTGGGCAGCAGCCATCGCCATGACTCGCCTCACCCCCGCACTGCCGCTCGTCATCCTCGGCCTGGCCGCCTGCGACGGCTGCAGGTCGGAGGACAGCGGTGCCGTCCTGGACAGCGAGGCAGAGGCGGACGTGGACGCCGACACCGACGCAGACAGCGACGCCGATAGCGACGCAGACAGCGACGCAGACACCGACCCGGACCGCTGGGTGGCGCTGGTGCGGACCTCGAGCTCCGGCGTCCCCTACATCGTCTCCTCCCTCGAGGACGCCGGCTGGACCGTCCACACCCTCGAGGCCCAGGACCTGGCCGCCGAGCTGGACGCCCGCTACCGGCTGATGGTCTACCCGGGCAGCTCCGATCCCATCTACGATCTGCTGTGGGACAGCAGCCTGGACGACACCATCCGGGCCTTCGTGGGCGAGGGGGGCGGCTTCATCGGCATCTGCGGCGGTGCCCTGGTGGGCGGCGACACCATGGTCTACGACCACGGCGTGACCGTGGGCACCGTAGGCCTGCTCCCCGCCAGCGCCCAGCAGCGGTCGGACTGGTACAGCCACTACACCGGCAACACCGAGCGCTTCGACTGGGAGGTGGTCCAGGGCCACCAGATCCTGCCCATGCTGGCCCAGGGCGAGACCACGGAGATCACCTACGCCGGCGGCCCGGCCTTCGAGACCGACGAGGAGAGCCTGGTGCTGCTGCGCTTCACCCAGGATCTGGATCCCGGCCTCACGGATCACCAGGTCACCGGCCAGGCCGCCCTGCTCGCCGGCAGCTACCTGGACGGGCGGGTGGTGCTCTCCTCCCCCCACCCCGAGTACTCGCGGCAGGATCTGCTCCAGGCCTGGGCCAGCTGGGTGGCCAGGTAGCGCTATGCGAAGGCCCCTCCCCACCCTCCTGCTCGCCGTCTTGGCATGCGCGGCCTGCGCGCCCACCGGCGCTCTCTCGCCCACTCAGCCTCCGGGGGACGCCGTGCTGGACCCTGTGCACAACTTCTCCTGGCTCGTTCCCCAGGCCCTGGCGGGCATGGCCAAGCCTGGTGAGCGCCGCGACCTGTCCCTGGACCTGCTGGCGCTCCGAGCTGCTGGGGTCCAGCTGATCGTCACCCTGACCGAGGAACCTCTGCCCCAGGGCCCGCTGGCCGTGCACGAGATCGAGGCGGTGCACATCCCGGTCGAGGACTACACCGCCCCCACCCCCGAGCAGATGATGGGCTTCGTACACACCGTGGCCCAGGCCATGGCGGCCGCGCGACCCGTGGCGGTCCACTGCCACGCCGGCAAGGGGCGCACGGGGACCGTGCTGGCGGCGTGGCTGGTGTCCACGGGCATGAGCGGCCAGGCGGCCATCGAAGCCGTGCGCGAGGCACGCCCGGGTTCCATCGAGACTCCGGAGCAGGAGCAGGCCGTCCTGGACTTCGAGATCGCCTGGGCGACGGCGAACCCGTAGGCTGGCCTACCGGCGCGCCGTGGGATCCCTGGACCGCCGCGCGTTGGCGTCTATCCAGGCGTCGACGCACCACGGAGCACCCATGGACCGCCCCCCCCAGCAGCCCCGCGAGATCCCGTCCTTCCTACAGGCCCTGCGCTGCACCTGCGGCAGGGCCCTGGGTGGAACCTACTGCGACGGCACCCACCTACGGCCGGCGCCCACCGAGGGCTGTGGGGCCGCGACCGAAGAAGACCAAGGTCCAGCGAAGAGCAAGCCAGGCCCAGAGGGCCAAGGATCCCGATAGGCCTGGCGTCCCGCGCCGCTTCGCGCCATGATCGGGGCGTGAAGAGCCTCCTGCCCATCATCACCTTGCTGCTCGCCGGCTGCCCAGGCGAGGGGCCGGACGACGACACGGGCCACGCCATGGACTGGGACGTGGACGGTTGGTTCGGGCGCGCGGACTGCGACGACCGCGACCCCGACGTGAACCCCGACGCAGAGGAGGTCTGCGACGGCGTGGACAACAACTGCGACGGCGCCATCGACGAGGGCTGGGAGGACAGCCAAGCCTGGTATGCCGACGCGGATGCCGACGGCTACGGCGACGCCATGGTGCGCGCGCTGGGCTGTGAGCAGCCCTCGGGCTTCGTCCAGGACCACAGCGACTGCGACGACAGCGACCCTGCGGTCCATCCGGGGGCCGAAGACACCTGGTACGACGGCGTGGACAGTGACTGCGAGGGCAACGACGACAGCGACGCTGACGCCGACGGCCACCCCTGGCTCGGCGAGGGGGAGGCCGAGGGGGACTGCGACGACCAGGACCCCGACGTACACCCTGGCGCCATGGACTGGGGGGACGAGCGCGATGGTGACTGCGACGGGGTGGTGGACGCCGCACAGATCGCCCAGCACTCCGCCGCTGTCTTCGGGGGCACCCAGGCCGGCGAGCTGGGGGCAGCGCTGCTCACGGTCCCGGATCAGGACGGCGACGGGGTGGCTGACCTGCTCCTTGGCAGCCCCGGCATCGGCGCGGCCTGGCTGGTGGCGGGCCCCATCACCAGCAGCGTCCAGATCCCCGGGGGTGCCAGCGCCCGGCTCCAGGGCGAGGACACCAGCGATCGGGCGGCGTCGGCCCTGGCCCTGGCCGGAGACACGGACGGTGACGGTGTGCCGGAGCTGCTGCTCGGCGCATGGCTGGCCGCCGACGGTCGCGGGGCTGCCTACCTCCTCGAGGGCCCCGTCGGCGCCGACCTCTCCCTGGGTGACGCCCCGTGGCGGGTCGAGGGAGAGAACCCGGGGGACTACCTCGGCTACGCCCTGGCTGGTGTAGGCGACTCGGACGGCGACGGCTTCGACGACCTGCTCCTGGGCGCGCGCGGCTGGCGCCGGGGGCCCGAGGGCGCAGGCGCGGCCTACCTGCTCAGGGGCGGACCGGGAGGCCCCGAGGCAGTAGCTGGAGCCGCCATGGTGACCGGGATCCGGGAGCGCGACTTCGCCGGCAGCGCCGTGGCCGGACCGGGCGATCTCGACGGCGACGGGCTGGACGATCTGGTGGTGGGCGCACGGGGCGAGGACTCGGGCGGCGGCGCCTTCGTGCTGCTGAGCCCGCTGCAGGGGGTCGAGACCATCGACGGCGCCGCGGGCAGGCTCCGAGGCGTCGAGGCCTACGACTACGCCGGCTGGTCCGTGGCCGGCATCGGCGACAGCGACGGCGACGGCTACCGCGACCTGGTGGTGGGGGCCTACGGCCACGACACCTACCTCTCCACCTGCGGCGCGGCCTACCTGATCCGGGGCCGGGTGGCCGCGGCCTGGGCTGTGCTCGACAGCCTGGCCCAGGCCGACCTCACCATGGTGGGGGAGCGCTCCCACGACCGGGCAGGCTGGGCGGTCGCGGGCCCGGGCGACGTGGACGGCGACGGCCTGCCAGACCTGATCGTGGGCGCCCCAGGCGCCGACCTCGGCCAGGACGGGAGCGGGACAGTCTACCTGCTGCTGCACCCTGGCCAGGGCGTGATCGGGCTTGCAGACGCCGACCTGCGCCTGCGAGGCGAGGCGGGGGACGCCGTGGGGACGGCCCTGGCCCAAACCGGCGACCACGACGGCGACGGCCTACCCGATCTGCTCCTGGGCGTCCCCGGCCATAGCGACGACGACGCAGGCGCCGCCTGGGTCCTGGGGCTTCACGAGTAGCCTGGATCCGGAGAGGGCAGGACCCGCCATCCCGGGCCCAGATGATTCATCTCGGGGCGTAATGGCGGTGTTGGGGCT
>CALDOK010000419.1 GCA_937912125.1 uncultured Pseudomonadota bacterium
GGTGTCGGCGCAGGCGCAGGCGAAGAGGGCGAGGGCGGCGATGATGGCGCGCATTGAAGACTCCATTCGGGGTGGGACCCTGTGTTAGCACGGTCCGTGCCAGGCTGATAACGCCGCTTTGCAGGTCGCCGCAGCTGGGGGGGCGAAGACTATTCTTCAGCGGTTGGAGATTATTCGTCAGCGCCCGTGGCCCCAGCCCGGCCATGGTAATCGTTTCGGCCTTTCGGCCTCCACGACGACCACGGCCTCCCTTTTTTGGCGGGGGAAGGCTGCCCTCCCCCGCACCGCTGACGCTCCCCCTCCCACGCGCCCTATTGGCGCGCCGGGGCACATTCGTGCCCCGGAAAAACAACCGTACGTTCGAGGCCTGATTCTTGGCGGTTGGCCAAATCCTGGGTCATGGCCCCCCAGCCCAGAGGTGAAGCGGCTACGCTGAAAGCGGCCAGCGAAGGCCGCGCCAGGCGGTGCCCTTGACCGACGACCCACGAGACCCGCGCCTGCAGCCCCTCCGGCATCGCTGCGCCGGCTGTGGGGGGAGCTGTCAGTCCGTGCTGGTGAGCATAGACGCGCCCACCGAGCGCGAGCGCATCGAGGAAATAGCCGCGCAGCTCGGCATCCAGGATGCCTTGGTGGACGGTCGCCTGCGCCGCGCGCAGGCCCGCTGTGTGTTCCAGGACCTGGGCGGCGCCTGTCGCATCCACCAGGCCTTTGGGGCCGCGGCCAAGCCGGCTACCTGCCAGCAGTTCCCCCTGGTGGTGCTGCAGACAGAGGCCGGGCCGCGGGCGGGCATCGACCCCTGCTGCTTCCACGCACAGGGGCAAGGCACCTCGGCTCCCGCCCTGTCCGCGGAGGGGCTTCCCGCCCGCCGGGTGAGCTTCGAGCCCTGGCAGGCCGAGGACGAGCGGCGCCTGCTCGAGGTCCTGGACGCAGGGGACGCCAGCCTGTTCCGGGTGCTCGGCTGGCTGCGCAGCGATGGGGTGGACAGCGACGCCCAGGCTCCTCCGGCCATGCTCACAGCCTGGGTTCACGCCCTGCAGCGGGCTCAGCTCCAGCGCTTCCTCGACCCTGACATCGCCGGGGTGGTGCTGCGTCGTTCCCTTGGGCCGGCCTTCGGCGCCATCCCTCGGCTGGACCCCGCCAGGCCGCCCCCTTGGCCCACCCTCGAGGGTGACGCCCAGGCCGGCGTGGTCGCAGCGCTGCGCTCGCTGGTCTTCCTGCGGGTGTGCAGCACCGCCATCCCCTCGGTGCGGGACGTGGCCGCGGTGGGGGTGCTGGGTGCTGCGCTGCTGGCTTGGCACGATCCGGCACCCTCGGCGCTGGAGACGGGCTTGGCGGGCTGGTTCCGGCTGATGCGGGCGCCTCAGTTCTCCCGCGCGCTGCTCATGGGCGGACCGCTGGTAACCACAGCCTGAAGCTCACCCCGCCCTGGGGACGGTTGGCCGCTGCGATCCATCCCCCGTGGGCATCCACGATGCGGGCGGCGATGGACAGGCCCAGGCCGCTGCCCTGCTCGCGGGTGGTGACGAAGGGATCGAAGATGCGCTCGAGCAGGTCCTCGGGGATGGGAGGACCGTCGTTGTCGATGCGCAGGACGTGAAAGTGGTGGCTGCCCCGCCGCTGGGCCTCGATGCCCAGCTCCAGGCCGCCCTGCCGCTGGGCCTCTCGCATGGCGTCCAGGGCGTTGAGCGCGATGGCCAAGCCGGCCTGCACCAGCTGCTCTCGGTCGCCCTGCACCGTAGCGGGCTGGTCGCCTGGGGACTGGAGCACGTCCACCCCTTGACGCCGCGCTTGGGCGTCCACCAGGCCGGCGAGCTGATGGGCCACCTCGCCCAGGTCCACGGGCCCCAGGGTGGGCGCGGCGGGTCGGGCGAAGCCCAGGAAGCGCTCCAGCACCCCGGTGAGGCGGTCGATCTCCCCGATGTGCAGGGCCTGCATGCGGGCCTCGGGGGCCTGGTGGGGGATGGCGTCCTGGACGATCTCCGCGGTGCCCCGCATGGCGTGCAGCGGGTTCTTGATCTCGTGGGCCAGCCCCGCGGTGAGCTGACCCAGGGCGGCCAGGCGCTCCGAGCGCACCAATTGGCGCTCGGCTTCTTCGAGGTCGTCCAGGGTGGCCTGGAGCCGTCGGGCCAGCTCTGCTTGCCGGCGTCGCTCGCCGCGCTCGGCGTCCACCAGCAGCCCCGTGATGCCGCCGACCACCAGGTAGAGCACCACCTCGAGGACCTTCTCGAGGCCGCGACCGGGATCCATGTGGTGCATGTGGGCGAAGGCGTGGGGCGCGTAGACCGCCGAGACCAGCAGCGCCGTGCTGATCCCGCCCCTGCGTCCGGCCAGGAACGCGCCCAGGATGATGGGGATGTAGTACAGGCGCCGGGCCAGATCGTGGACCCAGGCCTCGGAGGCGGGGGTCAGGTAGTGGAGGCTGGTGACCAGGGCCACCGGGAGGGCCACCACCAGGGCGCCTCGCCAGCTGATGAGGGCGCGCCAGCCCACGGGATCACCGCCGCCGGAGCCCATGCTTCTCGATCCGGTAGACCAGGATGTGGCGAGGTACCCCGAGCAGGCGCGCCGCCGCGCTGACGTTGCCGTCGCAGCGCGCCAGGGCTTGCACCACGGCCTGGCGCTCGAGGTCCACCAGGGAGAGGCCGGCTGGGAGATGGTCGAGCCAGTCTTCTCCAGCGGCCTCGTCGGCGTGGGCTGTGGGAGGGAGATCCTCGATGCGAAGCTCGTCGCTGGGTGCCAAGATGGCCAGGCGCTCGCAGGCGTTCTCGAGCTCGCGCACGTTGCCAGGCCAGCTGCGCCGCTGGAGCTCCGCCAGCACCTGGGAGGGAACACGCAGGGGCAGGTCTCGGCTGGCCCTCCGCACGAAGTGTTCGATCAGCGGGGGGATGTCTTCGGGCCGTTCCCGGAGGGGGGGCACCCGCAGCTCCACCACCGCCAGGCGGTAGTACAGGTCCTCGCGGAAGGCGCCCTCGGCGGCCAGGGCTCGGAGGTCTCGGTTGGTGGCGGCCACCACGCGGGTGTCCACGACCACAGGCGTGTCACGGCCCACTACGTCCACCGTGTGTTCCTGGAGCACGCGCAGCAGCTTGCCCTGGAGCTCCATGGGCAGCTCCCCCACCTCGTCCAGGAACAGGGTGCCCCCGTGGGCGCGCCTGAAGCGGCCCTCGCGTGCCCGTGTGGCGCCCGTGAAGGAGCCCCGCTCGTGGCCGAACAGCTCGGACTCCAGCAGCTCTCGGGGCAAGGCCGCGCAGCTGACCGCCACGAACGGACCGTCGCTCCGGGCGCTGTTGGCGTGGACCCTGCGAGCCAGCAGCTCCTTGCCCGTGCCGCTCTCGCCAGAGATCAAGACGGTGGCGTCCCGGAGGGCCACGCGGTCGAGGGTGACCAGCAGCTCTCCCATCTGCGGGGACGCGTGGATGATGGGCCGCTCGACGCCGGCCAGAAGGCGCTCGAGGCGGCGCTTGTCGGCGGTCAGGGCAGCCCGCTCTGCGGCGCGGCGCACGGTGAGCTCGAGCTGCTCCCGGTGGAATGGCTTGGCCACCACGTCGTAGGCTCCGGCTCGCATGGCCGCGACCCCCACCTCCATGGAGCCGTAGGCGGTGATCACCAGCACGGGGGTGTTCGGGGCCTGGGTGCGCAGCTGGCGCAGCACCTCCATGCCGTCGATGCCCGGCATCTTCAGGTCGGTGACGACTACCTGATGTCGTGCGGGATCGAAGCGCTGGAGCCCGTCCGCGCCGTTCGCGGCCAGCTCGACCTCGAAGCCGGCGCGGCGCAGGTTGTGGGCCGCGACCTCGCGGCCGGTGGCGTCGTCGTCGATGAACAGGATTCCAGGGGGCATGTCGGAAGGGGTATACGCAAAGCCCTCGCCCGGCCAGGGGCGGGCGGGTGGGCGGTCGCTCCCACTACCGACAGCCCGCGGGAGGGGCGGTCTTGTTCTTCGCTGCAGCCGTGCTCCTGACGAGGATCAGCTTTTCCCGGGTGACTGTCTCGGGGGCGATCCCCCAGGGCTGGCCTCATCCTGCCGCACGGGCGCTCCGGTGCGCCCTCCCTCACAGGAACCTTGCGGGAATCCAGCGTCCGCGAGGAGATCATCCGCCCTCGAGGCGTTACGCTGCCTGCCTTTTTCCACTGTGGGAAACCCCCACCCCAACCCCTTCCGGGCCCTGCCCGGGATCACGAATCCTACAAAAGGAGAGACCATGGGTGTCTGCGTGATGGGCGTCGGGATCAGCGGGATCGCCCCCACGTCCACAGGCGTGTCCTACCGCGAGATGATCAAGTCCGCGGCAGAGGCAGCCTACCAGGACGCTGGGATCGAGCCTGAAGATCTGGATGGCGCCGTATCGATCGAGGAAGACTTCGTCTCCGGTTACTCAATCGCCGACGAGTACGTCCCTGATCAGCTCGGTGTGGTCCGCAAGCCGGTCTACACCATCTGTGGTGACTTCCTGCAGGGCCTCGCATCCGCCGTGATGCAGATCCAGACGGGTCGCTTCAAGCGCATCGTCGTCGAGTCCTACAGCAAGGCCAGCAACGTCCTCGAGAAGGACGAGCTGCTGTCGTTTGCCTACGACCCCGTCTACGAGCGCCTGGGCATCAGCCCCCACTACCTGGCCGCCATCGAGATGCAGCGCTTCCTCGACATGTCCCTCCACACCGAGGGTGACGTGGCCGAGGTCGTCGCGCGCAACCGCGCCCGCGCCATCGGCAACCCGCTGGCTCCCTACGGCGCCCGCATCTCCCCCGCCGACGTGCTCGCGGGTCGCCCCGTGGCCACCCCGCTCACCGACTCCATGATCGCCCGTCACGCCGACGGCGCCGTGGCGTTCGTGCTCGGCTCCGACGACGTGATCGAGACCTGCCGCAAGCCGGTCTGGATCACCGGCACCGGCTGGGCCTCCGGCAACTCCGTGATCCATCGTCGCAACCACGGCATCTCCGTGGGCACCGTCCTGGCCGGCCGCATGGCCTACGCCGAGGCCGGCATCGACGTGCCG
This sequence comes from uncultured Pseudomonadota bacterium, assembly GCA_937912125.1. GTDB lineage: Bacteria > Myxococcota_A > UBA796 > UBA796 > JAFGLY01 > CALDOK01. Next base: position 5,001 of record CALDOK010000419.1, read on the forward strand.
GCGGAAGAGCTCGACGTCTTCTACGTCAACGATCTCTACGCCCACCGTCAGCTAATGCACATGGACGCCTTGGGCCTGACCGACGATCAGCTCCCGGTCATCAACCCCAACGGTGGCGTGCAGGGCATGGGCGACCTCCTTGAGGCCAACTCCGGCGTCCAGCTCTATGACGCCATCCTGCAGCTCCGCGGCCACGCCGGTGGTCACCAGATCCCTGGCGCCTCCCGCGCGTTGGTCCACGGCTGGCGCGGGCTCCCCACCGACACCGCTGCCGTCGCCATTCTCGACGCAGAGAGGAGGTAAGCATGAGCCGCGTAGCATGCATTGGTGCGGGCATGACCCGCTTCGTCCGTCGCGCCGAGGAGTCTCCGGGTGAGCTGGCGGCCTTGGCCGTCGAGCGCGCTCTCGAAGACGCTGGCCTCGACATCGACGACATCGACTGCGTCATCCAGGGCACCGCCCCCGACGCCTTCGACGGCATCCACATGAACGGCGAGAACCTCACGGCCGGCTCCGGCGGTGTGAACAAGCCGTACATGCGCCACTTCGTCGGCGGCGGCACCGGTGTGTTCAGCCCCATCCACGGCTGGATGCACGTCGCCTCGGGCAAGTTCAAGAACTGCCTGGTGGTCTGTGAAGAGAAGATGTCCACCTGCGTGCCCCACCCCGCGGGCGCGTTCCTGACCATCTTCGATCACACCACCGAGCAGCCCCTCGAGCTCACCCTGATCCACATCTTCGCCCTCGAGATGGCCCGTATGATGCACGTCTACGGCTACACCGAGGAAGAGATCGCCTGGGTCAGTGTGAACAACAAGCTCAACGCCATGGACCACCCGGCGGCTCAGATCGCCAAGAAGATCACGGTCCAGGACGTCATGAACTCGCCGATGCTGTCGTGGCCCGTCAAGCGCTATGACATCAGCCCCACCTCCGACGGCGCCTGCGCCATCGTCCTCGCGAACGAACGGGTCGCCCGCAACCACTGCAAGACCCCGGTGTTCATCGAGGGCGTCGGCTTCAGGCTCGACACCGCCTACTGGTGTACCCGCGACCTGGCCTTCCCCAACTATGTGGCCATGGCCGCCAAGGACGCCTACGACATGGCGGGGATCAGCCGGCCGGAAGACCAGATCGACATCTGGGAGCCCTACGATCCGTTCGACTACAAGGCCCTTCACCACATGAACGGCCTGCTGATGGACCGCACCGGTCGCAAGGTCAAGGACCTGCTCTTCTCGGGCGCCTTCGCCCGTGATGGCAGCCATCCCCTGTGTCCGTCCGGCGGCGCCCTGGGCGTCGGCAATCCCATCGCGGCCACCGGCCTGATGAAGATCGCCGAGCTCTACTTCCAGCTGTCCGGTCAGGCGGGCGCCCGTCAGGTCAAGAAGAATGCCCATCGGGGCATCGCTCAGGCCTGGGGCGACCTCATGCAGGTCGGCACCGTGGTGGTCATGGGTTCCGAGGGTGGCATGCCGATCCACAGCCGCGCGTCGGCGTGGAACGACGTCAAGCCTGAGGATCTGCCCGGCACCTCCATCAACGACGTCAAGGACGTTCCCCACATCGAGTACAGCCCCAACCTGCCGTACTCCTGGGACAACGGCTTCGCCATCACCACCTACCTGGATGGCCTGAAGAAGGGCAAGCTCCGTGGATCCTACTGCACCGACTGCGGTCGCATGATGGTCCCGCCTCGCCAGTTCTGCGAGATCTGCAACCTGCGGTCCGTGGACATGTACTTCGACCTGCCCGACAGTGGTGTCGTCGAGACCTTCACCATCTCGAACGTCAACTGGGCGTCGCTGCCGCTGCCGGATGGCAAGCAGGACCTCTTCGCGGTCATCGCCATCGACGGCGCTGCCGACCAGATGGGCATCGTGCACAAGCTGGGCGAGGTCGATCCGAAGGACATCCAGATCGGCATGCGCGTCAAGGCTGTCTGGAAGCCCGAGGCCGAGCGTGAGGGCACCATCACCGACATCGCCTACTTCCGCCCGATGAAGGACGGCGAGGTGGTCGAGGTCGAGCCCATCATGGTCAAGCCCTCCGAGCTCACCAACATCAGCGCCAAGAGCTTCCCGGGCAAGATTCCCCTGGACTATGCCTACACCGCCGGGATCGGTGGTCGGAAGTTCTACGAGGATCTGGCTCAGGGCAAGCTGAGCGGTACGTGGAACGATGAGCGCGAGGTCGTCATGATCCCGCCCACTCACTTCTGCGAGACCGGCATGCACACCCTGGACCCGCAGGGCGACGCGCGCGAGCTCGATCCCGAGTCCGGCTACGTGGTCGCGGCCACGCAGGTCTTCGAGGATCGCGCTGGCCACACCCTCGACGAGCCTGTCTGGATCGTCCAGGTCGAGTTCCACGATGCCTATGGCACGCTGTTCGGCCGCCTGATCGACGTGGACGAGGATGAGATCGAGATCGGCATGGGTGTGGCCCTGGTGGCCACCGACAAGGTCGGTCCCGAGCACATCTGCTTCCGCCCGATCTAGTCTCGCAGAAGGCCGGCCCTATGCGGCCTTCTGCGGTGCCGCTCGAGCCGACGGCGTGAACGCCGCGGCTCAACGTCACCCCTCGCGGTAGCGGTTCAGCCCCCGGTCGGATTTTCCAGCCGGGGGCTTCCTGCGTCTGGGGACAGGCTCTGTCCGTCATCGGGCCAACCTGAGGTGATACACTAGGGTTCCCTCCGCGCATCCTCCCTGCGCTTGCCCACCAGGCCTCCATGTCCCCTCCCGCCAAGAAGGCCGGATCTGCGCCCAAGAAGGCCAAGGCCCCGGCGAAGCGAACGGCCGCGCCCACCAAGGCCAAGAGTCCGGCCAAGGCCAAGGCTGCGCCCAAGAAGCGCAAGCCCGCCGCCAAGGGCAGGGCGGCGCCCCGGCGCAAGGCCAGCGCCAAGGGCAAGGGAGACAACCGCTGGGTGTTGAAGACCAGCATCATCATCACCCTGGGCCTGCTGCTGGGCGTCGGCTTCGTGGTGCTGGCCCTGTACCGCGAGGCCCAGGTCACGGTGGCGTCTCGCCTCGAGGGGGCCGTGTGGGACACCCCCGGGCGGGTCTACGGCGGGCCCATCGATCTCTGGCCTGGCCTGCAGCTCACGTCCACCGAGCTGGCCGCCGATCTGCGCGCGGCGGGCTACGCCCAGGTCAAGCAAGCCAACGCCCCCGGTGACTTCCAGCTGGCCACCGACGCCATCAAGATCAAGAGCGGGGCCTCCCAGGGCCCCGGCTGGTCGGTGCCTGCCGGCGAGCACCTGGTCACCTTCCGCCAGGGGCGGGTACACTCCCTGAGCCCCAGCGCCACGGTGCAGCTGGCGCCCCCGGTGATCGCCACCCTGGCCGGCCCCTCCACCGAGCGCCGCAGCCTGGTGCCCCTGGACGACATCCCGGCCCAGCTGCAGCAGGCCGTCCTGGCCATGGAGGACTCCGACTTCTACGACCACCCTGGCCTGTCCTTCACCGGCGTGGTGCGCGCCATGCTGGTCAACCTCGCCGCAGGCCACACCGTCCAGGGCGGCTCCACCCTCACCCAGCAGCTCGCCAAGAACCTCTTCCTCGATCCCCAGCGCAGCCTGGCCCGCAAGGCCCGCGAGGCCTTCCTGGCCCTGGCCATCGAGCAGCAGCTCGACAAGAACGCCATCCTCGAGCTCTACCTCAACGGCATCTACCTGGGCCAGGCCGGGGGCCAGGGGGTCCACGGGGTCGCCGAAGCCGCTCGTGTCTACTTCGGCAAGCCGGTGGACCGCTTGGACCTTGGGGAGTGCGCCACCATCGCGGGAATCATCAGCGCCCCCACCGCCTACTCGCCCCTCAACCACCCCGAGAAGGCCCTCGAGCGCCGGGACGTCACCCTGGGGCGCATGGCCGTGCTGCACATGATCGACCAGCCCACCCTGGAGCGGGAGCGCGAGCGGGGCCTCGAGCTGCGGCCCACCAACCTGGCCCGGGGGGCCAGCTGGGGTGTGGACCACGCCGTCGAGCTGGTGGAGCAGCAGCGGGGGCCGGGCAGCGTGTCCAGCCAGGGGCTGCACGTCTACACCTCCCTCTCATCCTCCCTGCAGCGCCTGGCCGAGCAAGCCGTGGCCAGCGGGCTGGCCGAGGTCGAGGCCGCCCATCCACGCGCGGCGGGCGTCCAGGCTGCTGCGGTGGTGCTCGACCCCGCCACCGGCCGTGTGCTGGCCCTGGTGGGGGGGCGTGACTACGCCGCCAGCAGCTTCAACCGGGCGGTGCATGCCCAGCGCCAGGTCGGGTCGGTCGTCAAGCCTCTCACCCTGGTCAAGGCCTTGGACGAGGACGCAGGCCTGCGGCTCACCCGTCGCCTGCCAGACGAGCCCATCGAGCGTCGGGTGGACGGCAAGATCTGGCGCCCCACCAACTACGACGGCGTCTACCGCGGCACCGTCACCCTGCGCCAGGCCATCGTCCACTCCCACAATGTGCCCGCTATCCACCTGGCCGAGCTCGTGGGCATGCCCACCCTGCAGCGCTTCTGGCAGCAGCTTGGGCTCCTGGGCGCCACCAAGCTGCCATCGGCGGCGCTGGGCGCCTTCGAAGCCAGCCCCCTCGAGGTGGCCGGTGCCTACTCCATCTTCGCCAACCAGGGCCGCTACCGGTCGCCCAGACTGCTGCTCGGCTTGGCCGAGCCTTCCGGCGCCCCCCAAGCTCAGCCCGTGCCCGCCAGCGTCAGGGTTGTGTCCGAGCGCGCTGCTGCCCTGGCGCTGCGCACCCTGCAGGGTGTGGTCCAGGCGGGCACCGGCGAGCGCGCCGCAGACTACGGCGTCCAGGGCGCCGCCGCCGGCAAGACCGGCACCACCGACGACGGTCGCGATGCCTGGTTCGTGGGGGTCACGCCCAAGCTGGTGGTCGCGGTGTGGGTGGGCTTCGATCGCGGCAAGTCCCACGGCCTGTCCGGGGCCAGCGCCGCGCTTCCGATCTGGGCGCGCATCGTGGCCGGAAGCGGCACCACCGACGGCAGCTTCGGGGGCGCGGATGGCCTGGTTGAGGTCAAGCTGTGCACCGAGAGCCTCGAGCCCGCCGGTGCCGACTGCCCCGACACCTTCACCGAGTGGTTCGCCCGTGGCACGGCCCCCGAGGGCACCTGCTCCCTCCACGGCGGCGGTGGCCTGTTCCGTCGCGCCGGTGCCTCCGGCGATGCCACGGAACCCGAGGACCAAGCCGAGCCGCCTACGCGAGAAGGCCTGCTGCAGCGGCTGCGCCAGCGGGTGAAGGGCGAACGCCAGGACTGATCCCGGCGTCGATCACAGCACCTCGTTGGCCCTGTCGCTGGCCTCGATGATGCCGGTGGGCCCGAAAGAGATCCACTGATCGTCGGTGAGGGAGCGCAACACGCGCTGCTCTCGGCCCTCGGCGTTGCGCTCGAGGATGGCCGACGCCCGAGCGGGGGTGAGGATGGCCCCTGTCTCTTCGCAGACGCAGGCGTTGGGGGGCAGACCGGTGATGTAGGTCGTGACCTCGCCCGTGGCGATCTCCACCATGGCGATGGAGCAGGCGTTGTCTTCGTTCATGCGCACGGCGCAGCGCCTGCCGCCAGTGATGCCCCAGACGGCGTCCACGGGAACGTCGAGCTCGATGACGTCTCGTCCCACCGCCGGGGTGTTGTCCCGAATGCTCGCGGCGAGATCGTAGTGGCCCAGGACCCCGTCCCGGTCCAGCACCAGCATGTCGGCGCGCCGGTTGACGAAGGCCACGATCTTGACCGGCACGTCCGCCAGGGGCGTGGGAGGCAGGACGGCGTCCTTGCCTGTGGCCGGGTCCAGGACGCGCACGGCACCCCGGGGGGTGACCACGCCCATCCAGACGCCGCTGCCGCTGAGGGTCATGGACTGGGGCCAGCTGAGGTCGAAGGCCTGGTTGCGGGCGAGGTGCCACCAGCGCACGCCTCCGTCGCGCAGCTTGACCGCCACCACAGGGCCGCCCACGTCCACCTGCTGTGCGCCGATGGTCTCTGGGCCGCCGTCGAAGACCACCTGGGCCTTGCGGGTGTCGATGATTCGCACCGGGCCGTCTTGGGGGATCAGCGCCACCAGGCGCCCGTCGCGGTCGACGCTGAGGTCGCGCACGCTGGCGCCCACGTCCAGGTCCCACTGGCGACGACCGCGGGACCAGAAGACCATCCGGCGTCCGTGGGCCACCACGCGATGGTCGCCATAGCCGGCCAGGGCTGTGACAGCGCCGGGGCTGCCCGTGCCGCCGCGGTGGAAGAGCCCGTCCACACCGCCCACGCGGATCCCGGTGGAGGTCCAGTGCGCCGCGCCCGAGGTGTCGGGGGCGCCGTGGTTCTTGCTGTCCATCGGCTGGAGCTCGGGCAGGCTGAAGACATGGTAGGAGCGGTGGGTGACCACGGCCGCCTGGTCGCCGCTGGGAGAGACCATCAGGTTGAGCAGGCCGCTGCCGCCTCGGGTCGCGAATGACGCGACCATGCGGCCGTCGATGACCCGCAGCAGGCTGACGCCGGCGCGGCCGACCGCCAGCACGTGGGTGCCGTCGCGGGTGAAGCAGGCGCGATCGGCTGGGGTCTGCAGCCGGTCTACGTGCAGGCCAGATCGGGACATGAGATCGACCAGGCGAATCTGCCCCTGATCGTCCAGGCAGAGCAGCCGCTCGCCACGCTGGTCGAACTCGACGGTGGCGCCGCCGAAGCCCGACCAGGAGACCTCGCGCTGTCCGCGCACCAGGTCCCACATGCGCACCAGGCCGTCGGCGGCGATGGAGGCGCAGCGGGTGCCCTCGGGGCTGATGGCCAGGCCCCGCATGCCCCGGACTCGCCCGCGCTCGCCCGAGCGGATCTCCTGGAACACGGGGGAGCCGTCGTCGGTGCGGTAGACCCCGACGGTGCCCTCGCTGTCGCCCACGCCCACGTAGGAGCCCCCCTGGACCAGGGCCAGGGCTCCGTCGATGGAGCCGCCTGGTTGGAACACCAGTCCGGGGCTGGTCTCGCCCTGACGCTGCACCGCCACCACGCCGGTGGCGTCGGCGCTGGCCAGGGTGCCCGAGCTGGGATCGAACGCCGCCGCGGTGATGGCCGCGTCATGGACGTTGCTGCAGAACTGATCGGCGAGGGACGGCATTGTCTGGACATAGCCGGATGAACGAATGCTGGCAGCCCACAGGGCGAGAGTCGCTCCCATCGGGCGCGCAGACCGGACACGACTCCGCCGCCTGCGGTATACTCCGCGCTCACCCTGGACCGCCGAACCGCAGGAACTTCTGGCCTCCATGAACGCTCTCGAGCTCGTCCTGGGCTTCGACATCAGCCACCCGCCGGGTATGTCGCGCAGCGTGCTGAAGCGTGCCTGGCTGGACGCCTACTCGCCTCTGCTGCAGGAGCTCGAGGATCGAAGCTCCGCCGTGGTCTCCCTGCGCGTGAGCGGGGTGGTCCTGGACTTCCTCGAGAACGAGCACCCCGAGGGCATCGACCGCCTGCGCCGCTTGATCGAGCGAGGCCAGGTGGAGATCCTGGGGGGCGCCTACTACGACGCCGTGCTCTCCTCCTTGCCAGAGCGGGACGCCATCGGCCAGCTTCGTCTGTGCAACCGCCGGATGAAGCACCTGCTGGGCGTCGAGCCCGAGGGTGTCAGGCTCAGCTACGACGCCTGGGATCCCAGCCTGCCACGCATCCTGTCGCGCGCGGGCATGCGCTACGTCATCCTCTCCGGCTCGGCGCTGCAGCTGGCTGGGCTGGATGCAGGCGACATCGATGGCCACTACATGTCCGAGCGCGAGGGCCTGACGGTCGCGATCTTCCCCAACGCTTCCGGCGAAGATCCGGTCAACCCCGGTATGGAGCCGGCGAGGGTCCTGGGCTTGCTCCGCCGCTACGCCATGCGCAAGCGCCGCTCGGTGGTGTGGATGCTCGACGCCCGCGAGCTCGGCGTGCGTCCGGGGTCTGCAGAGCTCTGCTGGGGGCGGGCCGGTGGTTGGCTGCCCCGCCTGCTCGGGCGCTTCGCAGCCCAGGACCACTGGCTCAAGCTCGCGAGCTTTGGGTCCTTGCTGCAGCGCTACCGTCCCACGGGGCGCATCTACATCCCCGCCTGCATGGACCCCACCCTTCAGGCCGTGGTGACCACTCCCCCGCACCTGCGGGGCCAGCGGCCGGGTGCGGCGGCCTGCTTGTCACAGCGGGACGCGCGGCGCGCACCACCCAGCCTGCCCTGGGACGCCTTTCTCGGCCGCTACGATGAAGCCAACCGCCTGCACAAGCGCATGCTCGTCACCTCGCGCGAGGTCGCTCGCCTGGCCAGCCACGTGCGCAGCGCGGGAGGGCGCGCGGGCACGGCGTCGCTGTCACGGGGACTCGAGCGAGCCCTGCTGTGGCTCTACCAGGCCCAGTCGGCGGCTGCCTACACCCACGACCCCTGGGGAGGCCTGCACCAGGGCCGGCTGCGTCATCGCGCCTACGCCGCGTTGCTGCGTGCGGAGCAGCAGGTGCACCGGATGCTGGGTGAGGCAGGTCGGATGCTCCTGGAGCGCATCGACGTGGACTGCGACGGCCGTGACGAGGTGGTCGTCACCACCCCCCACATGCGCGCGGTGATCGATCCGGCACGGGGCGGCGCCATGGTGGAGCTCGACCTGCTCGAGCAGGGCGCCAATGTGATCAACACCCTGACCCGCCGCTGCGAGCGGCTGCACGGGGTCTTCGCCGACGACGAGGACCTCCCCAGCCTGGTGGCGGTCTCGGCGGTCAGCACCCTGGGCGTGGCGGCCGTCTTCACCGGCGGCGTTCGGGTGATGCCCGACGACGAGATCACCGAAGAGACGCCCCTCGAGACCAACTCCTGCACCATGATCAGCCCTCGGGATCTGACCGTGGACAGCGCCCCTCGCGTGGCCTTCCTCGAGCACTTTCTGGGTGCTCAGGCCGACGTGCACAATGTGGTGCGCCAGCAGCACCCCGAGCTGGGGGACTTCGTGGGCGCCGAGTACCAGGTCCTGCGCGCCGAGCCCCGCCCCGAGGACGGGCGGGTGACGCTCCACATGGCCCGGGACGGGTCCGTGGGCCAGGCGGAGCACGTTCGCCTGCTGCGGGTGAGCAAGGAGTTCGCCTTCCTCCGCGACGACCCCAGCTTCATCCTCAGCTACGAGATCGCCAACCGCAGCCCTGATCCCATCCAGACCCGCTTCGCCGTCGAGCTGAACCTCAACCTCGACTCCGCCTTGGGGGGCTCGAGCTTCCTGGCGGTGGGTGATCGATCTGTGGCCCTGTCCAGCCGCGAGAGTGTCCCCGACGTCACCAAGCTGCGCTGGGGCGATCTGCGCAGGGGCCTGCAGCTGCGGATCGACCTGGACGAGCTGGCCGAGGTCTGGCACTACCCTGTCGAGACCTTGAGCGACGGTCTGGACGGGCCCGAGCTGCTCTACCAGGGGCCCTGCTTGATGCTCGTCTGGCCTCTTAGGCTCTGGGGGCTCGAGCGCAAGCTCTTCCGGCTGCGGGTGCGCGCTGGCGGCGCGTATGCCGACGGCGACGTCGCCTATCCTGGGTTCTCCTTCAACTCCGAGCTCTGAACCAAAGGAGCGGCGATGCACCTCCACCCCATGGGCTCGTCCCCTAGTTCTTGGCTGCGCGTCGGCCTGCCCGTCGCGCTGGCGGCGGTCCTGCTGGTGCCCCTGGCGCGCACGAGCACAGGCTGCCTGAAGCGCTGCGACGTCAACAGCGACTGTCCCGAGGGCGTCTGTGACGAGGTGTCCGGCTTCTGCATCGAGGCGGAGTGTCAGCAGGACGCCGACTGTGGAGGCGCCCCCTTCGAGTGCGCGGAGCGAGCCTGCGAGATCGCCTGCGGTGAGGAGACGGTCCTCTGTCCAGACGCCATGGTGCCCGTGTGTGGGGCCTACTGCATCGACACATGGGAGGCCTCTCGCCCGGACGCCACGATGGACAGCGTGGGGACCGACGGGTCCATGGCCGTCAGCCAGCCCGGCGTGCTCCCTTGGTACTCCAGCGACTCCGAGACAGGCATGAACGCAGAGATCGCCGGGGCGGCCTGCGAGGCCGCGGGCAAGCGCCTGTGCAGCGCCTTCGAGTGGGAGGTGGTCTGCGCGACCACCCAGGGCCTGCGCTACAGCTACGGCGATGAATACAGCGCCTCCACCTGCAACGGCATCGACGCCTTCTGCGACTGTGACGAAGACGGCGAGCCCGACGGCGAGGACGCCTACCCCCACTGCCGCGACGATTGCCCCACCGCCTACGCTGCGACGCCCACGGGGTCCTTCTCGGACTGCACCAACAGCTTCGGCGCCTACGACATCAACGGCAATGTCTGGGAGCTCGTCTCGAGCACCGACGGGTTGAACCACTATCGGGGCGGCGCCTACAACTGCACGGACTCGGAGCACCTCCACCAGTGCGCCTACGACGGCCTGGAGAACGACGGCTTTCCCAGCGCCAAGGGCTTCCGCTGCTGCGCTGACGCCGAGGCCGCGCGCTGATCCCGGGCGCTTGCAGCGGAGTGGGCTCGGCTCGGGCTAAGCTGGTGGCGAGTGGGCGAGCACCCGCAAAGGAGGAGCCTTGACCGAAGGTGCGCTTCAGCTGCTTTCCGTCGCCGCCACCGTGATCGTGGCCAGCACCTTCGCCGCAGTGCGCTGCGGTGGCAAGACCGGGGATACCGACACTGCGGTGCTCGCGGACACCCAGGACAGCGATCCCGGCGGGGGCTGTGTCGAGGAGACGGGCGAGACCGGGGCTCCGCCAGACAGCGATGACAGCAGCGGTGGCGGCGAGACGGACAGCCCCCCCGACAGCACCCCCCCTCCCGACACGGGGCTGGTGGATGGCTGTCCGTTGGGCATGGTGCCCATCGAGGGTGCCTTCTGCATCGACAGCTACGAAGCATCCCGGCCGGACGCCACCAGCAGCAGCGCGGGCAGCGCCGAGGCCTACGCCACCAGCCGCGAGGGCGTGATGCCCTGGAAGGTCAGCGAGCAGAGCCAAGCTCAGGTGGCCTGCGAGGCGGCGGGTAAGCGGCTGTGTACGCCGGACGAGTGGTACACCACCTGCATCGGGCCCGGCCACACCACCTACGCCTACGGCGATGAGTACCAGGCGACGACCTGCAACGGGATCGACTCCAGCTGCGACTGCGAGGGCAGCACCAACGAGGCTTGCGCCTGCGACGAGCACGGTGGTCCCTACGCTGGCTGCTACTACGACTGCGGCGGCTCCTATGGCATGGAGGCCACCGGCAGCCGCGCCGGCTGCACCAACGGCTACGGGGTCTGGGACATCAACGGCAACCTGTGGGAGTACGTGCAGTCCAGCGCCGAGTACCCGGTGCGCGGGGGCGCCTACAACTGCGGAGACTCCGCCAGCTTCCATCGCTGTGACTACGAGCCGGGCTGGAACCCTTCGGCCCGCGGCTTTCGCTGTTGCCACGACGGTCAGCTGTAGACCTGTCGCAGCCTTCGGCGTGAAGTCGCGGCGACAGGCGGCCGCCAGCGTTGACTGCGGGGGAGGGGAGAGCTAGGTGCTGTGGTTCTCGAACCTCCAGAGGGAGAGCCCATGCGCATCATCGACACCATCCACGAAGAGGTGCTGGAGAAGACCGTCCAGCGCTGCCGCGAGCGGAACATCGTCATCCCGACCTTCGCTCAGCAGCGGGACCCCAGCCTCATCCCCGCCGACATCAAGGAACGCCTGCCCTCGGTGGGCATGTGGGATCTCGATCCCCTCAACCTCTTCCGCATCACCTGGAAGAACGACCCGGTGACGGGCCTGTACAACGGCGGCAACTGGGTCGAGATCCCTTCGTCCGTCACCGGCATTCGCGCCCGGGTCATCGGCATCGTGGGCAAGTACTTCCCCACCGGCGCCCACAAGGTCGGGGCGGGCTTCGGCTGCCTGGTGCCTCGCCTGGTCTCGGGGAACTTCGATCCCACCACCCAGCGGGCCGTCTGGCCCAGCACCGGGAACTTCTGCCGGGGGGGCGCCTTCGACAGCGTACTGCTGGGCAGCATCCCCGTGGCCATCCTGCCCGAAGAGATGTCCCGCGAGCGCTTCGAGTGGCTGCAGAACCTGGGTGCCGAGGTCATCGCCACCCCGGGCTGCGAGTCCAACGTCAAGGAGATCTACGACAAGTGCTGGGAGCTGCGTCGCACTCAGGACGACGTGGTGATCTTCAACCAGTTCGAGGAGTTCGGCAACCCCATCTGGCACTACTGGACCACCGGCGGCATCGTCGATGAGATCTTCGAGCAGGTGCGCGGCCCGGGCAGCCGGCTCGCGGCCTGGGTCTCGGCCACCGGCTCCGCTGGCACCATCGCGGCCGGCGACTACCTGCGCACCCGTCACCCCTCCCTGCGGGTGGTGGCCACCGAGGCCCTGCAGTGCCCCACCCTGCTGGAGTTCGGCTTCGGCGGGCACCGCATCGAAGGCATCGGCGACAAGCACGTGCCCTGGGTCCACAACGTGCGCAACACCGACATGGTGGTGGCCGTCGACGACAACCAGACCATCGACCTGATGCGCCTGTTCAACGAGCCCGAGGGCCGCACCCTGCTGGCGCGCAGCGGCGTGCCTGAAGCGGTGATCGAGCAGCTCAAGCTCCTGGGAATCTCGAGCATCTGCAACCTGGCCGCCAGCATCAAGATGGCCAAGTACTACGAGCTCGACGAGCGGGACATCATCTTCACCCCGCTGACCGACTCCATGGAGATGTACAGCTCCCGCCTGGCCGAAGAGAACGAAGCCCAGGGCCCGTACACCGAGCGCGACGCCATGGCCCACAAGGCTCGCTGGCTGGACGGCATCGTCACCGACCACCTGCGCGAGCTCAACTACCGCGACCGCAAGGCCCTGCACAACTTCAAGTACTTCACCTGGGTGGAGCAGCAGCAGCGCGGCGTGGACGAGCTTCGCGAGCTGTGGGATCCCGACTTCTGGGAAGAGACCTGGCAGCAGGTGCACAAGTGGGATGAGCTGATCGAGGCCTTCAACGCCCGCACAGCTGCGCGATAGCCCAGCGAGGCGCGGTCCATACCGCGACCCTCGGTCGCCGCTTGGCGGTCGGCGTGCTGCTGGGGGCTACGGGCAGCTGTCGTTGGCTGCGCCTGGCGTGCCCAGGTCGCCCGTGTCGTAGGCGGTCTGGCCGGCGCACCAGCTGGTGGGATCGGCGGCGCTGGCGGGGGTGAACGCGCCCGGGTCCAGCGACAAGCTGGCGCCTGCCACATCGGGCCAGTCCACGTCGTCGTAGACGACCTCGTGGAGCACGTCGCCGTCGGTCCCGTCGGTCCCGTACAGGGCCAGGATCACCGCATCGGCGCTGTTCACCAGCTGGAAGCCGGACCAGACCAGGTCGGTCGCCGTGGTGGCGGTGCTGCTGCGGGACAGGACCGCGTAGCCGCCGGCCTCGAGCTGCAGGGACTGGTCGATGAGCCAGTCCTCGGTGCCGTGATCGTAGATGATGAGGCCCTCGAGCTCGATGGTGCTCGCCGTGGTGTTGTGGATCTCGAGCCACTCGCCTGAGCTGTCGCTCATGGCCGCTGGGTCCTTCATGAGCTCGGTGATGAGCAGGTCGCCCGCCATGGGGCAGGTGGTGTCTGCGCCGCGGCAGTCGTCGTCCACGCCGTCGCCGCAGAACTGGATGGCGTCCGGGTTGACCTCGGCGACGGTGTCGTCGCAGTCGCCAGCGACCTCGGCGTAGCCGCTGGGCTGGGCACAGGCGGTGGCCCAGGCGCTCTCGTCGCCGAAGTCGTCACCGTCGGAGTCGAGGTACCACGCGGTGGCGTCCACGGCGCTGTCTTCGTCCACGGTGCCGTCGCAGTTGTCGTCGAGCTCGTTGCAGTATTCGTCGGCGTCCGGGTGGATGGAGGCGTCGTCATCGTCGCAGTCGAGGTCGTCGGAGACCTGCCCGCTGGCCACCTCGCACTGCTGCAGGCCGGTGCTCGGATCGCCGTAGCCGTCGCCGTCCATGTCGTCGTACCAGAAGGGGGCGTCCACGGCATCGTCGTCGTTGGTCTCGCCGTCGCAGTCCTGGTCGATGTCGTCGCAGTATTCGTCGGCACCGGGGTGGACGGACGCGTCGCCGTCGTCGCAGTCGCCGTCCACCGCGGCGAAGCCGGATGGCGGGGAGCAGGCCAGGGTGGTGAGGTCGGTGAGGCCGTAGCCGTCGCCATCATCGTCCTGGAAGAAGGTCAGCGGATCGAGGGCGTCGTCCTCGTCGACCTCGCCGTCGCAGTCGTTGTCCACCTGATCGCAGTACTCGTCAGCTCCGGGGTACACCCCGTCGTCGCTGTCTTCGCAGTCACCGCCCTGAGCGACGTGGTCGTCGGGCTGCTCACAGGCCACCACGGCCTGGTCGTCGGGCCCGTAGCCGTCGCCGTCGGCGTCGGGGTACCAGGCGGTGGCGTCGATGGCGTCTTCGTCCCAGTCGCTGTCGCAGTCATTGTCCAGCCCGTCGCAGAGCTCATCGGCGCCGGGGTACACGGTGTCGTTCGTGTCGTCGCAGTCGCTGTTGTCGGCCACCCAGCCCGAAGGCTGCTCGCAGGCCTCCATGGTGGAGAAGCTGTCGCCGTAGCCATCGCCGTCTTCGTCGGCGAACCACAGATCGGCCACATACTCGTCGACCTCTCCGTCGCAGTCGTTGTCGAGCCCGTCACAGAGTTCCTCGGCGCCGGGGTAGACGAGGGCGTTGTCGTCGTCGCAGTCGTCGGTGGCTGGGCTGTGGTCGCCGTCGGCATCCAGCTCGCCGGTGTCCCCGGGGCCGGGACAGCCGGTGGCCAGGATCGCCGCGAGGCACACCCATGGCAGGGCAGCGCATTTCATGGCAGGCTCCTGTGCTTTCGTTCCTTGCGTGGTTCCGATCCTTCCTTTCGATCCTACCATCTAAGCACGCAGACATGTATTGACGATCCCAAGTGATGGGAATCGGTGGTGACCACCACCGCTTAGCAGGAAGCTCACGAGAACCCGCTGGAGCTCCCGCCGCCCACGCTGCTCGAGCCCAGAGAGCCCAGGGTGTGGGAGCCGCTGGTGGCGAAGGTCGAGAGCTTGCGCTTGGCCGAGCCCTCGCGCTCGCAGGCGGGGCACTCGACCTCGTGGTCGGCGGTGGTGCTGGAGACGAGCTCCTCGAACTCCTCTCCACACAGGCTGCACTGGTACTCGTACATGGGCATGGGCGTTCTCCTGCTGGTCAGAACCGCCAGGGAGTGAGAGTGTCACAGCTATCTCCCAGCGTTAGGTCACGGCCATGCCCCGCACAGCCTGCATGGTCCTCGCGCTCGCCCTCGGCTGCAGCAGTTCGCCGACGCCTCCACCTCCTGCGCTGGCTCCCGTGGCCACTGGGCCGGACGTGCTCCTGGTCACCATCGACACCCTGCGGGCCGATCGGGTGGGCGCCTACGGGGACAGCCTCGCGTCCACCCCCCAGCTCGACAGCCTGGCTGCGCGAGGGGTGCTGTTCCGTGAGGCCATCGCCGCCGCGCCGCTCACGCTGCCCTCCCATGCGTCCATGCTCACGGGCCTGTACCCGCTGGGCCACGGCATGCGGGACAACGGCGGCTTGCGCCTCGCGGCCGAGGTCCCCACCCTGGCCTCGGAGCTCAGCGCCGCTGGCTACCGCACCGGGGCCTTCGTCTCTGCCTATGTGCTCGACGCTGCCTGGGGGCTCGACCGGGGCTTCGATCGATATCACGCGCCCTTCCATCCCCAGGAGGTGGCCGACGCGCACGCCTTTGGCGAGCTCGAGGTGGCGGGGGCCGACACCGTCAACGCCGCTCTGGCCTGGCTCCGCCAGTCCGGTGATGGGCCGTCGTTCTGCTGGGTACACCTGTATGATCCCCACACGCCCTGGGCCGAACATCCGGGCTGGCAGGGCGACCCCTACCGGGGCGAGGTGGCCTTCGCCGACGGTCTGCTGGGCCGCCTGCTGGCGGGTGTGGAAGACCAGGCGCTGGTGATCGTCACCGCGGACCACGGCGAGGGCTTGTGGGAGCACGGTGAGCGCGAGCATGGCCTGCTGGTCACCAGGGCCACCACGCGAGTGCCGCTGGTCATCCGTCCTCCGGGAGGACTCGAGGGGCACGCTGCCCCCCCTGAGAGGCCCGGTGATGACCGCGCCACGCGGCGGCCGCCGGGCGTCGATGCGGAGCTCGATCTGAAGCCGGTTCCCGACGCACCCCGGGCGGCCAGGGTGGTGGAGATCCCCGTCAGCGGCGTCGATGTGCCGGCGACCATCGCCGACTATGCGGGGCTGTCCCCCTGGGGGGATGGAGTCAGCCTGCGCCCGGCCATCGAGGGGCTGCCCTTCGAGCGTGCGCCTGTCTACAGCGAGACCTTCTTCCCCCGCTTCCACTACGGCTGGAGCGAGCTGGCGGTGGTCCAGCAGGGGCGCACCCGGCTGCGCGTCGGGCCCGAGCTGGCGCTCATCGATCTCGAGGCCGATCCGTCCGAGCTGGAGCTCGTGGCGGTGACCGAACACCCCCTGCTTGCCGCAGCGCTGGCGTGGCTGGGAGACGCTTCGACCTCACCCGCGGTGCTCACGGCCGCCGACGCGGAGCGCTTGGCAGCCCTGGGATATGTCGAGCCGATCGAGCCCACGGCGAAAGCCCGGGGGGCGTTGGTCGACCCGCGCGCGAAGGTCGAGATCCTCGCTCGACTGCACGCGCTGGAGGCCACTTCGGACCCGGAGGCTGCGGTGGCTGGGCTCCAGGCCATCGTGCGCGATGAGCCTGAGCTGGTGGATGGGCGCATGGCCCTGGCCCTGGCCTTGGCGAGTGCAGGGCGGGTGGCCGAGGCCCTGGACGCCACCCTGGCCATCCTGGAGCGGCAGCCCAGGCACACCATGGCGCTGTCCAACGCCGCCGCCCTCTGCCGCAAGCTGGGTCGCCGGGAGCTGGGGATCGAGTTGGCTCAGCGGCTGCAGGCGGTCAACCCGCAGGACCCCCGGGGCTACCGGGTGGAGATCACCTTCTGGGTCGACGCCGAGCAGCCCGACGAGGTGGTCCGCGTTGCCGAGGCGGGGCTGGCCGTCGAGCCCGAGGATCCGCAGCTGCTCTACCTCTACGGCCTGGCGCTCATCTTCCTCGAGCGCTACCCTCAGGCGCTCGAGGCGCTGGATAGGGCCGCGAGGGCGGGCTCTCGGGCGGGAGACATCCAGCTCTACCAGGGCACGGCCCACGACCGGCTGGGGCAGGTGGACGAGGCCTACGCGGCCTACCTGGCGTATTCGCGCACCCACCCTGACGATCTACGGGGCGTCGCCTCGTCGGCCTGGATGCTCTACAAGGCCGACGACTGCGCCCGAGCGGGCCCCCTGCTGGTCAACATGGTGGAGCGAGGCCACCGCAGCGACCCCCGCATCCGCGAAGCCTACCAAGCCTGCGTGGAGCCCTGAGTCCGCCAGGGTCAGGGGCACGCGGCCGTGAAGCTGTCGTGCCAGACCCGCTCCAGGCCAGGGGGCTCGAGCTCGATGTGGTAGACCGCCCGCAAGGTGCCCACCCCCGGCTCGCCGTTTCCAGCCCGCAGCACCAGCTCTCGCCGCCCGTCGCCGTCCAGGTCGGCCGGGGGCATGGCCGCCATGGGGGCGCAGCTAGGGCCGGGTAGGGCGATGGTGTCGCTGACCAGGGGTGAGTAGTCGGCGTCCAGCAGCGCCACCAGGCCGGTGCAGCCCGCGTCTCCGGCCACGAGCAGCAGCGGCGGCGCGCCGGAGCGGCGCTGCTTGATCAGGGTGCGCACCACCGCTGGCTCGGCGGAGCCGTGCATAGCCTGCAGGGCGCTGCCTGCATCCCGCACGACCACTGAGGAGTTGGCCGGCGGCGTGGGGATCTCCACCTGGGTCGCCGGACCCAGCCAGGCGATGCCCGGGTGCTCCGGTGCGTCCGCAGGCGTCGCGGTGCGCAGCCCCGAGGGCATGGAGGGGGCGTCGCAGCCCCGCCAGCTGGGCTTGGTGGTGCTGACCTGGCTGCGCGCGGTGCCGCGGTAGCCCGCCAGCAGCAGCTCGGCGCTCCGGGGGTCGCTTGTCTTCATCAGCACGATGGGGCTGGCGCTGGCCTGCTCGCTGAAGCTGTGTGCGCCCCCGGGGTCCAGGGCCACGCGCCACAGGTGGTCCTCGAGGTGCGGCCAGCCGTCGTCGGGCGTGCAGCGGCAGGCGCTGAGGCCGACTCCGAGAGTGGCGAGGACCAAGGCGGGGAAGTGACGCATGGAGGCTCGCAGGGCTCACTGGTGCTGGTTGACTCGCCCGCGATGCGAGCGAGTGAGCGCCAGGGCCTATATCTTTAGCCTGGAGGCGAGGTCGCGCCATGACACGAGAGCTTCTCACCACGCTCACATCCAGCGCCCTGTTCACCCTGCTGCTCGCGGGCTGCGGCCCCGACACCGAGTGTACGGTGGACCTGGACGAAGACGGCTTCCACAGCGCGGCGTCCTGCGTGACAGGGGATGACTGCGACGACCTCGATCCGGACGTCAACCCGGGTCAGCGAGAGGTCTGCGACGGCATGGACAACAACTGCGACGGCTATGTCGATGACGTGCTGCTGGACCGCGACGCCGACGGCTACTACGACGAGGCCTGCCTGCACGGCACCGACTGCGACGACCTGGATCCCGCCGTCCACCCCGACCAGGAAGAGTCCTGCAACGACATCGACGATGACTGCAACGGCAAGGTAGACGATCGGGACATGGACGGTGACGGCTTCACGGACGCCGCCTGCAGCGACGGGGACGACTGCGACGACGGCGATCCGGCCATCAACCCGGAGCAGCCAGAGGACTGCCACGACGGCGTGGACAACGACTGCGACGCCTCGGTGGACGACGACGATCACGACGGCGACGGCCACCGCTCGGACGACTGCGGTGGCGACGACTGCGACGACGCGGACGCCAGCATCTTCCCCGGCGCCCCCGAGCGCTGCGACGACGTTGATCGGGACTGCGACGGCGAGACCATCGACGTCGACGCGGACTCGGACGGCTACTACGATCCAGAGTGCGGCGGCGACGACTGTGACGAGCGTGACGCCTCCATCAACCCGGGCGCCGTGGACTTCTGCACCGACGGCATCGACAACGACTGCGACGGGGTGATCGACATCGAGGACGGCGACGGCGACGGCGATCAGCCCATCAGCTGCGGCGGCACCGACTGCGATGATCGCGACGCCACGGTGGCGGGCAGCTTCGATGAGATCTGTGGCGACGGCGTGGACAACGACTGCGATGGCGTCCCCGACAACGCGGACCTCGATGGCGACGGGCATGTGGCCGAGGCCTGCGGAGGCGACGACTGCGACGACGGCGAGGTCAACGTCTTTCCTGGCATGATCGAGCACTGCGACACCGTGGATGCCGACTGTGACGGCGATCTCGACGACGTCGACCGCGACGGGGACGGCTACCTCGACGCGGAGTGCGGAGGCGACGACTGCAACGACGGCTTGCCCTTCATCTACCCCCGCGCGCCCGAGCGCTGTGATGGGCTCGACAACAACTGTGACGGCAGCGGCGACAGCTGCAGCCAGGAGCTGCCCGGCGCGCTGGACTTCAGCGAGGATCTCACGGACCAGTGGTGGCTGGACGATGGCTGGATGATCGCGGGCCAGCAGCTTCGATACTCGGGGCTGGCCGACGACCGCTACCACTATGCGGTCTACAGCGAGGCCTACTTCCTGGCTCCCTACGACATCACCCTGGACCTCAGCTACGACAGCGGAGACCAGGACGATCCGGTCGGCGTGCTGATCGGCGAGGGCTACGACGTCGAGGATGGCGTGTTCGTCCACGTCAAGCAGCAGCAGGGCCGCATGGTCTACAACCTCGGCTACCGCGCCAACGGCAAGGTCCACAGCCACACCGGGCACGACGAGTGGCCAGGGCTGAGCGACGAGCTGGGCCTTCCCAACAGCCTGCGGCTGGTGCATGACGGAAGGATGATCGACTTCTACATCAACGGCGATCTGGTGGTGTCCTGGCTGCAGCCCACCTACACCCAGGGGGCGCTGGTGTTGTACACCTACGACACCACCGATGGTGGTGGCGTGGACGCGTCCTTCGACAACATCTCCGTCATCGCCAACTGAGCGATCCCCGCGGCGGACCCAAAGCGGTAAGGGCCCCGTTCCAGTGGAACGAGGCCCTTACGAAAGGTGGCCGGGCCTCCTAAAATGCCGAATGTGGGGGGGGGGGGACGCACTCGGCAATTTAAGTAGGAGGTCCCGGCCGAACTGTCAGGCACGGGTGCCTACAGAAATATAGTTATTCGCGGTCGGGCGCGGTGTCAACCACGAATGATGGTGCCGGTGAAAGTAGTGGTCACTCGCCGCAGACAGGCGTGTTGTTCTCTTCCAGTTTCTCGGACATCAAGTCGGTGTAGCCCCAGCGATCTTCGAAAACCTCGGCGATGTCGAAGGTGCCGGCGACCAGCACATGGGAGCCGGACTCGGTGCCGTCGAAGAGGATCTGGAAACTGCCACTGGCGGAGTCGCCAGCCTGGATGTCGTTGGGGTCCTGGTCGAAGATGACCCAGGAGCTCTCGACCTGCACCCAGCTGTCGAGGCCCGCGCTGGACTGGTCCACGGGGCGCCAGGAGTTGTTCTCGATCTTCATCTGGTAGGCGTCGTCGCCGTAGCCGAGCTGTATGGCGTCGGCGCTGGTCATCTCACTCGCCCAGGCCTGGGAGGATTCCTGCACCGAGGAGAACAGATCGTCGTAGGCGTCCATGTCGGGGTCGTTCGGGTCGAGGTCGACGTAGAAGCCCGTGGTGGAGCCGGCCTCGTACATGCCGAAGTCGGTGGGGTGGGAGTTGAACTCCTCGGCTGCGAACTTGGCCTTGCCGAAGCCCGCCAGCCACTCCTGGGGAAGGACCCAGTAGTCTTCGCTGTCGTAGGGGTTGAGCTGGTATGAGCCGGCGTTGAGGTAGTAGATGGCCTCGCCGTCTTCGTCGCTGGCCCACTGCTCGATCCAGTCTTCGCCATCCCAGAGCTCGAGGACGGTGGCGCCGGATTCGTCTTGCTCGCAGCGCGTGGGCTGGAAGTCGGGATCGATGACCCAAGCCACCCGGAAGTCCTGGCCGTCGCCCAGGTCGACGTGGAAGGTGACCTGAAGGTCGGCCTCGCTGGTGATGATGGCTTCAGAGCGCCAGGACACGAG
Organism: uncultured Pseudomonadota bacterium; assembly: GCA_937912125.1. Classification (GTDB taxonomy): domain Bacteria; phylum Myxococcota_A; class UBA796; order UBA796; family JAFGLY01; genus CALDOK01. Next base: position 26,112 of record CALDOK010000419.1, read on the forward strand.
ATCGCCCCGGGTGACGTAGTAGCCGTCATCAGACAGCCAGGTGAACCACTGAGGGTCGAAGCCGAGATCGGTGCAGGCGGCGACATCGTATTCGTCGAAGCCGACCACCTCGGTGCCCGAGCAGTTGAAGAGGGCGGCCTCGCTGAGGTCGAGCCGCTCTTCGTCGACGGTGCCCGAAGAGCCCGCGGCCAACCAAGCCGTATAGGTGCCGGTGATCTCGGCATGCTGGGGTACGCAGCCGATGATCAGGAGGAGGGGAAGCAGAGTGCTGGGGTGGCGCATGGGGATGCCTCGGGAGAACGGCGAGTGACAGCGCGACTGCAAGAGGTGTGCAAGGCAGCTGCCCTTGGGTAGACCACGGGCGTTGACTCCACATAGACCTCGAGAGGCCGGTACGCAAGTATAGCCGAGCAGCCCGGTCGAGTCAGCCGCCCTTCGGTGTTCCCGCGCTCAGGAGCGTTGACAAGGGCTAGCGCGGTGATATGGTGGCGCGGCTCGAGGCCTCGCCACGGGCGCGTTCTTTGATCGGGCGAGCGAATGCAGGAAGGGAAAGACCGCAGCTACATGCAGCAGGCGTTGGCGCTTGCACGCAGGGCCGCAGAGCTCGGCGAGGTGCCCATCGGCGCGGTGGTAGTCCATCAGGACTCCATCATCGCGGGTGCGCACAACCGCCGTGAGCTCGACCAGGACCCTACGGCTCACGCCGAGCTCCTGGCCATCCGTCAGGCCGCCGCCCAGCTGGGCAGCTGGCGCCTGGTGGGTTGCAGCCTCTACGTCACCCTCGAGCCCTGCTCCATGTGCGCCGGCGCGATGATCCTCGCCAGGATCGAGCGCTGCGTGTACGGAGCGGTGGACCCCAAGGGTGGCTTTCTGGGTACCCTGGGCAACCTCGGCAACCATCCGGGCCTGAACCACCGCTTCGAGGTGGTCCCGGGGGTCGAGGCCGACCAGGCCGCGGAGCTGTTGAGGTCTTTCTTCTCGCGTCTTCGCTCGCGCTGAGCAGCAACGGAGAGGTGGCCGAGTGGTCGAAGGCGGTGGATTCGAAATCCACTGAGGGTCATGCCCTCCGTGGGTTCGAATCCCACCCTCTCCGCCATGCGCTCAGCTGTCCGTCCTCAGGGTCTTGGAGAAGTGACCGAGTGGCCGAAGGTGCGGCACTGGAAATGCCGTGTAGGGCAACCTACCGTGGGTTCGAATCCCACCTTCTCCGCCACCCTGGGATGGATTGAATCGTGAATGGTGATGATGGCCGGGTCTATTGATCTTGGGCCCGTGAACTCCGCCAGGACCGGAAGGTAGCAACGGTAGCGGAACCTGGGAAGCAGTAGGTCGCCCGGCCATCTCCCCTTTCACGATGACGAATGCGCCGCAGGGATTCCCTGCGGCGTTTTTCGTGGATCGGGATGGTCCGGGGCCGCCAAGCTCCCATCGTCGTCCCATTTTCGTCCCGGTTCCGGTTAAGGGTTCCTCCGCCCGCGGAGTGCTGCTCATGTCCTACCTTGCCATCGCTCGAAAGTGGCGCCCTCTGGCGTTCGACGAGATCGTCGGACAGAAGCATGTCACCCGCACGCTTCAGAACGCCATCCGTATGGGGCGCGTACACCACGCTTTCCTGTTCACCGGGCCCCGGGGCGTGGGCAAGACCACCGCGGCTCGCGTCTTGGCCCGGGCGCTGTGCTGTGAGCTCGGCCCTACGCCAGAGCCCTGCGGAACCTGCGCCCTGTGTACCTCCTTGCTGGCAGGCTCCGCGCCCGATGTCATCGAGATCGACGGCGCCAGCAACAACTCCGTCGACGACGTGCGCGAGCTGCGCGAGGGGGTGCGCTACCTGCCCTCACATGCCCGCTACCGCATCTACATCATCGACGAAGTCCACATGCTCACGCGGCAGGCCTTCAACGCGCTGCTCAAGACCCTCGAGGAGCCTCCTCCTCACGTGATCTTCATGTTCGCCACCACCGAACCCCAGAAGATCCCTGACACCATCCTCTCCCGCGTCCAGCGCTTCGACTTCAAGCGCATCTCGGGCAGTCAGGTGGCGGGCCGCCTGGCCACCATCTGCCAGGCGGAGGGCGTCAAGGTCAGCGAACACTCGCTGCGCCTGGTGGCCCGGGCCGGTGAGGGCTCCATGCGCGACGCGCAGAGCCTCCTGGACCAGGTGATCTCGTTCGCGGGCCTCGAGATCGAGGATCGCCAGGTCACCGAGCTGCTGGGCCTGGTGGACCGCAGCCTGCTCTACGAGATGCTCGCGGGCCTGGTGCAGGGTGAGCCGGGGCGCTGCCTCGACGCCATCGCACAGGTGCATGACTCCGGCTTCGAGATGGACCAGTTCACCGCAGAGCTGCTCGAGCTGCTGCGCAACGCGGCGCTGGTCGCCATGGCACCCGAAGAACGCCGCCACCTGGACCTCAGCGACGACGAGCACGATCGGCTTCGCGAGCTGGCCGAGGGCATGTCCCCGGACGTCTTCGCCCGCTGGTTCGATGCCCTGCTCGACGTGCACGATCGGGTGGCACGGGCGGCGCGACCGCGCATGGTGCTCGAGATGGCCGTGGCCCGCTTGGCCAGCATCCGGCCGGTCGAGGGGCTCGATCGCGTCATGGCGCGCCTCGAGGATCTCGATCGCCGTCTCCGTCAGGGGGGCTTCCGCGCCGCGCCGAGTGGCGGAAGGCGAGGTGGGCCCCCTTTTCCCACGAGCGCGGCTGAAGCCCCAAGGGCACCATCACGCGGGGCCGCCTTCTCCGATGCGGAGCCCGCACCCGCCCGGCAGGCTGGCCATGCCGCCGCGCCCGCTCCGGTGC
>CALDOK010000420.1 GCA_937912125.1 uncultured Pseudomonadota bacterium
TCCAGTCGCTCGCCGCCGGGCGGGAACCAGGGGTTCCCGAGGCCAACCTCGATCCAAACCACGAGTTCGGGGTGCTCAACGCCACCTGCCTGATCGAGGGGGAGGAGGAAGAGACCACCGAGGGATCCCAGTACTCCGTCACGAGCCAGCAGTTCGGCCACGCCTGGGACGTGGTAGCCGACATCGCCCGCATGGGTGGAGGGCTGGTACGCCACCCTCACCAGCCCGATCTGGCCTGGCACAAGCTGGATCACGCAGACTCGGCGAACGGCGACCTGTTCCCGGCTCCTGCTGACATGCTGGCCACCATGCAGGAGGATCGCTGGTCGCTGCTGGCGCGCTTCACGCTCTTCACCGTGATCTGCTACATGGCCGATGTGCGGCTGATGGGTATCCTGTTCTCCTACGGCCCGGAGGCCGTGCCGGGAAAAACACTTGGCGAGGCCGTCAACGAGGAAATCAACTACGTCCCGAGGTTCGGAGATTGGGACTCCTTCAAAGCGGCACTCCGAAGTGTCCGCCCGGCCCACCAGTCCGGCAACCTTCTCTTCCTCTCCGAACGCGGCTGGGACGACATCTACTGGAACTTCGGCTACGGCGCCCAAGCGAACACCGCGGCCTGGGAAGCTCTCACGCCGCTGTCCAATGACACGAGCCTCCACCTCTACCGACGTTTCTTCCAGCAGTTTTGCGTAGCCCTATGGAGCCCGGGGCACGATGACCCGGCTGTCGCGGCCTACTACGCCGAGTGCGCGCGCCGCAAGGCCCTGGGAGTCGCTGCCTACGGGCTCGCTCTCGGCACCTTCCTGTCGGAGCTGGACGCCGTGTTCCGCTCCGTCGACCCAGCCATCACGCTGGCCGACATCGTGCCCACCCTCGAGGTGGGCAACGAGTGGGAGAGCACCTGGTACGAATACGAGACCGCATCCGATGGCACGATCGAGGAGAGCCCGGAGAACGAGGCCCGCTTCGGTGAGCTGGCGCGCCTGATGGTGATGGTCTCGGCGCCCATCCGCCACCTTTGCCCCGGAATCCCCTTCCTGTTCCGCTTCCCCGACCTGGTGGGATGGGCGTCGGACGACCGCGACGCGGACTGGCTGAGGCGCGTGGGATGGGTCAAGCACGTACTGACGCGCGGCGTCGTGGGAGAATGTCAGCGCCTCGGCCGTTTCCAGGTCTTCGATCTCCTACCCGAACCCTCACGCCAGCAGCTCGCTGCCGCCTGGCCCGACGACGACCTCGATGCCTGGTACGGGTCCTGCCAGGAAGCCAGGTATTTCTGGCCCAGGTACACCACCAGCCGCGGCTACGTGGACTTCATCCCCAGCGAGCTGGTGCAGGAGGCGGGCTTCCACTTCTGGCATGCGACCAGCTCGGACAACCGCTACCGGGACGAGGCCCAGATCCAGGCCGATGTGGATGACTGGATCGCAGGAGTCACATCGGACACGGAGGTCATGACCTCCTTCGGGCAGCTCGCATGGTCGGTGTCTGGGATACAGTTCCAGGCTCTGGCACCCGACAGAGCGCCGGACGTCGACGGCGCCTACTACTTCCCCAACGACCCCGTCTACCAGGCAGGCCTGCTGGTCCGTCGCTTGCTCTTCATCAAGGCGCTGGGTTCCAGCCGTGTGCTCTGGCACACCTTCATGGCCAACCTGAAGAACAAGAACCAGGGGTGGGGGACGTCCAACGGTCAGGCCCAGGGCCAATACAACGCCAACGGCCTGCGGAACGACATCTTCGACAGCAACCCTTCGGGGCTGGAGCCCTGGCCGACCTCGTCGGACGCATTCAACCGGAACGAGCACGCATGGCGCAGACCCGCCTGGTTCGCCTATCGACGCCTGCTCTGGCTGATGTCCCACACCGCCACGGCGTCCATCGTCCACAGCGGCAATGGCATCTTCATCGTGCGGCTGGGGTCGGTCGGCGGGTACGGCAGTCCCACGGAGGAGGAAGGCTCGTCCAAGATCGCCGGAAAGCACAGCTTAGCGTGGGTGGCCTGGCTCGACGAGACCTCGCCGGTCGAGGTCTTCACCTTCCAGCTTTCGCTGCGATCCCGAGCGGGAACACCATTAGGCCCGTGGGCGGCCTGGAGCGTGCTGAGCCTCGTGCCGTCACAGGATGCGACGACGATCACCTCGGGCAGCGGCTACCCAGACGGGGACGACACCCTGAACTGGCTCGGGGACGGGATGGGACAGACCACCTCGACGGCCAGCGCCAGCGGCGACGAGATCACCGTCGTCGTCCACCGCGCGAGCACGGACAACCCTGCTCCGATCTGCATCCTCACCGAAACGGCGACAGCTTCCCTCGTTTCGGCAAGGGTGGTGATGCCGAGGGACATGGATGTCGGAGACAACGAGCCTTACCTCTGGGAAGGCCTGCTCGAAGACCTTCGACTCGCAGGCTGGAATACCCAGGAATCCCGGGTACAGACCGTGGAGTGGGAACTTCTGCGATGACCTACCCAAAGAACCTCCCAATACTTGCCATCGGCTCCCTCCTCTCAGGCTGTACTAAGGCGCAGGACACTGGCGAGCTTTTCGTCCCCACCGACTGCGAGGCCCCGGAGACGGTCGAACTGCAGGCCGGGACATTCCTGATGGGGAGCCCGGAGGACGAGATAGGCCGCTACGACAGCTTTGACAGCCCCGAGGAGCAGCAACACGAGGTGACCCTGACCCATGACTTCGCCATCGGCAAGTACGAAGTGACCTTCGCGCAGTTCGAAGCCTGCATGGGGTATACCGGCCAATCCTTGACTGCCGTGATCCCGCCTGACGATCACCCAGCGGCTCGTATGTCATGGCATGAGGCCGCAAGTTTCACTGTGGTTCTTTCCGAACTAGCTGGTCTGCAGTCCTGCTACGTCTGCTTTGGAACTGGGATGGACGTACGCTGTGAGGAGAGGGTGGTCTACGCCTGCGAGGGCTACCGACTACCCACCGAGGCGGAGTGGGAGTACGCGGCCAGAGCGGGGACCACGACAGCGTTTTCCAACGGCGGGAATATCGTGAATGGCTATGATCTCTGCCATACCAGGCTCACCAACGAGACCTGGCTCGATGAGATCGCCATCTACTGCGGCAACTACAATGGGGGCCCCGCACCGGGAGGGACGAGGCAGGCGAACCCGTGGGGACTGTTCGACGTCCACGGGAACGTGGAGGAGTGGGTGAACGACTGGTACAAAGAGGACATCACCAGCTTGCGAAACGACCCGGTCGGTCCCACATCGGGTCTTGAACGTGTCATACGGGGTGGCTGCAGTGGCTGTTTTAGTTCCCAAACCCGCTCAGCGTACAGGATGGCTTATCCCGCTGACCTCCGTGGTCGCCAACAGGGCTTCCGCATCGCCCGTACCTCGAATCCTTGATTCGCGACTACTGAAAAGCTGAAAAACAGTTCGCACCCACACGCCCCTACCCCACTTTCCCGATCCCCATCGTCACCGCCGCCCTCGACACGCCATCCCTACGCGCCACCTCCGCCCTCGTCATTCCCGACTCCACCATCTCCGCCCACCGCGCCCAACGCGCCGGTCCGGTCTCGCGCTTCGGCTTCGGCACCTGCTCCTCGGACGAGCTACGTTCCGGTCCTCGCGGATAGGCAGCTTTCCCCGTCCACGTTCCCCCTACCGACAAGCCCGGGGAGCCATACTGGACTCGAACCACGGCCCTCTCGGTTAACAG
>CALDOK010000421.1 GCA_937912125.1 uncultured Pseudomonadota bacterium
CGCCTTGGACAACGACGGCGACGATCTGTACGACTGCGACGATCCGGACTGCGCCGAGTACTGGGAGTGCCTGCCGGACACAGGGCCGGTCGAGGGCCCCTACGACTACGAGGCCTTCTCGGAAGACATGTTGCAGGCGGCCTGCGACAAGATGGAGGAGTGCGCCTTCTTCACCGACTACTTCACTTACGACGACTGCAGGGCGCTGGGGGATGTCGAGGACACCGGCGGGCACGAGTGGGTGTGCGAGGGCTACGACACCCGCGCTGCCCAGGCGTGCGTTGAGGAGTGGATCAACGTCAGCTGCGACGACTTTCTCGCTGGCATCGGGCTCGATGTCTGCGACGACGTGTGCCGCAATGACTAGACCCACCATCCTGGCCCTCGCCCTCACCATCGGGGCTTGCGACGCCGACAACGACATCACCTCCCACGGCAACCCGCCCTTCGAGATCTCCAAGGCCACCTCGGTGCTGTGGGCCGAAGATCCGGGCAACACCCCGCGCGAGGGCTGGGCGGTGTTGATCATCAGCGACGAACAGCTCGGCTGCGACGCGATCACCAGCCAGGACTTCTACTGGAACCTGGACGAGGTTGTGCTCGAGGGCCAGGGCCTGATGTTCCTGCTGGGCTTCGACAGCTATGGCACCAGCGGCACGACCCTGGACTGGGAGGGCCTGTGGATGTCCGGCTACGCCTTCGGCAGCGACGCTGACAAGGCGCTGTACACCTTCGCCTTCAGCGACGGCTTCCTCTACTTCCTCGGCGGCTACTACGGCATGGGCGATAGCTCATGGCTCGACGTGGTGGCCTACGCCTCGGGAGGGGTCAGCGGCAGCTACAGCTCCGACTACTGGTCCGGTGACTTCCACGCCGATCACTGCGGGGACTGGGCCGGCGAACCCGGCGACAGCTACGGGTGGGACAGCGAGACCTGGTGGTCGGAGACCGGCGACAGCTGGACCTACTACGATCCCGAGGTCGACAGCGTCACCTACAGCCACACCACCACCCGCTGGGACTACGAGGTACAGTTCGTTGGCTGGGTCTACACCGCCACTGTCGAGATCCACGGCGAGCACGAGGGCGCGGTCTGGGACGAGCAGCACGACCTGATCAACACCGCCTACGGTCAGAACGGGAGCTGGGACCGCTGGGAGCTCGGGCTGCCCATCGTCTCGAGCTGGGAGGATCAGGAGAGCGGCGTGAACACTCTGTTCGCTGCCGAGGACGAGCCGAGCATGACCTGGATGATCACCGGCTACGACGAAGGCCTGTCCCCGTGTGCGGTGTGGGGCGCCGACCCCTCCTGGTTCGGCTCGTTCGGCTGTGAGGCGCTGGAGCTCTGAGCTACTCGGTGTAGCCGATGGCCTCGAGCCACTCGAGCTGGTCGGGGTCGGGTGACCGCGGTGCGCTGTCGAGCAGCTCCTCGAGCTCGCCGCGCTCCGGGGTGGGCGACGACTGTAGGATCGGAGCCAGCTCGTCGGGATCGGCCTCGAGATCGTAGGAGAGCAGCGCGCCGTCGGCCCCAAGCACCGTCTTGGAGCCCTGGGAGCGCAGCGCGGCCCGCGGCTGGCCATCGCCAGGAGGCCGTCCGAAGCGGCTGCGGGCCTGCTGGCCAGGGGTGTACTGGAGCACCGCGTCGCAGCCGCCCGTGAGGAGCGAGGGCGGGCCCTCCTTGGCCTGGTCCGGGCGCCGCTCGCCGGTCAGCGCCTGCAGCAGCGTCGGGGCGATCTGATGGACCCCGACGAGCGTGTCGCTGACCGTTCCGGGTTCGACCTGGCCAGGCCACCGCAGGATCAGTGGCACGTGCATGCCGGGCTCGAGCAGGTTGGCCCCGTGGTTGAAGTAGTAGCCGTGCTCGTCCAGGCTCTCGCCGTGATCGCCCACCACCAGGATCACGGCGTCCTCGGGCAGGCCGCCCACCAGCTCGCCCACCAGGTGGTCGGTCCAGTGTACGGCGCTGCGGTATAGCAGGCGTTGGCCGTGGCTGAATCCCTGCTCTAGGTTGCGGAAGAAGCCCTGGCGGTCGTGGGCGTGGTCGCGGCTCGCCCGATCCTGGGCCGCTGCTACGGCCAGCTCTTTGGGGGTAGGCCGCCATCCCGAGGGGGGTAGGTAGGGCGCGTGGCTGTCGTACAGGTGTACCCACAGCAGGAAGGGCCCGGGCTCCTGGGCCACCCAGCGCAGGGCGCGGGCGACGGTCTCATCGCCAGGCCGGGCGGCGGGGCGGCCCCGACCCAGCAGGGCGGTCATGCCCGGGAGCCGGTCCAGTCGTTGCCGCCAGCCCCAGCGGTCGTCGTAGTGATCGAAGCCCTGGGCCAGCCCCGTGCTGCGGTCCAGCACCCTGGAGGAGAGGAAGGCCGCGCTGCGGTAGCCCTGGGCCTGAAAGGCCGAGGCTGCGGTGCCTTCCCACGCCAGCCGGCCTCCGTTGGCCGCCAGCCCGTGCACGGGTACGATGGCGCCAGTGAGCATGGAGGCGTGGGCGGGCGCCGTGAGCGGGGCAGTGGTCACGGCGTTGCGGAACAGGGCGCCGCTGGCCGCCAAGGCGTCGAGCTTGGGGGTCACGGCTTGTCCGCCCAGGACGCCCAGGTGGTCCGCGCGGAAGGTGTCCAGGGTGATCAGCACCACGCTGGGGCCGCTGGCCGCAGCTTGTGGGCGCACGGGCGCCTCGGGCAGCAGGGCCAGCCAGCCAGCGGCGAGCAGGATGGGCGGCAGGAGCGCCAGCCACCGACGACGAGCGCGGGCGAGCAGGAGCACCAGCGGAATACCAAGGATCAGGTGGGCGGCCACGGTCACCAGGCAGGGTGGCCACCACTCGCCAGGCAGCGCCACCAGCCTGTCCGTGGCCACGACCACCCACGCGCCGAGCAGCGCGCAGGCGAGCCACACGAGGATGCCTGCGAGCCTCATTCTGGAGATTCCGGGATCAGTACCAGCTGGTATCCCAGTTCTGGTTGTGATCCGCCCAGTCTCCGCAGTTCTCGGCGTGGAAGTCCCCCGACCAGTAGTCGGTGCTGTAGCTGCCGCTGACCCCGCCCGAGGCGTAGGCCACGATGTCGAGCCAGGAGGATGACCCCATGCCGTAGAAGCCGCCCAGGAAGTACAGGAAGCCGTCGCTGTACGCCATGGGGAACATGGTCCGCTCCCCACCGTGGCCGTAGGCGTAGCCGCTCATCCACAGCCCCTCGAAGTCTTGGGGTTGCGCGTCGGTGCCCCAGGAGTCGTACTCGAGGATGAACATCAGCCCCTGGCCTTCGAGCATCAACTCGTCCAGGTCGTAGTAGATGTTCCGGCGGGTGAGCGCCTCGCAGTCCATGGTCTCGTCGGTGATCACCAGCGCCGCCATCCCCTCGTACTCGTCGGTGTCAGGGTCTTGGGCCCAGAGCACCGACTTGGCCTTGGAGATCTCGAAGGGAGGATCACCGGTGGAGTGGATGCTACCCCGGCCGCTGGAGCAGCCGAGGGAGACTACGGCCGCCAGGGCCAATCCGAGTCTGATCATGCGTCCTCCCTTGCGCCCACCCGGGCTGGGTGCCTCGGCGTGTTTCTTCGAGAGTACCTCGAATGGGCCGGGCTGCACAAGGGGCGATTGTGTCCAACACAGTGGTGGATACCCCAGGTAGAATGGCCGGGACCGATGGCCGTGGGGTTCCCGTGCGAAGCATCATTCTCCCTCTCGTCCTGCTCGTGTTCGGCTGTGGTTCGCCCGAGGGACAGGCACCAGGGGACTGCGCCGACGCCTTGGACAACGACGGCGACGGCCTGTACGACTGCGACGATCCGGACTTCTCTGGAGACCGCGAATGTCAAGGGGCCGACACGGACACCGATGTGGACGCCGACACCGACACGGACACC
>CALDOK010000422.1 GCA_937912125.1 uncultured Pseudomonadota bacterium
ACTGTGTCCGACTTGCCCGGCTCGTCATCCCGAGCACTGTGGAGGTCATCGGAGACAATCCCTTCGCCAGCTGCCCGGTGCTGGACCTGGAGAACAGGAGCCCTCGCTTCAAGCTGGAAAACGGCTTGCTCCTCAATCATGAGGGAACGAGGCTCGTCTACTGCTCCATCAAGGGCGGCGACGCCGAGGTCGTCATCCCGCATGGCGTGTACTCGATCGGAAAACACGCCTTCTACAATTGCCAGCGATTGGAGAGGATCACGCTCCCGCCGACCGTAAGGATCATCGAGAACAACCCCTTCTCGAACCTGCCCCGGTTGCGCATCGAGAACCAAAGCCCGCACTTCGTGTTCCAGGATGGAGCCCTGTACAACAGCACCTTCGGAACGCTCTTCTACTATGAGCACGGCCGGGATGCCGATCACCTTCGGATACCCGACGGAGTGCGGATCATCGGGCGACACTCCTTCTACAACTGCAGAAGCCTGAGACGCCTGGTCATTCCATCCAGCGTGACCACCATCGGGTACAACCCCTTCGCCGGCTGCTCGTCCCTCACCATCGAGAACCACAGCCCAGCCTACGTCTACGTCGATGGCGCCCTATACGATCAGGGGATGACGGAGCTGATCCACTACTCCATCTCGAACCCGGCGAGAGAGTTTCGGGTTCCGGACACCGTGAGGCGGATTGGCCGCAGCGCCTTCTTCCAGAGCCAGCATCTCCAGTGTATCCACCTGCCTGAGGGGCTCACGACGATCGAGCGAAGCGCGTTCGCAGGCGGCGCGGACCTGCGCACGGTCAATATCCCAGAGAATGTGACCAGCATCGGTGAGTGGGCCTTCAGCCTTTGCCCCAACCTGGAGCGACCGAGGCTCCCGGCCCACACATCGTTCGAAGCCCACACCTTCGCTGGCAACCCGATGAACACCAGGCGGCATGGGGCCGTGACATGAGCGCCATCTCCAAGAACAGGCAGGCACGTGTCGACACGAGTATCCACAACCTGCGCAAGCACCTCGCATCACCATCAACGCCGGAGTACCTGAGGAGAGATCTCGATGAACTCGCCGAGGAACTGGGGCGCCGGTTGGGGTTGGTCTACGAGGACCACACCGAGCCTTCCGAGCAGGCGGCGACCCTCGGGATGGCCTGTCTGGTTGAACAGCAGGAACTGCGACTAGGATCTCACGCGCGGGTCAACGACCTCATCCAGGGAGAGAACCTCGTGGTGCTGTCCCTGCTCGCCAGGAGCCACGCGGGATGCGTGGACGTCTGCTGTATTGACCCCCCCTACAACACTGGGATGCAGAACCTCGGCTACCGAGACCACGAGCACCTCGGCGATGGTGATCGGTGCCCGCACAGCGGCTGGTTGAGCTTCATGGCGAAGAGGCTGCGGCTCGCCCACACGCTGCTGTCCACCTCGGGGGTTCTCTTCATTCACGTTGACGAGCACGAGGCCAGCACCTCGATGCTCCTGTGCGCCCAGATCTTCGGGGAAGAGAACGTGGACGTGCTGGTCTGGCCGAAGACCGATCCGCGTTTCGATCAGAATCGGGTCGAGAAGCCCTTCCGGACCATCAAGCTGGTCCACGAGTATGTGATCGCTTGCTACAAGGACCGCCAGCGTGTGAGCCTCAACAAGGTCCAGCGAACGACGCTGGTCGACGGACGCTGGGAGGAGGTACCCAACGACCTGGACTCCATCGTCGGGGGCTGGGGCACCACGTCCTCTGCGAAGGATGAGCTGGCCGCCGTGTTTGGCGACAGAACACGGTTCCAGACCCCCAAACCGATGAGGCTCATCAAGGAGTTCGTGAGGGCCGCCTCGAGGCGAGACTCCATCGTGTTGGACTTCTTCGCCGGATCCGGGACCACAGGGCACGCGGTCATGGACCTCAACCAGGAGGATGGCGGGGAGCGCACCTTCATCCTGGTCAACAACAACGAGAACGACATCTGCCGGCAGATCACCTACGAGCGGCTGAAGACCGCCTTCCAGAGGCAGGGGTACCGCGAGAGCCTCCGCTACCTCACGCTACAGGTCGAGGGTGGAACGGTCGGCTGACGGGGCGTGGTGCCGGATCCGGGACACTCCAGGGACACCCTGGGGACCCCTTCTCATCTGTCAAGCGCCACATGCATGGGACCGTCGCCGCGCCACCAACTAGGGACCACCACCACGCGGACCCCGATCACGCGTTGACAATCATCTGTTAGGCCTTGGACAAAGCCGCTCCGCGGCAGCTTTGGCGACAGGCGAGCCGTAGCGGCTGACGAGCAGCGGCTGACGAGCAGCGGATGGCGGCACGTGTGGGCGGGTAGCGGATGACGCGCAGTGGAATCGCAGCGCTGCTGCAGGGAGGGGCTCCGCAGGCCGAAGTGGGCCCGTGGTCCGGGCAAACCCTGAGCGCCAAGGCCCGGCCGCACAGGGTTGGCGCCGGTCTCCGAGACGGGGGGCGACCGGGGTGAGACCCCTCCAAGGTCAGAGGCGAGGTCTTGTTGCACCAGCACCTCCGCAGCAAGCAGAAGAACCGCCAAGGGACCGTCAGATCGCAGACCTGTCAGATTCTTCACGCCGCCCTGTCCTCACCGGGGTGCAACCCCACCGGGAGGACCCATGGAATCCATCAGCAGCAGCATCCTGCACGACCTCACCTGTGGCCCCATCCGCCTCGCGGATCGGCTCACCGAGATCCCCCTGCTCGGCCGCGCCCGCGGGCCGCGCCTCGATCTGCTGCACCACGCCGTGGCACAGGGGACCGCGGTGGTCACCGAAGTGGACGAGAAGGGGGTGGTGGGACGGCTCCGCGTGGAGAACCGCGGCGATCGGCCGCTGTTGCTCATCCAGGGCGAGGAGCTGCGCGGGGCCAAGCAGGACCGCGTCATCAACCGCAGCCTGTTGCTGCAGCCCGGCACCAGCGCCGAGGTCCCGGTGTCCTGTGTCGAGCGGGGGCGGTGGCGACGCGAGAGCCAGGCCATGCACTCCTCCGGGCGCACCCTGCCCTCGACCCTGCGCGCACGCCTGGCCCGGCGGGTGCTGCGCAACGAGGCCAGGGGCCTGGGATCGGTCAGCGACCAGCTCACCACCTGGCGCGAGGTTGACCGCTTCCTGGAAACCACCCACATCCACTCCGACACCTCCTCCATCGGGGCCGCGCTTGACGACCTGCTCCGAGGGGTGCATGTGGCCCGCGCCCTGCCACCCTTCGACGACCAGGTCGGGGGCATCTACCTGCGCGGTCGCGAGCTGCTCGGCATGGAGCGGCTGGGACGCCCCGAGGCTTGGCAGCGAGGCTGGCAGGTCATCGCGAGAGGCCACGCCGTCAATCCCACGCCCGCACGACACCGCCCAAACATCACCCTGCCGCTCGAGCGCGACGGAGCACTCGAGCTGCTCCGGGGCGAGCTGAACGCCGCTCGCTGGTGGCGTGAGCGCGAGGAGGACGGGCTGGAGGACCTGCGCTTCGCGGGCGAGCGGGTCTTCGGTTCGGCTCTGCTGGTGGACGGTGAGCCCGCACATGTGGCGGTGTGGCCATGCTGAGGCCCACCATCGTCGCCATCGTCGCCACCATGGCTGCAACCGCCGCGCTGGCGGCTGATGTGGAGGTGCGTGACTACCCGGTGCTCCGCGGAGTGGGCTTCGACCGCGTCGAGGACTACCAGGTGAGGCTCTCACCATCGGCGCTCGCGGTCCACGGGCAGCTGGCCACCCGCGGCCAAAGCGTGCTGGACCCCATGGAGCTCGAGTCGGTCATGGAGCGCGCCAGCGCGCTGGTCCTCTCGCTGGCCGCACGCCATGACCTGGAGCCCAGGGAGTGCAGGCACCTCCCCCAGCTCGACGTGTTCCAGGTGCCCGAGTGGCTGCTCGCCGATCGCGCGCGCTTTACCCACGACGTGCCGCCCGAGATCGTGCTGTGGGGACTCTACGACCCCATCATCGAGCAGCGCGGCCGCGCCGCGATCCTGATCATCGACCACGAAAACCCAGCGTACGTCGAGACCATGCTGGCCCACGAGATCGCCCACTACTGGGTGGACCGGCTCTGCTGGGCTCGAACGCTGGGTGATGACGGGGACGAGGAGGACTTCGCCAAGGCGGTCCAGGTGGCATACTCGAGGCGCTACTTCGGACGGGCGATCCAATGAGCGTTCCATGGACCTTGTCTGCCGCTGCCTGGTCGGCATGGTCACTCTGGGCGCTGTTCACCGCTTGGCTGGCGGTCTACGGGATGTGGGGCAGCGCCGTCCCGGCTCTGGCCGCAGCCTTCGTCTCACGACCCGGGTCGAGGACGTCCAGGCGCTGGCGGGCGGTGGTGTGGACCGTGGGATGCCTGGCCATCCCCCTGCTCGGGCTGCCAGAGTACGCCTCGACCACCTGCGCGCTCCACTGCCGCACCCTTGGGTTCATGGGTGGGAAGAGGCCCGCGGTCTGCCACGGGGACGACTTCGAGCGCGGCGTCCAGGTCGCGAAGTCCGGCGGCCCGCTGTACTCCCTGCGGGAGCGCCTGGGCGTGCACGGCTTCAACCACCTGATGGCGATGGGGGGCGTGCTGGCGGGACTCCCCGAGGTCGCCCGCGAGACGGTCTGGATGTCCTGGACCCCCGACCCGTTCCCCGA
>CALDOK010000423.1 GCA_937912125.1 uncultured Pseudomonadota bacterium
CGCAGCGCTGCGCAGCACCGTCCCCCCAGGCCTCGCCTCGCTCGGCGACAGCATGGACTCGATCTGGGAAGCGCTCTTGCCTGGCCCGGACCTGCGATACGGCTGCGTCGACGCCAGCGCGCTGTACACGGTGACCCCCGAGCTGGCGGAGCGCTACGGCGCGCCCAGGCATCAGCCCTCGCCGGCTTCTCCATCACGGCGACAGGAGCCGGGCAACCCCATCAGGCTCGGCCCCAGGTAAGGCAGCAGGCCGCGCTCGAGGCGCTCCCAGGCCGCTCCGGCTGCACAGGGGTTGGACACCTCCGCGGGCAGATCGCGGGCCACCCGGCGACGCTCGATCCATAGGGTGCGCCCGGTGTCGAGCTTCAGCGCCCGGAATGGATGCCGGTAGGTGATGGACTCCCGCAACACGGTCTCCACGTAGCTGGCGCGCAGGGACAGGCCCGCTGGGTCCACCGCGGCCAGGGCGTGCGCGGACAGGTGAAGCCGGCCCTCCGAGGGGCTCGCGGACCAGGCCCCCTCCAGGCTCGACAAGCTGGACAACCTCTTGGCCAAGGCTTCCATGGCTGGGCCAGGCCCAAGCAGGGAGAGGGTGCGCAGGTAGCCGGCCTCGGTGCTCTCCTCCCAGGGCTGGCGAACCAAGCGCCCGGTGCGGCGGCGGGCGGCCAGGGCCTGGAAGCGCTGCTTGTAGGGAAAGGAGCAGTAGTGGACGGGCAACCCGGGGACACGATCGGCAGCGTGACGCAGCAGCCGCAGGGCGCAGCGCTCGGACTCGAGGACCGTGACCCTGGGGCCAGGCAGGAAGGTGTAGCCGCGGGCCACCAGGTGGCGACGGTTGTGGGGAGTGCAGCGCAGCTGGTGAAGGTTCAGGAAGTCGAGCCCTTCGTCCCTCCAGGCGGCCATGTCCTGGCGCAGGCGGGGCTCGTGCTCTGGGATGGCCGGGATCTCGATGGTCACGGTAGGAAGGAAGCGGCGCGCCGTGCGCAGGACCTGGAGGTCATAGTCGCAGGCCGCGAGGTCCAGCCGGATCTCGTCCACCCCCGCATCCCTCAGCTGCGCCGCCAGCTCGGGCGTCAGCAGCAGGCCGTTGGTGTACAACCACAAGTGCAGCCGCGGCCCCGCCCGGGAGCTGATGGCCTTGGCCAGCGCGAGGGTCCGCTGCGGGGTGAGCAGAGGCTCGCCACCGGACAGGCCCACGCCCGTGACGCCGGTGGCCTCGATGTAGGCCAGGTAGTCGTCAGCACGAGGGAATCCCACGGCGCTGGTGGAGGGCTCATCGTCGCTGCACTGGGGCGCAGGGCAGAAGAAGCACGCTCCATTGCAGCGGCCGCTGACGAAGAGGCAGGACCACCCCCCCGCGACGCAGTGGGCGCAGCCGGGAGCCAGGGGGCCGACGTGGGGCTTGGTCTCGGCGCAGTCCAGGTGAGCCTGGCGAGCCAGCCACTCCAGCTGCTCGTCACGCCAGGCGCTGGCGGCCAAGAGCTCGGCCGGCTCGGCCCAGCGAAAGCTCGCCCAGTCCGCGCCGTACTCGGCTTGGTTGGCCTGGGTCCACGCTTCGTGGGTGGAGGTCGTGACGTACACCGGGAGAGCCGGCCCACGCACGGGTCCCGGAGAGGGGGAATGATGAACGGGTGGTTCGGCATGATCCGACTTCACCCAGACGGATGGACTCCGTAGGCTGGTCCCCGACGGCGGTCAAGGCTCCGGCGACCTGCGAGCAGAGGACCGATCGCTCGCCGCGCCCAGACGCCCCCGAGAAACCAGCCCCTCGGCGCGTGAGCCACGACCGCGCGCACCCGCGTTGGATCGAGGTCGCGACGTGGCCGTTGGCCCCACCCCCTTCCAAGACTCCACGACCTCAGCTACCATCCAACCCGACCACAAAGGAGGATGCACCACATGAAGATCGCGATCACACTCCTGCTCGCCGCCCTGCCCACCACCGCGCTGGCCTGGCCCGCGTCCACCGACTGGGAGCCGCTGACCATGGGCGGCTCTGCCATGACCGACCCAGAGCTCGACGCATACCAGCTCTCGGGGATCGTGATCGAGGACTGCTGGGACATCGTGGGCGACAGCAGCGCCCCCGCGGCGTCCTGGTACGTGGACGAGAGCTACCTGTACCTGCGCATGCTGCTGAGCGCTGATCCGCTGTGGTGCCTGGCGTTCTACGGAGGGCAGTGGGGCTTCCTGCTCGAGACCGACGGCGACACCTCGACCTTCGAGCACATGATCGTCTCCACCGATGACTCGACGGACCCCCACCTGTATGCCAACACCGACGGTGGCACGGGCCTGCGGGAAGAGGCCGAGGACCTGATCGCCACCGCGTCTTCAGCCAAGACGGCCCAGTTCGGGCTCGAGACGAGCACCTCGGGCATCGGCGATCTGGACGACTACGCCTTGCTCCTGGCCTGGTCCACGCCGGACCTCTTCGATCGGGGGGTGCTCGACCCCGCGGGCGCCTTCCAGCTCACGGCTGCCACCTCGAAGAGCTCGGGTGGAGCCGGCGAGCTCGACCACGACGGCGCTGGGGCCTCGTCGAGCGGTCCGGTGGGTTCCCTGGCCAGCCACCTGTCGGACGCGGTGTACATCGACGAAGACAGCGACGATCTGTACTACTTCGCCGAATTGGACGCCGGCACCGACCCCTCCGATGCCGACACCGACAACGACGGCCTGGAGGACGGCGCCGAGCTCGCCACCTACGGCTCGGACCCCCTGGACGACGACAGCGACGACGACGGCCTGCTCGACGGCATCGACGCGGACTGGTGCGGCGATCCCATGCTCGCCGACACCGACGGCGACGGCTTGAGCGACTACGACGAGTACTACGTCTGGAGCACCAGCCTGTGCAGCACCGACAGCGACAACGACGGCCTGGAAGACGGGGACGAGGTGACCCTGTACGGCACGGACCCGGCTCAGGACGACACCGACGGCGACAGCCTGCTCGACGGCGACGAGGTCTGGACCCACGGCACCGACCCCACCCTGGCCGACAGCGACGACGACGGCCTGGACGACGACGAGGAGCTCTTCGAGCACATGACCGACCCGATGTCGGCCGACACCGACTCGGACGGCCTGAGCGACGGCGAGGAGGTGCTGACCCACGGCACCGACCCCAACGAGGCCGACGCAGACAAGGACGGCCTGCTGGACGGTGAGGAGATCGACAACGGGTCCGACCCCGCCCGGGCCGACAGCGACGGCGACGGGCTGCTGGATGGCGAGGAGGTCCACACCTACGGCACCAGCCCCACCAACACCGACAGCGACGGCGACGGGCTGGACGACCGGGCCGAGGTGCAGGACTACGGCACGAACCCCAACGAGGTCGACACCGACGGCGACGGCATCGACGACCCCACCGAGCTGGCCTGCGACGGCACCGACAGCGACGACCGCGATGGCGACGGCATCCCCGACGCCATCGAGGGCGCCATCGACACGGATCACGACGGCGACCCCGACTTCTGCGACACCGACTCCGATGACGACGGCACCCTGGACGCCACTGAAGGCACCGCCGACACCGACTGCGACGGCATCCCCAACTTCCAGGACGCCGACGACGCGGACGGCAGCTGCGGGGTCGACACAGGCGACCCCGGAGATGACACCGGCCAGCCGGACGACGACAAGAAGCCAGGCGGCGGTGGCTGCAGCGTCACCCCGGCCCAGGGCGGCGGCGCCCTGTGGCTGCTCGGCCTGATGGCCGCAGCCGTGCTGCGGCGGCGAGCGCCTACAGCCCGTCGATGATGGCGTTGAAGGTCACGCTGGGGCGCATGGCCGCGGCGACCTTGGCGGGATCCGGGCGGAAGTAGCCGCCCAGGTCCACGGGCTGGCCCTGAGCCGCCTGCAGCTCGCTGAGGATCAGGGCCTGGTTGGCCTCGAGCTGCCGGGCCACGGGAACAAAGCGCTCGCGCAGCTCGGCGTCGTCTCCCTGATCCGCCAGGGCCTGCGCCCAGTACAGGGCCAGGTAGAAGCTGCTGCCGCGGTTGTCGAGCTCGAAGACCTTGCGCGACGGCGAGCGCTCGTTCTCGAGGTAGGCGCCCACGGCCTGGTCCAGGGTCCGGGCCAGCAGCGACGCCTTGGTGCTCCCGCTCTGGGCCGCCGCATGCTCGAGGGAGGGGACGATGGCGCAGTACTCGCCCAGGGAGTCCCAGCGCAGGTGGCCCTCGGCCAGGAACTGCTGCACATGCTTGGGCGCGGACCCGCCGGCGCCGGTCTCGAACAGGCCGCCGCCCTCGAGCAGGGGGACGATGGAGAGCATGCGCGCGCTGGTGCCCAGCTCGAGGATGGGGAACAGGTCGGTGAGGTAGT
The DNA here is from genome assembly GCA_937912125.1 of uncultured Pseudomonadota bacterium. GTDB lineage: Bacteria > Myxococcota_A > UBA796 > UBA796 > JAFGLY01 > CALDOK01. Next base: position 4,333 of record CALDOK010000423.1, read on the forward strand.
CCCTGAGCACGTTGCCGGTGACGGAGATGGTGTCCTCGCCGCGCCGCACCCGGGCCAAGGTGAAGGCCATGGCGTCCACGGGCGCCAAGATGCGGATGTCCAGGCCGGCGGTGTCGTGCCCGGGCAGGTAGGCCTGGACCTTGGCGATGATCTCCCGATCGTGGGCGCGCTGGTCGTCGAGCCAGAAGACGGTGGGCGACCCGGACGCGCGGGCGCGGCGGACCGCCAGCTTGACCCAGTCCCGGATCGGGGCGTCCTTGGTCTGGCAAGCCCGGAAGATGTCACCGGCCTCCACCCGCTGCTCGAGCAGGGTCTTGCCGCCGGCGTTGCACACCACGCGGATCACGCCGGCACAGGGGGCCGCGAAGGTCTTGTCGTGGGAGCCGTACTCCTCGGCCTTCTGGGCCATCAGGCCGACGTTCGAGACGCTGCCCATGGTGGCCGGGTCGAACTGGCCGCGCAGCTGACAGTCCTCGATGACCACCTGGTACATGGTGGCGTAGCAGCGGTCCGGGATCATGGCGACCGTGTCCTGCAGCTGGTCGTCCCGGTTCCACATGCGCCCGCCATCCCGCACGATGTTGGGCATGGAGGCGTCGACGATCACCGAGTTGGGCACATGCAGGTTGGTGATGCCCCGGCGGGAGTCCACCATGGCCAGCGCAGGACGCTCAGCGTAGACGGACGCGATGTCGGCCTCGACCAGGGCGCGCTGCTCGGGGGTCAGGCGGTCCAGCTTGTCCAGCACGTCGGCCAGGCCGTTGTTGACGTCGGCGCCAGCCTGCTCGAGCAGCGCCGCATGCCGAACCAGGGCAGCCTGGAAGAAGACCGACACGGCGTGGCCGAACATGATGGGATCGGAGATCTTCATCATGGTGGCCTTGAGGTGCAGCGACAGCAGGGCCCCGTCCCGGGCGGCCTTGTCCATCTGCCGGGCGTAGAAGGCGCGCAGGGCGGACACGCTCATCACGGAGCTGTCCAGGATCTCACCGGCCTGCAGCGTCAGCTGGCGCCGAAGCACCACCGCGTCGCCAGCGTCCGGCTGAAGCTCGATGCGCACCTGCTTGGCCCCGTGCAGGGTGAGGGAGCGCTCGTTGCCGTAGAAGTCACCGTGCTCCATGTGGGCGACGCGGGTGATGGAGCCGCCGGCCGGCCAGGGCTTCATCATCTTGTGGGGGTTGCGCTGGGCGAAGCGCTTGACCGACGCGGCGGCCCGGCGGTCGGAGTTGCCCTCGCGCAGCACGGGGTTGACGGCGGATCCCAGCACCTTGGCGAAGCGCGCACGGAGCGCGTGCTCCTCCTGGGTCTGCGGCTCCTCGGGGAAGTCCGGGATGGCGTAGCCCTGGTCCTGCAGCTCCCTGACGGCGGCCTGCAGCTGCGGGATGGACGCGCTGATGTTGGGCAGCTTGATGATGTTGGCCTGGGGGGTCTTGGCCAAGGCGCCCAGCTGGGCCAGGTGATCGGGGATCCTCTGGTCCTCCCGGAGCCGATCGGGGAAGGCGGCGATGATGCGCCCGGCCAGCGAGATGTCCCGGGTCACAACCTCGACACCGGCGCCACGGGTGAAGGCCTGCACGACCGGCAGCAGGGCGTCGGTGGCCAGCGCAGGGGCTTCATCGATCCGGGTCCAGATGATCTCGGCGTTGTTCATGGGTCACCCTCTGCGCTGGTGGAGGCTGGCGTGTCGGGACGGATTCGGGCTCAACGGCCGGCGGCCGGATAGCCCTCGTGCCCCGAAGACGTATATGGAAAGCATTAATAACGACCGGGGCCATCGCACCCACCCGATCGCACTGGCGGGTGTAACGACCCTCACGTTGTGGCCACCCCAGGCGAGCGAGAGCCCTCCATGCCCCTCCTGATCGACCGCCACATCGCAGAGATCACCGGCGCCGCCTCGGCCCAGCGGCTGGAGCGCATCGCCACGGTGTGGAGCGGCTACGGCGAGGTGGTGCGCTACGCCCTGCGGGGGGCTGACCAGCCCACGGTGGTGGTGAAGCATGTGGTGCCAGGCCAAGGGCGCGGCCGCTCCCACGACCGCAAGCTGCGCTCCTACGAGGTAGAGCAGGCCTGGTACCGGGACTGGGCCGAGCGCTGCGGGTCGGGCTGCCGGGTCCCCGCCTGCCTGCACCACGAACACCAGCGCGGGGAGAGGCTGTTCGTCTTCGAAGATCTGGACGCCGTGGGCTTTCCCACACGCACCGAGCGCCCCTCCCGGCTGCAGCTGGACACCTGCCTGCGCTGGCTCGCGGCCTTCCACGCCACCTTCCTGGGCGAGCGCCCCCGCGGCCTGTGGAAGACGGGCACCTACTGGCACCACAAGACCCGCCCGGACGAGCACCGCGCCATGGCCCGAGGGCCCCTGCGCGACGGGGCCGCTGCCATCGACGCCAAGCTCAGCGGCGCGCGCTTCCTGACCATCGTCCACGGGGACGCCAAGCCGGCCAACTTCGCCTTCAGCCGGGACGGCCACCGGGCCGCCGCGGTGGACTTCCAGTATGTGGGCGGAGGCTGCGGCATGAAGGACCTGGCCTACCTGCTGGCCGGCGAAGCCCTGGACACCGTCGAGCGGGGCCTGGACCTGTACTTCACCACCCTGTGCGCCGCGGCGCAGGGCTGTGATGTCCACGCGCTGGAGGCGGAGTGGCGGGCCCTGTACCCCTGGGCCTGGGCCGACCTGCAGCGCTTCCTCGAGGGCTGGGCCCCAGGCTGGCGCTTCCAGCGCCACGAGCAGGCGAGCACGCGGCAAGTGCTCGCAGCGCTGTGAAGCCCAGGTGCACCCCGGCTCCTAGGCTGGCCGAGCTTGTGGGTCCTGCCCGTGGCTGTCATCCTTCCACCCGGAGGCGAACCGCCATGTCATCCACGACCCTGACCGTCCTGCTCTGCCTCAGCCTCGCAGCCTGCACCGAGCCCAAGCCCGACGACAGCTCGCCCCCAGAGGGAGACACGGACACCGACACGGACGCCGACAGCGACAGCGACGCCGACAGCGAC
>CALDOK010000424.1 GCA_937912125.1 uncultured Pseudomonadota bacterium
AGTCCTGCAACGAGCATACGCGCCTGTCCAGCCATGAGCCCGCGGACCTGGTCCTGGAGGTCTGCGTCTCAGCCTTCGAACCAGCGGCGAGCGACGCCGTCTCCCGGGGTGCTCGGATCGAGATCATCGACACACCCGGCCCCAACGAGAGCAGGGCCGCTCACCTCAAGGCCCGAGCCCACGCCATCGTGTCGGACGCCGACGCGATCGTCTACCTGCTCGACTACACCAAGCTGAACACCACCGACGAAGAGATCCTGCTCAAGCAGATCGCAGAGAACCGCAAGGACATCATCGAGGCCTGGTCCGAGCGGCTGTTCTTCCTCGTCAACAAGGTGGACCAGGCCGGGCGGCACGACCTGACGCCACAACAGACCGGGAGCTTCGTCGCCCGCGTCCTGGCGGACCACCTGGACCTCCGCATCCCCGAGTCGCGCATCCATGCGGTGAGCGCTCGCAACGCGCTGCTGGCCCGGCTCGCGCTGGGCGGCCGCTCGAGCGACGCCGCCCACAGGGAGTTCGGCGAGCTCGTCGCGGGAAGGCGCTGGGACAAAGTTGGGAACGAAGAGCTCCAGCGCGCCGCCCCAGAGGTGCTGCAGGAGTCCGGGTTCCCGAACTGCGAAGCGCAGATACTTCAGCACATCGAGGCGAACGCCCTGGCGCTGCTGGCCGACAGCACGCGCAGAGAGGCCGCCGAGTGCCTCAAGAGCGTGAAGAACACCCTGCTCATCCAGCGCAAGATGCGGCAGACCGACATCCGGAAGCTCCAGGCGAACATCGCAGCGCTCGAGGAGCAGCTGAGGGCCGCGCAGCGTCGATTTCGCGAGATCGACCAGCTCGTGGAGCAGGAACAGGCCGCGATGAAGCGCTGGACGGCCGCGAAGTTCGGTGAGTTTCGAGCCAGGCTGGACTCACGGCTCGCGACGCTCACGAGCGGGCGAAGCGGCTCCTATGTCAGTGATTCCTTCGACCGGGTGCGGGACACCATCACCACAGCGAGCAGGCTCGTCATGGGCTCCGATGGCAAGGCGAAGGACGCCGTGATCGAGATGGTGGACAGCCTGGTGCACTGGGCTCTCGATGAGTTCGCAGACTTCCGCGTGGAGATCCAGCGCGAGGCCTTCGAGCGCCAGGACGAGATCATCAAGCAGCTGCAGCGCACCTGCAACGAACTCTCCAGGAGCTTCGACAAGGAGCTCGAGGACGCCCTGGAGCTATCGCTGGAGCCCGTGGATCTACTCCTGCCCCAACCGACGCACCTACGGCTTCACGACGAGATCGAGCGGGAACTGGGAAACCTCACGGCCCAGGCGATGAGGAAGGAGAAGACCAGGGTCGAGCGCCAGGTCCAGGAGCAGGGATTCTGCGGCACGCCGGTCTGGCAGAAGCGATGGGTGGACGAATACCGCAACGTGCGAGAGGTCCGGCTCGACGTCGAGAAATTGGCCCGGTTTGTCCAGAAGCGCTTCCTCGAGGCGTTCTCGGACTCGGAGCGGACCGCATCCGCCGTCACCTTCCGGCTGGTCCAGCAGCACGCGGACGAGGCCAAGGAGGCCCTCGAGAACCACGCGTCACGGCATATCCACACCCTGGAGCGTCAGAGGACGGCCATCGAACAGGACGCGAGCGCCAGCTCCAGCGCGCTGATGGCCATGGACCGGGACATCCAGCGCGCGGGCGAACTCGTCGAGCTGCTGCAGGCCAGGTAGCGTCGCTCTTCGTGTAGTTTCATGAGGGCTTGGGCGCGGCACTGGCGGACGACATCATCAAGGCGGTGCTGGAGCTGTCTCACGCCGACGCGAATGGGCGTCGGGACGCAAAGGATGAGGCCTCGGGAGCGGGTTCGCGAGGCCGGAGAGACCCGACGCATCGACAACCTCGGCACCGCCCGGTGAAGATCTGGCTGCCGGGTGGCGGCGTGGAACCGTTTCATCATGTGCTCGAACAAGAGTTTTCGCGGAGTGGATACAGCGCAGGCCGGAGTCAACCAAGAAGCCCACGAAAGTCTGGGCCGTTCAGGAAGTAGACCTGCCGTCCGCAGATCTCCTCCAGTCTGCTGCGAACGTAGACACCATAGATCCTTTCCAAGCTGTCCATTCCGCGATTGCTCGAGACCAGCGTGGGCAACATGAACTCGGTGCGCCGGGCGATGATGCGCTCGACTGGCTCTACCATCCACGATGCGATGTCGTCAGGGTGCCCCAGGTCATCGAGCAGGAGAACCCCTGCATCAGCGGCTTGGGTGGCCATCATCCAAGCCTTCTTACGGCTGATCTTGAACTGGAAAACGAGTTCTGGCACCGAAAGGAATTGGCCCTGCCCCCCTTCGCGGAGCAGTTCAGCGAGCCGGGCGGCCAGGAGTGTCGTCTTACCCACACCAACCGGCCCTTCGATGAAGAAGCCGCCGCGTTGCCAGGAGCGGAGATCCGTCGCCACACGGTTATTGTGCTTGGTAATCGCAAGCGCGGGAGGATCGATGCGACTGGCGCGCTTGACGGCGTCCTCCTCGGTCTCTCCAAGGCCCTGGACCACTTGCCCCAGAGCCAGGGAGCGGTACCTCGGTGGAAGGCCAGCGATATCGAAGCGCTCCTCGGCGGCTTGGGCTCGAGCTGCCTCATCCCAGGCCTCGAGGCAGGCAGAGCAGGCGCACTCACCTGCTTCGGTCGGATTGTCGCAGTTCGGGGAACAGCAGGTCGCGTCACGAATCATCGGGTCTTCTCCATGAGCGAAGGGGGTCGTCCTCTGGGGTGTCGGTGGTGGCTCCCCCCCCCGGCGTGTCCGGGTGTTGTGATGGGTGCCTGTGTGGATCGCGCGCGTGTGGCCCCTCCTGGGCCTTGCTCGGGCCCTCGCCGGGCCCTCGCTGGGCCCCAGAGGCGCCGGAAACGCGCTCGTCATCGCGAGCTGATGGGCCCCTGCTGGGTCCCCCCTTGGCCCTCGCCCGGTCTCGACGGGGCCCCACGTCGTCGTGGTAGAGGTCTTTCCACTCGTGCTCGGCCTTGAGCAGGAGGCGGACCTTCTTCTCGCCCCAGCTCCAGCGGCGCGAGAGGCGCCGCCGTGACGGGATGCGGCCCTGGCGGCGAACGCGGATCTGGTCGCTGAACCAGCGCAGATCCGCGCAGGCGGCTTCGATAGGCCACTCCCGTCCGCTCTCCTCGAGCGCGGTCGCAACGGCCGGCCACCAGGAGACGTCAAAGCTGAACCAGGGCTTCCTGGACACCATCACCTCTCCGCGCCATCCTGGCGGCCTTCCGTCGGCAGCGTGGAAGCTACTCGTCGTCGATTTCGTCGTCGTAGTCGGAGCTGTCCTCGTCCTCGTCGTCGAGATCAGCAGTGGCCTCGACCAGGTCGTCCACGTCGGCCTCGTCGATGGGCACGAAGATTCCGACCACGGCGCCCTCGCGCCGCGCCATCCTGCGCGTCTTCGGTCCAGTCATCATGGTCTCCTTGCACTTGGCGTGCTCTGGGGTGGGGCCTCGTGATGCTCACCATGAGCATCGGTGGGGCTTCCTCGAAGCGAGGTGGTTCACGGTCCCTAGCGAGGAACGTTCCGACCCCTCGCCCGTTCCTCGGTGGCGACGGTACGCTCGTCCAGCCATGCATCCAGGGCAGCCCGCTCGAAACGGACGACGCGCGGCGACAGGCGTATATGCGGCAGAATCTTGCGAAAAACGAGACTGTAGGCGCTTGACAGCGGAATGTTCAGATACTCGGCGGCTTCGGTGTAGGTGAGGAGTTCACGTACCTGCATGTTCGTTTTCCTTCAGGGAGGCGGTTTCAGGGGGGCGACACTCACAGGCTACGGCAGGATTGAGAACTCGTTAGACCAGCAAAAAAGAGCGCAAGTCATGGACACCAACACGCCTCTTCGCCCAGCTCCCGACCGGCCACTTCCAACGGAAGCAGCCGGCACCGTCTTCGTGGTGATGGGGTACCTACTCGACGGCTCAGGCGAGGTATGGTGCGAGATCCGAGCCGTGCCGCTCGAACAAGGTCGTTCAACGAGCCAGACCCTCACGCCAGCTTTGGCGATCCTTCCCGCCTACGCGGCGCCATGGGACACCTTCGCGCTCACCGAGGCGGAGCGGTGTCTTGTCAAAGGCACGCCCGTAGAGAAGAACTTGGCGCATTATCTCCAGCGGTCTGAGTCCGAGCTTCGTGAGCAATTCTCTGACGCGGCGGGGCTCGCTGACATCCTCTTACGTGAGTGGCGAGGTGATAGGCGGCTCGATGCCCGCATCGCCGAGGAACCATTTCTTCCGGAGGCGATGTCGAACTGGCGAGAGTTCTCCGCCTGGGTGGCTGCAGAGGGGCACCCTTTCTTCTCAGCCAGCCAGGAGGTTCGGCAACAGAACCAGCGCGCTATCGCGAAGTTCCTGCGGAGGTTAATACGTGAGGTCCCCTGGGCCTTCCTGCTACCTGATGTGGCTGATCTGGCTGCGAACTGGGCGCGGGTCTCGCGCCTTGATCTGACCCCTATCAGCCAGGCCGTCACCGCCCTGGGCCAACTCAGATGGGAACGTGCATCAGGCACCCGCAAAGGCCCGAAAGCACCGCACCAACCCCCTGTCCTAACACTCGATGCCTCCTTGCTGTTCACGCTACGCAGGCTCCAGCGACAGGAACTGGGGCTGATCACGGATGCCCCCCGGCTCTTCCGGGCTCTCCTTCAAGACACATCTCCCGGTAGGGCACGGGGACATCCCTGGCGAGAATACTACAAGAGAGTGTCGGAACAGGTGCGGCGCGTGGAAAGGCGGATCGATCGCTGGCGGCTCATGCCGATGGCCATCCCGTTCCCGAACGAGCCCCTGGATGTCCTCTCCGACCCAGAGGACCAGCACGAACTCGTTGCTGCTCGCAGGGCAGGGCTCGAGCGATGGGCCCACAGGGATTCAACGAAGTTGACGCTTCTCATCCTCGCGGGTGGCGATCCCACTCGCCTTCGAGCGTTTCCCTCCGGGTTGCTTCCAGTGACAAAGCGCAGGTCGGGCTGACCGAGAACCGCCCCGCGCCCCACTCCCCTCCCCTGGCCACGCGTGGCCACACCGTGGCCACAGACCAGGTGAACCCCTCAATCGTGGCCACACCCCTCAAGCGGATATGCATGGTTGTACCTAATACTGCCATCCCCACAAGGAACCCGAATCGACCTCATAACCCGAAGGTCGTCAGTTCAAATCTGGCCCCCGCAACCATATAAGAACCGGGACTTTGGTACGATTCCAGAGTCCCGGTTTCTTTATGCGTGGCCAGTCCGTGGCCACGAGGCGGCCCGTCCTCACCGCGGCCGCGACGGTATCATGGGTTCTCTGGGCGAGTGCCAGCGCGTGGTTCAGCGCAGCAGGCCCTCCACGTCCTCCTCGGCGACGTTGTGGAGCACAGCCAGGATGGCCTGCTCGCGGGCTTCCTCTGTCGCGCCCGCGTCGGCCAGGCGCAAGGCCAGCTCGCGTCGAAGGGGCCCGCTCTCCGGGTGGGCGGCCACAGCGGCACGGACCGCATCCAGCTCGCCCAGCTTGTCTCCCACCAGAGCGAACTTCGCCGCCACCGCGAGGTGAAACTCGTCGGGATCCCACATCCATTCGTTGATCACGGCCTGCTCTGTGGAGTCCATCTCCTGCCAGAGGGCGGCCTGGCGTTCGCCCATCACGGCCAGGGACCAGTCCCTGGATGCTACGCTTCGGATGACCGAGACCTGATAGTAGTGCTTCATCTGATCGAGGCTGAGCCACTCGTCCATGGGCGTGATGTGCAGAGCCTGGCGCGTGGCCTGGTAGCTGGGCAGCAGGTCCTCGCGGATCGGAAGGCCCAAGGTGGAGGCGTGCCGCGCCAGCTCTCGCGCCCCCTCCCGCGCCGTGACCCAGGAGCCCTCGATGGTCAGGTGGACGTGATCGTAGAACAGCTCTTGGCCGAGCACGCCCTCAGGGCTCGCCGCGCGCAGGGCATCCTCCGGGTCCACGACCCAGACCGGGGCATCGGGGTGCCGCTCCGGCAGGCCGAGCAACAGCTCGCGGATGGACGAGCGGGCGCGAACGGGCACGCAGTCCTCGTCCAGAGCCTTGGCGAAGGCCTGGTGTGAGGACTCTCGATCCCCCGCGTTCAGGGCGCACCAACCAGCCGCGTAGTCCAGGCCGGCATGCCCTGGGGCCGAGCCCAGCAGGGCGAGATCACAGTCGGGCCCGGACGCTGTGTGAGGCGCCCTGGCGACAGCCCAGAGCAGGGTGTCGGCGCGGTCGATGGTCGCGCGATCAGCGTCGGGCGCCTGAGAGCAGAGGGGCGCCAGGTGGCGCTCGTTGCCATGCACCACGTAGACCAACAGGGGCACACCATCCAGCTCTCGCACCAGGAGGTCCAGATCGTGGGTGAAGCGTGCCAGCGCAGCCTGCTCGTGGGCGCCACCCGAGGGGATCGCGTCATCGGCCCGCAGGCCCACCCGCTCCGCGGTGACGGTGACAATAGGGTCTTTCCGAAGCGAGTCCTCGATCAGGCGCCAGATCGCCGTGTTGCCGGGAAAGCCCACAGGGCGCACGCCATAGAACTCGTTGTGGCCTGCATAGAGCACCACCACGTCGGGCTCCAGCGCGAGCAGCTCGGGTAGCACGTCTTGGTAGACCGAGGCGGTCACGGCTCGCAGCCCGAGGTTGATCACCTCCACTGGGCGCGAGTCTTGGCTCGCCACCAGCTGGTGCTCGAGCTGCCTAACCCAGGTGGCGTTGTCGTTCAGAGGCATGCCGTAGGCCGAAGACTCACCCAGCACCAGCGCGCGAAACCCGCCTGCGGGCTTGTCCCGAAGGAACCACTCCGGCCTTGGACGGCGCACCAGATCTTCCCAGTCATCACTGCGGAACCAGTTATCTCCCACCTGGGGATTGGAGGCCAGCCAGACCCGGCCGTCGAGATCCACATGCTCCACGAAGAACGGCTCCATCGCCGCTACGCCGACGACACGCAGCACCCCTTCGGCCAGTAGGAGCGCCGCGGCGGCCACCAGCAGGCCCGCCAGGAGCCGGCGCAGGTACCTCACAGGGCACTCTGCGGCTTGCGCATCACCAAGACATAGCGCTGGGGGACGAGCTGCTCCTCGAGCACCAGCTCGAGGCCATAGGAGAGCAGCTGGCCCTCGATCAGCGGCTGCGAGACCGAGATGCCCCGGTACGGCACCACGCCGGACTGCACCACGGGCTCGTTCTCGCTGATCACCAGCAGGCCGTCTGGAGCCAGAGCACGCAGGAGGGAGCCGACCCAGGCATCCCGTTCGGCCTGCCTGTAGGAGAGGTAGACCGCCTGGTAGGCCGAGCAGAGGAAGATGCGATCCATGCTTCCTTCTGGCAGGTCCGGGAAGGCACCGTCGGTGGGCACGACGGTCAGGTTGGTCAGGCCCTCGCTCGTAGCCACCTGCTGAAGGTAGTCGAGGTGGCGGGTGTTGATCTCCACCGCGTGGACCCGGCCGTCAGGGCCCAGCTCCTGTGCGAAGCGGAAGCTGAAGTACCCGGCGCCCGCCCCGATGTCCGCGACCTGCATCCCCGGCTGGAGGTCCAGCAGCTCCATGAGCCGAGGGGTCTTCTCCCACACATCGCGGTAGGGGCTGTTGAAGCGCACGATCTCGTCCAGGAAGCGCAGGAAATCGGGGTTGGTGCGCCCCAGGCCGTACTTGCCGGTCAGGTAGTCGCGGAGCGGGCCCCAGCTATGCGCGCCGAAGAACTCCACGAAGCGACGACCGTCGTCGTTCTCGAGCATGATGAGGCGGCCCTGCTCGTCTGCCAGGATGTACTCACAGAGCCACTGCAGCGTGGTGTACTCGCCGCCGAAGTTCTCGCGCTCGGACAGCGCGCGGTAGGTGACCAGAGCCTCCTGGGCGGCTGCGGAATCGCCCGTGTTCAGCCAGCGCAGCAGCAGCGAGGCGGCGGCGATCCCCTCCGGGCTCTCGTTGAACAAGCTCTCGAAGGGGAAGTAGACCAAGGACTCCGCCGTCTTGGCCCCGGCGGAGGGGGTTGAGGCTGTGCTGGTGACCGGCGGGCTCTCCAGGGGCGCAGGTGAGCTCTGCTGGACGGCAGGGAGGCGCTCCACGGCGGAAGGGACGGGCTGTGTGCTGGCGGAGGGCCCTCCGCCCGGTGCGCACTGTCTACCTACCAGGAAGCCCAGGCCCATCATGATCGCGGCAGAAATCAACAGGGCAGCCACTCTGGTCTGGTTCATCTCGCGCTCCGTCCCGAACATCGCGCCCGGGCATCTCCTATATCATCCTGACCCCCGCTGGAGTCACCTGGCCTGCTCGGTCCTCCTGTGCACGTCCCCCTGTGGCGTTGGGTCGTCCGCAGGACCCAGAGATCCTCAGCCCGGCGCTGGTCCCTGCACCCTCGAGGAGCCCATCTTCCCAGGCCGGCTTTCCCGGGCTCGCACACCGGGGACTTCCAAGACAGAGTCGGCACCCTCGGGCTGCGCCTCGTCGTCCAGCCCCGGCCAGTGGATGGCGATGCGCTCCCGGAAGCGCGCGTCGGGGTGTGTACCTCCCAGCCGATCGAGCACGGCGAAGAGCGAGGCCACGGGCGCATCTGCCATGGGAACCACCCGCACGCTTCCGCTGCACCCCGGGAACAGCCCTGGCACCTCATCCAACTGGTCGGGGAGGCGCACCAGGACGTCCCCTGTCTGGGAGTCGAGCAGGCGGCCGGGCTCGAGGGTGAGAACGCCGCAGAGCGGCACCTCCGCCGAAGGCTTGGGCGGGTAGGTCAGCACGACGACCACTGGGTGCTCGAAGGCAAAGCCGAGTGGCCCCTCGAGCCGCTCAGCTGGCCGACCTGGCCACAGCCACAGGGAGACACCGTAGCGCCGCAGCACGGAGACGGTGCTCACGATCTCGCCGCAGCGCGCCTGGAGGGGAGGAGCCATGTGGACCGCGCGCTGAAGTCCGAAGTGCCACGGCCGCTCGATGGGCCGCCGGACCAAGAACTCGGGCCCCTGGTCCCAGAAGGAAGCGCCCGCCAGCTCGACCTCGAGAGCGCGCCCCCAGGGTTCCCCACCATAGCGGGGGGGGCTCGCGGTGAGATCGAGCAGCGCCAGGGTGCTGCCAGGCCCACTGCCAGCCGTGATTGGAAGCTCCAGCGAGGCGTCATCGAAGCCGTACAGAGACCTCCCGAGCCAGGAGACCGGCTCTGCGAGCACGACCTGGGCCGCGAGCCATGCCCCAGCCACGAGCCAGCTGCGCTGCCTGACCAGCCCCAGAGTGCCGACGACCACCAAGGCGAAACACAGCGGCGCCCACCCCTGATCGACCAGGCCAGGTTCGCCCAGCGCTGCCCCCCTCCCCTGTGCGAGCAGCGCGCTCATGCCCTCCCACCCGTTGGCCCGCCAGCACAGCCCAGCGCCGAGCGCCAACACCCACACCAGCGCCACCACCGCGGGCCACCGGGCCCCGTCGCGCGCCTCCCGGAGTGAGCTGATGGCCAGAGGCCCAGGCAAGGCCGCCAGCACCATCATGAGAGGAGCATACAGCCGCTGGAGCTCCGACAAGAGCACTCCAAGCTCGGCCTGCGGAGGCACCCGCCCGAGCTCCTGCGAGAGCAAGCCGAGGCCGGGCGCGACGCTCCCCAGCGAGACCCCCAGCACCGCGCCGAAGGCCAAGCCCAGCACCGCCGAGCCTGGGCGCACCTTGCCGCGATCCGGTGCCAGCGCCAGGGCGGTCAGGCAGGCCCCCAAGGCCAGGGAAGCGACCTGCCATAGGCGCACGCCCGGCAGGGACAGCACGGGCTGGGGCCAAGCCCATGCCGCGAGGCTCTGGAGCGACCAGCTCACACCCAGGCTGAGCAGCACGGCCAGAGCAGCGGGCCAGAGGTCGGAGATCTTGTCAGCGAGCTTCAAACAGCACCGGGGGGGGGCGTCAGACGCGCATACCCCAATGGGGAGGGAGCCCTATCAGCGTAGGCGCAGACGTCCTCGGGCGCCAGTGACCGAAAAAGTGTTCACGCGACCCTTGACACCGGGCACGGCCCCAATAAATACGGGGCCTCGCGCGGGAGTAGCTCAGTTGGTAGAGCACCAGCTTGCCATGCTGGCTGTCGCGGGTTCGAGTCCCGTCTCCCGCTCCATGGAACCCCACCGCCTCTCTTGGCGGTGGGGTTCTTCTCTTCAGGGTGGTTCTTCGGGCGTCCGGTGGCGCCGTTCTTCTGCTGCTCCGAGCTTCGGCTCCGGGCAGGGGCATAGAGCGCGCCCAGCGGGTCGGCGGCTGCCGAGGGGCGCTGCTCGCGCTTGCGTTCGAGTCCCGTCTCCCGCTCCATGGAACCCCACCGCCTCTCTTGGCGGTGGGG
>CALDOK010000425.1 GCA_937912125.1 uncultured Pseudomonadota bacterium
GTGGCGATGTCCGAGAGCGGAAGGTCCAGCATACCTGCGGCGAAGGTGGCTCCGTGGGCCCCGTCCCCGACGCCGTGGAGCTGCGCCACCATCAGCAAGGAGTACAGCAGCGCTGGGACCACCGCCACGAGCGCCACCCGCCACAGAGGGCGGTGTTGCCAGGCCCCCCACGACAGCACCGTCATGCCCGCCATCAGCGCGAAGTAGCCCGACTGCAGGGCGCACAGCAGGCCCACCAGCACCACCACCGAGGCCCAGCGCCAGGGACGTCGGCCGGGGGAAGCCTGGACCGCGCCCAGCAGGATCGCCAGCCCTGGGCCCACCAGCATGCCTCCGTGGCCTTCGACCACCGCCGTGCCCACCAGCGGGTTCAGCCCCACCGCGATGGGAGCCGCCCACGCCGCGAGGGGGGCGACCCGGAAGGGCACCCGCGCGGCCCACCAGGCGGCGAGCGCGGCGGCACTCACCCCGGCCAGTGTGCTGATGTGGTACGCCCGCACGGGGCCTGCCAGGTGCGCAAGGGGCACGCCAAGCCCGAGGTAGAGCCAGGTGTCCACTGTCTCGAGCAGCCCGCCGCCACGGGTCATGTGCCACAGCATCCAGGTGCTGCCCAGGGCGTCGAAGTTGCGCTGGACCAGATCCCGGGTCACGGCCATGGGCCAGGTAGCGCAGACCCCCAGCACCACGCAGAGCACCGCGGCTATTCCCCACTCGGCGCGCCCAGGAGGCGGCGGGTCGGGGATTGTGGGAGTGGTGCTGCGCCTCTGACGCCGGAGGACCAGGGAGGCCACCAAGAGTAGGCCGAGGGCTCCACCCCAGCCCAGCAGGACTGGCCCGGGGGACGCCGTCGCGGGCGGCGCCGGGAGCGGCTCGGGGAGGCTAAGGGTCTGGAGGATCAGCGCCCCCGTGGTGACGAGCTCAGGCATGGGACCTGGACCAGGTGATGCCGACCAGGCCCGCGACCAGCAGCAGGGCTCCCCAGGAGAACCCGACCCAGACGGGCATGCCGGAGGAGTCCGCGCTCATCAGCATCACGTGGCCGTCTTCTCGGACCAGCTGGAGCTCCAGCACGGCGCCGTCTGTGGACGGCGGAAACCACAGCTCGTCCAAGCATGGCTCCGTGCCCATCGACGTTGTGCAGTCAGCCTCGATCCTCATGAATCGCGGCGCTGCGGGCAGGGTCAGCTGGCCCTGCATGCCCTGGTCCCCGTCACGCGCGAGCTCGAGCTCGTGTTCGGCTCCCAGCGCGGACAGGTGGACGTGGACATCGCGGATCTCGCGCAGATCCGAGTCGAAGACCACCAGGGCAAATGGGAAGCTCATGGCTCCCCCGGAGCAGGCAGGATTTCGGTCCGCCGAAGGGCGGGGGGGGCGTCGTCGGGGGGCGGCTGTCTGTCGAGATCGTAGACCTCCACCAGAGCGTCTCGCCAGCGTGGCGGACCCAACCAGCGCTGGAGGGGGGGGGATAGGGTGGGGCTGCGCTCCCGATCCAGCACCAGCCAGCGGTACCCCATGGCGCTGAGATCCCCGGTGGCGGGGCGCTCCCCCCAAGGGGGGCCGCTCGCGACGGCTCGCACCAGCGCCGAGGCCCGGGCGGCCCGGACGCCATCGCTGTGAACCAGGGAGGTCGGGAACACCGGGAAGCGCGGGATTGGCCGGTGGTGCTCGAGCTGGTGCAGGGCCTCCCGGTCCAGGTCCACCTGGTGGTCCTCCAGGATCGTGGGAAGGTCCAGCACCGAACCTTGCTGGGTGCGCAGTTCCCGCAGCGCGCTGCTGCGGGGGAGGGCGGTGGTGGGCACGGGGAGCCACTCCATGCTGGGATGCAGATCCACGGCCAGCAGCAGCACCAGCAGCGAGGCCATCGGTCGATGTGTCACCAGCCTGCAGGCCAGGATGACCAGGCTCAGGATCAGCAGGGTCAAGAAGTGGATAGGCTGGTGGAGGCCGGCGTCCAGGACCCCCAGCACGCGATTGGTGAGGTGGTAGGGCAGGGGGATGCCCAGGGGGCCCACCGAGCCCATGGCCATCACCAGTCCGGTGATCCCCACCGCGATGGCCGGACGGCGCAGCTCAGTCCCGGTCCGCAGGCCGACTACTGCCAGCGCTGTAGCCAGGAACCACCACCCCAGGCGCGGGAACGGGCCTTGCACTCCCCGTTCCTGCAGGAAGAACAGCAGGTCCGGTTCGCTGAGTTCGGCCGGGGTGTAGTGGAGCGCGAACAGCGACTCCCGCGTGCTGGGGAGATCCATGGGCGCCGCGTGGAAGGCCAGGATGGACGGCAGCAGCAGCAGCGCGCCGACGCCCGCAGCCAGGGCGCATGCCGCGAGTGCGCGCCAGCGTGCCCTGGCGCCGCGCTGGGGCTGGGCGATCCACCACACCAGGGCTGCGATCCCCACGAAGAGCCCGTAATAGAAGCACGCAGTCCCGGTGAGCGCGAAGCAGAGGCTGGCCAGCAGGACCCCGCCGCGGGTGGGCCTGCGGACCAGCCGGATGAAGCTCGCCAGGCTCAGGGCGAGCAGGCCGGTCCAGGCGAACTCGCCGGTGCCGTCGGCCACCGCGTTGACCGTGGCGGGCGCCAGCTCCAGCAGCACCAGGCCCGTGTAGCCGGCCAGGAGGCTGCGAGAGACGGTGCGTCCCAGGGCATAGCCGCCCAGGCCCGCCACCACCCAGCCCACGACAACCACCAGGTTGTGCGCGGCGACCAGGCCAGCCAGCGGCTGAAACAGCCTGAACAGGACCAGGTTCACCGGCTCGAGCACGTAGAACTGCACATCGTGGAAGGGGGTGTTCACCAGCGCGTGTCCGTCAGCCTGGATCGACCACCAGTAGGTCCAGATGTGAGCGCTCAGGTCGATTTCGGGGTGTCCCAGCAGCCGGAGGTGTGGCTCGGGCAGGCAGGGAAGGGCCAGGGCGATGGCCAGGAGCAGCGACAGCAGCGAGGCGCCGACGAGCTCCCGAGTCCAGCCGGACCGGGCAGGAACGGGGCTGGAGGGGGGCGTCGTCGTGTCCGGCGGTCCCGACATGCTCGATCTCCCGTCGAACCGCGGGCTCGAGGGTCTCTGGTGACACAAGGAGAATATCCCGTCATGAGTGAATAGCTGGCGCCCACCTCGCCAAGGTCCCCGGTGACCGCTACGCTCCCTGTTCCATCCCGCCTGAGGCCCCGAGATGTCGTGGATCGGCCCCCACACCGCTCTGCTGGTCCTGCTGGTCGCGCTGCACCTGGGCTGTAGGACCCAGGACGACGGCGCCGCGCCACCCCACCAGCCCGGGTCATCCCAGGCGATCTCGGCGGACGACTTCCCTGTCAGGATCCAGCAGGCGCTGGAGGGGGACATGGAGGGTCGCTGGGAGCGGGTCCTCTGGGTTGGCGTCTACATCGGGGAGCGGATGAGCATGGACCTGTCCCCGCTGCCGAAGCTGGCAGAGCCCATCCCTCCGGACCTCAGGTCCCACTTCTACGATGGGGTGGCCCACGGGCTCGACTGGCCTTCCCATGACATGCCTGCCTGCGCGCAGGCCATCCAGCAGGTGCCGCCCGCGATGCAGCGATCCATGTGGCAGGGCCCCATCCAACACCTGGTGCGGCGCTACGATGGCGATCCGGATGAGGTCATGCCTCGCCTCGCCGAGGTGCCTCCAGCCTGGCGGGATGAGATCCAGAATGGGGTCCGCATCGGCATGATGCGCTGCTACAAGCACCGGCTGGCCGAGGCGGTCCCGGTGATCCTGCGGTACCCCGTCGGCTACCAGGGGGAGCTGTTCGAGGAGTGGGGCTGGTGGATCGGAGAGCAGCTCGGTCCGGATGGGCCCCGGGCGCGCCAGTTGATCGAGCTGGTCCCCGACGACCTGCGCGCGAGCGCCTGCCACGGCTTCGTGCGCGGGGTGGACATGGGTGGAGATCTTGAGGGCCATCTCGCCTTGTTCGAGCAGCTCGACCCCGCATACCGCGAGAGCTACCTCAGGGCGCTCGAGTGGAAGATCGACCACTGGTATCGGCAGGATCCCGAGAAGCGTCAGGCCGCGAAGGCTGCGATCCGTCCACGGGGTGGGTGACCCCTGGGACGGGGATCACCAGCCGATCCTCGAGCCGCACGGGCTCGCCCAGCACCGCCAGCACGCACAGTGTCTGCTCTAGCTCCCGCGGTGAGCGGTAGCCTGCGGGGTCGATGACGATCCCGGCGAAGCCGTCCCGGGCGAGCGCCTCCACGCCGGGCTGGGTGGGCCAGCGGGGCTGGTTCTCCTGGCCGTCCCTGGGCCCCTCGCTCCAGACCGCGGTGGCGATCAGCGGGTTTTGGTCGAGGTAGCGCGGGAGGAACCCGGCCACATCGTCCATGATGCTGCGCTGGTGTACGCGCTGGTTCATGAAGTGCATGCGTGTGAAGCGACGCGAGCCGCCGTCCCAGTATGGGAGCTCCACGAGGGCACCGGGTCCGAGCACCTCGTCGAGGAGGGCGTAGGCGGGGGAGACCTCCAGCCGGGCGGTGGGCAGGGGGAAGGGAAGCGGGCTGAGTAGGGTGGCCTGGGCGACGACGAGCACGGGCAGCAGCCAGCCCATCCAGGGGCCGAGGCGCCGCACCAGGGCGTGTGCGCCACAGGCCACGGGCACCACCAGCGCGATGGGAACCAGGAACGCGTAGCGGAACGGCTCGAGGACCATGCGGCCCCCAGGAAGCGCGTAGAACGCGAGCAACCAGGTGGGGTTGGCCGGCCATGGCAGGTGGGTGGTCTCCCCCAGGGCGCCGTAGGGCCCCGTGCTGGCTAAGGCGGCGAAGGCGGCCACCGACAACCACAGCAGCACCGTGCGCTTTCTGTTCCAGCGGGCCACCAGGCCGAGGATGGCCAGAGCCAGGACCGCCAGCCCCGGCGTGACCACCACCACGTACCGAGAGGCGTCCCCGCGAAGGAACAGCAGGGGTGTGCTCAGGCCGAGGTAGTCGATCAGGACGCTGACATAGCCCTCGGTGACGGGGAACAGGTCGGTGAAGGGGTACTGGTGGCGGACATCGAACACTGTCTCTGGCGCCAGGTGGCTCGAGGGGTCCGCCAGGGTCGCCTCGACCCACAGGTAGTAGCCCCCCACCAGCGGGAGGAGCACCAGCAGCATGAACGCGGCGGTGCGTAGCCACTGCCAGCGCGTTGCCGTGGCTCGGGGATCGGGCTCGGGGGTCCACCGCTCGCTCCGCGCCCAGGGTAGCCCCACTACCAGGGGGAAGAGCGCGGCAGAGAGCACCACGAAGTTGTAGGTGCTGGCCACGGCCCCCAGGGAGGCCAGCAGACCCGCCAGGACCGCGTTGGTCCAGCCGGGCCTGCGCAGCGCTCGCAGGCTGAACAGGATGGCCAGGATGAAGGGCCAGAGGTGGAGCAGATCGGTGATGGCGCTGCTGACCGCGTAGCTGAGGACGATGGGGGCGGTGCCCAGCCCCACCGCCGCGGTCACCGCTGCGAGATCATCGCGCACCTGGTCCCGGGCCAGGAAGAAGGCGGCCGCGGCGTTGGCAGCCAGCGCCCCCAGCACCAGCAGATCGTAGGCGGGTGCTGGGACCAGGGCGGTGCGCAGCAGGGCGTACACCGCGGTGCTGAGAGGGTCGGGGTTGGCCAGCAGGCCGGGGAAGGGATGCCCCACGGTGTCGATCAGCCCCCCCAGGATGCCGATCTCCGGGTAGAGCTCGAGCCCCCACATGCGGATGGGGATCTCCGATGCGTGGTGGGCCAGCCAGGCGCCGTCGCCTGCGAGCAAGGAGACCAGGGCCGGCAGGAGCGTCAACAGGACGGCGACAGCGAGGGGACCGAGCCATGAACGCCGCTGGGCAGGCTCACGCTGGTTCGTACTGGAGGCGGGCCGTGGCACGAGCGCTATCCCTCCAGGGTCAGTCGTGGGTGGTGTCGGAGAGTGTACTCCGACGCCTCACCTTGGAACGCATCCACCGCCCGGGCGATGGCGTCCGATCCGCCGTGAGTCAGGGCCTCGGCCAGCCGCAGGATGGTCCAGGGAGCCTCGGTTCGGGCATCGGCGTCTTCGAGCCAGGCTTGCGGGCTCACCGGGCGGCCTGGCCTGCGTGCGACCGGGCCAGACAGCAGCGCCAGCGCAAGCGGCGTGGTTCGATGGGCGCTCGAGGGGAAGAATGTCATGCGGTGCCGATTTCTATCCTGCCCCCTTGGCCCAGCGCCACAGGGCCTCTCAGCCACGATCGGTTCGCCCTCGACGGCTGACCTCGGGAGCGGGGCGTCAGGTGGCGCGGGTCGAGGCCTGTGCGCGTCTCGAGGCTGCGAGCACCACATCGAGGACCGCGATCACCAGCCGCGGTGGCAG
>CALDOK010000426.1 GCA_937912125.1 uncultured Pseudomonadota bacterium
CCTACCAAGAGGCCCTGGACCTGGCGGTATATCTGCGCCAGGCCATCGAGGAGCGCCCGAGAGACTGAACCAGAAACCGAGAGGATGACCTATGAAACCTGTCTACCAACGAATCGTTGACCCCGAGCACGGCGACTGCTGGCGCGCGGCGGTAGCCTCCGTTCTCGATCTCGACCTGGATGACGTCCCCGCCGACATCGCCAGCGGGTTCGCCATGGAGTCCTTCCTGCAGGCGCGCGGGCTGGCAGCGCTCTACCTGCCCCTGTACCGGCTGAAACCGCACCCCAACCCCACCACGCTGACCACGCCCTGGGATGCGCGGAGCCTGGTGCGCTTCGACTACGCCGCGGGTTCCATCGCAGTTGCCAGCGTGCCGTCCCAGAAGTACCCAGGCGGCTACCACGCCATCGTGGTGAGGTTCGCCCCGCAGCCCCAGGGATGGGTGCGCGTCGAGTGCATCCACGACCCGAACCCTGGAAATGAGCCCTACGACATGGACGCCACCGAGATCCGGTCCCTGCTGTTCTTCGTGCAGGCCGAGAGAGACTGAACCAAGGCCCGCAGTGGCCAAAGGAGACGAGATGGAGATCGTATTCATCGCCGCGTTCGGCTCGTTCCTGCTCGGTGTCGCTGTTGGCCACGTCAACGGCCAGCGCCACGAGAGGAAGTTCTCGCGCATCAGTATCGACACATGGAAGGCCAGAGCGAAACGCGCAGAGGCCGGCTTGGACGACTGGGTGCGAGCAATGAACCGCGCCGACTGACGACACCAAGGCCCGCAGTGGCCACAACACCGCCCGCAAGGGCACAACCAGAGGACGAGCCATGCTGACCACCGAACAGATCGACAACTGGATGACCTACCATCCGCCAACCGAGGAACAGGCCCCGAAGTACGCCGACATCAGGCGCGCTGAAAAGGCGTTCCGTGATGCGCTGCTCTACAACGTGATTCCGAACGCAGGGAAGCCTGTCGAGTGTTTCGCGACGATCACCGACGCAGCCCGTGACCTGCTGACCTCCATCGACCGCAACGCCCCTGACAGCGCCGACAAGAGCGCCGCGATCCGCTGCGTGCGCCTGGCCAGGAACGCAGCCAACGAGGCCGTGATGACGCTCAACGGCGACGGAGCAATGGAAGAGATGGTCTCCATGCTCATCCAGACCGCCATCGCAGAAGCCATCAAGGCCCGCTGGCAGGCGTGCTCCGCTATCGCCTGTGACGGGAAGTAGCGGACACCCACAACACCGCCCGTGGATGGGCGGGAGGGAGAGGGAGAGATGGCGAACTGCCCTGAGTGCGGAATCGGCAGCGACACAGCCTGCGGGTGCGATGTCAGCGACAGTCACGAAGACCCTGACAACGATCCTGGCTGCCACTACTGCGGAGGGGAAGGCTACGGCCATGTTGGTACCGACTGGGACTGTGACGACCCGATCAACGGACCCTACGACGGCGAGTTCATGGCCTGCCCGTGTTGCGGTGGGAGTGGCTCGGCGGACGACTGTACGTTCTGGTAGCCATCCCCACCCCAGCCACCAGCACCACCCCGCGCGATGGCTGGGTCAGGGGGTCGGCTCCGGATAAACACCACCAACCAGCAGGAGAACACCATGAAGAAGAACGATGTGAAGATCGGCGAGGACTACGGGCTGCACACCGGCTACGGCTTGGCCAAGCACGGGATGAATGACTGCGTGCGCGTGCGAGCCCTGGCTTTCCAGGAGCGAGAGGTGCGCATCAGAAGAGGCTATCCCTCAATCGCCAGTCGAAAGGCGAGCGGGTACCTGATCGCCTACGTCGGTGACGACGGCACCCTGAGCACCACCGACACCAGAGGGAATCATCACTGGACCGAGAGCCGACGACTCGTGGCTCCGTGGGACAAGGTGCTTGAGCACCGACTTGAGGAACAGCGAAGGAAATCCAGGTTCGAGGCGGAGTACAACCGCAACATCGACACATGGAAGGCGGTGTGGCCCAAGCTACTCGAGGCTGGGCTGGTAAGGGACTACGAGAGAGTCACCAACATGCCGCGCAAGGGGTTCAGCCTTTCCCCCCGGGAGGCCGAGATGATTGCGGACGCGATCCTCGCTGCTCGTGAGGAGTAGCCATGCGCCTCGTGATCGTAGAGAGTCCCTACGCGGGCAACGTGGAGGAGAACGAGACCTACGCCAGGGCTTGCTTGCGGGACTGCCTCATGCGCGGTGAGGCCCCCTACGCCTCGCACCTGCTCTACACCCAGCCCGGGGTGCTCGACGACACCGACCCGGTACAACGAGCCCAGGGCATCGAGGCGGGTCTTCGTTGGGGGGAGCGCGCTCACGCCACCGTGGTCTACACCGACCTCGGGATCTCGAATGGCATGGCACAAGGGATCGGAAGGGCGCACCGTGAGGGCAGGCCCGTCGAGCTTCGATCGTTGCTCGGAGAGTGGCTCAACCGGCACGAGTCGCTGAGCACGAAGCAGCCCCCACCACCGAACGTCGCCGACTTGCTTTTCCCGATGGGAGCCGAGTACAAGATCGGCGTGGATCACGCCATGGGAAAGGCGGACCACACGATCTCCATCCAGACCAACCAGCAGGAAGCACAAGATGGCGAAGAAGCACAAGATGGCGAAGAAGCAGGCAGGGGCCACGAGAAGGAGTAGCGCAGCTGCGCGCCGGAACCTCCGGGCCATGGAGTACAGCAGGAAGGTGGACGCAGAGATCCTGCGCCATCGACAGCTGCAGCGGGCTCAGTTCGAGCTTGAGCGGGAGAAGTGGAGCGGTAGACGCGCCGCGCTCCTGACGGTCGCCTGGGGCGTCGGGCTCGTGTCCGTCGTGTTCGTGGTGATCGTCGTGGTGGCGGGGATGCTCGCGGTGTTGTCGTGAGCGCTGACCACCTGGCGCATCTGAAAGACCTGCGGGACCGAACCGCTCACACCTCGTTGAGGGGGATCGGCCAGGAGTTCGTCAGGCAGTACAAGCGGGACACCGGGATCGACTTCGACTGGGACAACTACACCAGGGAGCAGATCGCCAAGTACACCGAGTGGGCTCGTGAGAAGGTGAGGCTGGAGAACGAGGCGGTCGCCTTTGCCATCGAAGCGCTCGAGGCGTTCCCAGAGAACAGGCCCACGATCAGACGCACATACCCGAGGAGGTTCAGGTGATGGACCAGGACAGGGTGATCCCCCGCGTGCCGAATACCGCAGACCGTGGTACGTTGTGGGTCTTCCCCTGGTAGGAGTCCACCGTGACCGAGGACGAGATCAAGCTCGGGACCACCTACGCCAGGTGGACGGCGCACCACACGCTCACCCCGGTGGCGATCGGGACAACCTACAAGGAGATCGGAGGTCTGGACTGCTTCATGCCCTCCGGCGAGGTTCCCGTGCGCTGCGTGAACAACTTCGGAGAGACGGAGTTCATGAGCCTCGCTTGGCTCGCCTCATGGGCGCGACGGGTAGTCCAGCCCAGGAAGACCAGGGGAGAGAGGCGCACGCGCCGACACTTCGACCTGGAGTACCTGCAGGGGTTCGTTAGCACGAGCGCCGTAGGCGGAGACCTCGAGAACTACCTACCAAGCCGCGAAGACCTGATGGAGGCCGCGAAATGTCCGACGACAACACCCTGACCCTGGCCCTGTTCGACATCGAGAGCCTGTGGGCTCCACCCGAGCCAGTGAACTGGCGCGACTACGACGCCTTCGGTTTCGCGGTAGGCGTCGTGAAGTGGGTGAGCTACCAGCGCCAGCCCTCGGGCGAGGTACACCGATGGACGCTGGCCGAGAACGTCCATTTCTCCGCGGCGGCTCTCATCGACGACCTGCTGAGGCCGTGGGCCGACGCGATCGTGGCCTACAACGGGCTGGCCTTCGACATTCCGGTGACCGTCCACGCCGCGGTACCGGAGATCCCAGGCCCCTACCTGCGGACCAGCGACCCCGCAGAGGTGGCGACGGTGGCGCGGGTCATGCGGCTCATCCAGCAGGACGGCTACCCGGTGGCAGCCTTCCAGGGAGAGATCGAGCCAGACGAGCCTCTCGGATGGTGGGACCGCAAGCGCTCCGAGTGGATGCGCCGCTTCGTGATGGGCCAGCGAGGGACCGCACAGGACAAGGCGCTGATCGGCAGTTGGATGAACGCCCAGGGCGAACACTCGCAGGTCTACCCCGCGGGCGTGACTGGGCTGACTGGCTCGAGGGCGTCGAGGATCGCGGAACTCGAGGCTCGCTGCTTCGACCCCCTCGAGCAGTTGGCGCAGACTACGGGGCACCCTCACGTCGCCAGGCTCGACTGGTTGCGCGAGGGCTTGAGCCTCGATCCGTTCCTGCTCAACGGGGAGGAGGTGGACCATGTAGCCGTTCCCCAGATGTTCAGGGACGGGCGACCCTGGGACGCGGTAGCGGTCTGCCGGCATGATGTCCTGGTGATCGAGGAGCTTCTCCACCAAGCGTTCGGTGGGAAAAACCCCCGGATCTTCCTGAACCGCATGAACTCCAAGATCGACGAATCCAAGAGCGTGGATCTGTCGCGCTTCCGGTCCACCGTCGTTGGCGGCAAGTGGCGGTTCCATGTCCCCACGGACGGATGGTGGGAGGAGTGCAATCGGGTCAAGCGGTGCGAGCGCTGGAGGCTCCAGCACATGGACGCGGCGCGAGAGCAGAACTGGAGGCAGCGATGAGCTTGGACAGACAGAAAGCCGATCGAGCGATCGAGCGCTGGGAAAGACTCCCCCAACTGTTTCGGCTCCTTCAGCCACCTGTGATCTTCGCGCTGGTGCTTCACCTGCAAGACGCCCTCAAGGAGGCAAAGATAAACGAGGACGCGATCCTGAACCTGCAGAGCTTGGTGAAGGCGCACAACTCGACCATGGACGCCCAGCAGAGAGCGATCTCCAAGCTCATGTCCGACAATGCTTCGCTCGGTCGTCAGGTTGCTCACTACAAGGCCAACTGCGAGCAGATTCTCGCCATGAACGCGAGTGCAGATCGAAGCAGGCGCGAAAACGATGGGCTGCTCGTGGCGATCAAGGATGTACTTGGCTTCACCGAGCACGATTTCATGCGGGCGACCAGCCAGCAGCATGTCAGGAGGATGATCCTTGACCGCGTGATCGAGTGGCGCGACGAGCGAGCCCCCAAGGGGGCATGACTACGCCGGTAGCGTCGGCACGAGGTACACTGAGCCCATGAGGAAGCCACCGAACCACACCCTGCAGCCTCCACCAGAGGAGCGCAGGTGCAAGGCGATCAAGGCAGACGGTGAGCGCTGTTGGGCGTGGTCCGTCAAGGTCTCCACCCGCCAGTTCTGCATGTCTCACGAGGGGCTCCAGAAGCCCAAGCCCGGGAGGGTCACCCCGCTCCAGAAGAAGAAGCGGATGTTTCAGCAACTCACCGAGGAGGGTCAAGCGGTGATCACCGAACTTCTCGAGGACCCGGACCTCCTGAACCCGAAGACCTCGGTGGCGGCAAACCACTACCTCATGCTCCAGCTGCCTCTCGACCCCCCTGAGGAACTCGTGAGAAGCATGGCCATGAACGAACTGCGGCGCAGGCTGTCGGGCGTAGAAGGGCTGACGGTGGCGGACCTCGAGCCCAGCGAGGCGGACATGGAAGTCGCCAGGATGCGGCTACGCGTGACCGCTGCGAAAGAGATCCGGGAGCACGGCAAGCTCCAGATCCAGGCGCTCAAGCAGAAGGCCGACGCCGAGCTTCTCCTCCAGGGGGCCATGCCCGTGCTCGAGGAGTACAACGACCAGATCGCGCGCCTCATGGCCAAGTACCTCCCAGCAGAGAAGAGGATCGCCTTCGCGGCGGATCTTCGCTCGCATCTCGAGGCGGCCATCGGGAGGCTCAAGCGCTTGAAGGGCGGGTAGGGTGTCCATCGAGGCGACGGACGTCGACCAGCTTGTCACCCAGCTTCTCTCAGCCCTCCTGATCCGAGTGGACGACAAGCCCCCGCTCGACTGCAGCGGGACCACCTGGGACTTCGTGGAGCGGTACGACCTGCGGATCGACGGTCAGAGGTTCGACCCGATCGGCTACAGCCACTGGAAGGATGGGCCATACGAGGACATGCACCGCGCGATCGTGGCGCAGACTGGCGCGCAGTGCGGGAAGTCGGTGTGGGTCATGGCCCGCCTGCTCCAGGAGTTGATCCGCAGGTGGGGGTCGATGTTCGGGTACTACTTCCCCGACTTCTTCCTGCCCCGGGCGTTCTCTTCGCAGCGGTTCAAGCCGTTCGTCGAGAGTTCCGAGGAACTCGGGAAGTGGCTCGGGCGCACCGGCAAGATGGGGGACGGGACGAATCAGGTGCTCACCC
>CALDOK010000427.1 GCA_937912125.1 uncultured Pseudomonadota bacterium
GCTAGGCTGCTCGACCCCAAGGCCGCCCTGGAGGCGACTGAGCGGATGGCCAAGGAGGTCGTGGACGAGGACGAGGCCCACACCGGCAGCGGGCTCAACCCGCGTGCCTTCGACATCCACGCCATCTTGGAGAAGCACCAGCCCCAGCCGCTGGTCGTGGCTGAGCCCGACTCGCAACCCTACGGTGACGGGGAACAGCCTGCGCTCACGCCGATCCAGCAGGCCGCTCTGGCCATCGACGCCTTGTACGCCTCCGACGTGACCGCCCCGCCCCACTGGCAGGACAAGTCCCAGATGAAGAAGGGGCTCCGTGGCCAGGTTCGGCGGCTGATCAAAGACCTGAGCCTCGACGGGTGGGCGAAGCAGGTGCCTCTGACCGTCGAACACTACGCCGTCATCCACTACAGCAAGCCGTGATGCCTGTCCTCACCGTCGGCAACACCAGCATCCCCTACGAGGTCCGGTACTCCACCAAGGCCCGCCGCAAACGCATCGTGGTGACGCCTGGGAGCGTCGAGGTGGTTGCACCCCAGGGCACCGCCTGGGAGGGCTCTGACGGCCTCCTGGCCTTCCTGGAGAGCAAGCGGCGGTGGTTGTTCGATGCGGTGCGGGAGATCGAGGCGAAGCACAGGAAGCTGCTGACTCAGCGGTATGCCAGCGGGGCCAAGCTCCAGTACCGCGGTCGGTGGCTGATGCTCGATGTGCAGCCCGGCAACGTGGAGCAGGTGGAGATTGCCTGCCGGTCGAAGCTCCATGTCGTCGTGCCCGCCGAACTGGAAGGGGCGGAGAAGCTGGAGGCGATCCAGGCGGCGTTCGACGCCTGGCTTCGAGAACGGGCGCTGCGCGATCTGGTGAGGTTTGGACGCCGCCATGAGTTCAACCTGGGCATCCAGGCCCACGGCTTCCAGCTCTCGGATGCCAAGAACCATTGGGGTTCTTGTGGGCAAGATCAGATCATCCGTGTCCACTGGAGGCTGATCCAGTCCCCCGCCGCCGCCATGGACTACGTCGTCGCCCATGAGGTCGCTCACCTCTTGCACAGGAACCATTCTGCGGAGTTCTGGGCGACGCTGGGCAGGACCATGCCCGACTGGCCTGAGCGGAAGATAATGCTGGAGGCGTGGGAGCAGGACCACCGGGCGGTGTAGCAGAGGGGGGCGCTACGGCCTGGATGCCACGGATGCGTAGGTAGTCGCAGGCAGGGCTGCTACCGTGCCCTGAACATCTCCAAGTCGATCACCTTCGCATCGCTGGTCACCCACGACGCCCTCCCATCCGCATGCACCGGGGCGATCTCCACGAGATCAACCTCGTCATCAACGCCACCGGCAGCGGCGATCTCCAGGTCGTCCCTGAGGATGGAGTAGTCGTCGGGGGACACCAAGACGCCCTTGTGGATGGCGATGATGACCACGCGGTGCCCTCGCAGGTACGGGTGGTCGGAGCCGGTGTAGGTGGTGACAGTGCCGATGATCTTCATGGTGGGCATCACGGCGCTCATCGCCTCCACGGTTCCAGCCTGGCCCGCCTGACAGCCGACTCTTTGCCATCCGAGGCGTCCCGTACAAAGCGGAGCAGTTCCCTCAGGGCTCTTGCATCGAGCTTCTCCAGGTCAATCTGGTAGCGTCGGCCAGTGAGGCGTTCCATCGCCCCCTGCACTTCTAGCCTAAGCCTTGTCGGCTCGGGCTCCGGGATGTTCTCGGGGGTGGTGTCGCTGTCGTCGGGGTCGGTGGTCATGGCGTGTATGCCTCCATCGCCAATACGCGGCGACCCGTAGGAGATGAACCCCGGTAGCCAGCCTATGCCCGTGATCTGGGCAGGAGGCTGCCACCATGATCCTCTACCGCCTTGTCCACCACATCAAGGAGATCGACATCCTCACCCGCCAGGCCCCTGACCCCGCTGCCGCTGCCCACTGGTGCCTTCGAGAACTCGGTGCCCGCACCGGGCTCCGCGTCCTGGTGCTCGACCGCCACGCTGTCGCAGGGGAACGTGTGACCCAGGCTGGAGATGAGGTGCTCGATGCACTGAGGGATGGCCTCGCTGTTGGCAGCGACGTGGACGCGACGAGGGAGGCTGCCAGGGCGTTGCTGGCAAGCCTCCAGGAGGAGCTGATGGCCTTCGACCAGGGTGACGCCTACGTGGGTAGTGACAGACTGGAAAGGGCGTGGGGCGAGTTGGCGAGGCTGTAGGCGCTGAGTCCGTTTTTGGTACCCTCGGGTAGCCACAGCACCGTGCATGAGTCGCCTGCACCAAGATGAGCCCCAGCCACCATGACGGCGGCGCGGGCTTCAGCCAGGGTAGCGACGACGGTGATGATGTCGAGCAAGGTGGTGGCGGTGACGCTCACCTCGATGGTGCAGATGCTTCCTGACAAAGGAGGCTCCTACGCGTAGGCCTGATCTGGTAGGCTCCTGGTTCTCGGAGCAGCCACGCGTGAACCCCGCCAACCACCATCGTGAAGACCGTCCTGTGAAATCGATTTCACAGGACGGTCTTCGTGACCCGTCGGTGCCGTTTCTTCGTCGCAGCTCCATCTCCAGCTGGGCATCTCATGTCCGGCTTGGCCATACCTGCATGTGGAGAAACCCGTCATGGACGAGACCCTGTCCCCCGAAGAGTTGGAGCAGCTGGAGAAGCTGGTTGACGAAGCGGTAGCCTTCGTTGGAGACCTGCTCTCCAAGGAGAAGAAGGTCGCCTTGGACACGGCGCTGGAGATCGGCAGCTACATCCTCGACCGCTTCTACGAGGGCTCCGAGGATCGCTACCGTGACCACAGTCATGGCACTCCTGCACTGCATGCTCTGATCGACAAGCTCGAACTGGGCTCCCACACCATCAGCCTTCGCCATCTCCACAACTACGTCGTCGCTGCCATCCAGGACAGGCACTGGGACGCCCACATCAAGGCAGGCCGGATGGACAAGGATGTGGAGAAGGTGCAGCTTACCAGCCGCCTGCATTTGGCCAAGTGCCGCAAGGTATTGGATGAGATCCGCATCGCGGAGCGGGTAGTCAAGGAGGGGCTCTCTACGCGTAGGGTGGAGGAGTTGGTCAGGGACGCCAACGATATCGAGCGCGGGGTACAGCAGCGGGAGCGCGATCCCGAGGCCATCATCGCCACCGTCACCGTCAAGCGAGCGCTGGATGAGCTGGAAGAATCCGGGTGGGAAGATCTGTCTTCGGAACAGCTGGGCTGGTTTTGGAGGGATCTGGGAGAGAAGATCCAGCGGCTGGTCAGGTTCCAGATCCAAGTTGAAGCGGCTCTTCGTAGTCGGGGCGCGTGGAATCAGCGGAAGGTTGTACCTGGTGGCCCAAGTGCATCGGAGTTCAACGCGATCATCGCAGACGTGCTGGTGGGGGAGCACCCTGATCTGATGATCCCACCGCGTACCACTAGCCAGGTGATGGCCGCCCTGGGAGCCCACGGGGCTCACGTCCTGGAAGACCTTGAGGACGCACCCATAGAGGATGCGAGAGCTTGGTACCAGGGTTTCAGCCAGCAGGTGGTGGAGGTGTTTGGGGTACAGGAGCCGAGCCAAGATTCGCTGTCAGATGAGGTTCCAGCCCAGCAAAGACCTACAACCAGAGATGAGCCAGCGGCATGGCTATCCCGTGGAAGAAAACTCGTAGCTGATGTGGAGGCGCTGCCGGTTCATGATCGGTTTCCCAGTCTGAGGCAGCACCTCGACATCGTCATGGAAGCTCTCGAACCTCCTGAACCTGATGACGACGGCGAGGATGATTCCGACGACGGCAGAGATACCGACTGGGGGACAGAAGACCCAGAGACAGGCCGCTTCGAGGAGGATGGGGCTGATGGGGCTGAGACGACCTGTTGGCAGCCGGATTTTGTGGAAGGCGACGTTCTCGCTGATGACGACTACCAGAGTGAGGGCGCGGGTGCCCCATCTGCAGCTTTGGAGGAATGTCCCCCGGTCTATGTCAACGACGAATCGGCCAACCTTGTTGATGACGACCTCGTTGATGACGACGGGCTTGGGACCCCAGGCTTCCATGACGATGAGGAGCATCCCTACGGCCCCGATGCAGAAACAGACACGGCACTGGCCGAGCGCGTGGAAATACACTGCTTTGGCCGAATACTACCGTTTCGTTCCTCGGATGTCGCTGTGGTCTTCGGGCTTTCCCACCAACGCGTCACCAGCATCCTGCGGAGGAAAAACTGGCCTCGTGGGGACACCATCCTGGAAGATCACAGCTACGGCTGGCGGTGGTTCCCGCAGAACTTCGATCCAGAATGCGCCGAGTCGATGGATCCGCCCTATCACTGGTCGGAACTCGAAATCGACGACCAGATGAACACCTGGGACAAACACGGGCCTACGCCCGACAAGATGAAGCGATTTCGACGGCCGCCGCGGCGGTGGCGGTGACCTCCCAGAACGCCTCCAGGTCAACGACATCGACCCCACGGTAGGCGGCGCAGGCTTCCTGCTGGGCCTCGGAGAGCCTGGCCCAGATGGCCAGGATGGCTGCGAGGTCGAGGTGAGGGAGGGGGTTGTCTACAGGCTGTCGAACCACGACAAATCCTCCGCGTATACTTCGTCCACGCGCCCTTCCTCGGAAGTCCAAGGCACATGCTGAATGCCGCCGTCATTGTGGCAAGGCCTCAAGTTGCAGCGGATGATGAAGCTCCCGGGCTCCTTCTTCTGCTTCCTCCGAGCAGCGCAGATCTTGTTGTGGCTGGAGATGACATCCATGAAGTTGGCGCGCTCAATGACGACATGGAATGTGCTTGGGAAGGCGTGCCAATGGGGCTTGCCGTTGGCCAGGTGCCAGCCCTTCCAGCGGACAGGCTTGGTGGTTGTGGTGTTCATGACGGTGTCTCCTTTGTGGTGGTTGGCAAAATGATCCGGTGCTTACGGTGCTTTCCCGCCCCGGATCGCTGGTAGACTCCGGCGGTTTCCCATTGGCCGAGGATTTTGGTCAACGCCTTAGGGGTGAGGCCGACGATCTGACCCACGGCCTGGAGGTCGATCCCCGCGCCCGTGCCCGAACGGGTGCCACGGTGACGGGAGAGGATTCGAGCCGCATGCAGGGCGCTGAACCTGTATTTTTCCCAAACCCCGCCAACCGCCGACGCCAGCGCCCAGTAATGGGGCTCCGCTTCCGCTTCGAGCTGCTCATAGTGCAGGAGCAGCCGTTCGAGCTTCGCGCTGAGATAGGCGGAGTCACGCCCTGACCGCTCGCAGGCTTCACCCGACATGATGTCGATCTGATCGGTGGTGAACCCCGCCCGGAACAAATGCCACAGGAGGAAATTCAGGGTGGGCTGCCGCTGCCCTTTCTCGACATGGATCCCCGCCTGTTGCAGGTGGGCGCATGCGTGTTGAGCCTCTACCAGCCGGGTAGAGGCTTCGAGGGCGATATGGGCACCCAGGACGGGATCAGGGCAGAAAACGGGCACCTGAGCCCGTGAGCCCTTCCTGAAGCTCGGGTATTTCCTCCGGTAGACTCGACGATCCCCCGCCTGCATTGCCTCAGCCAGAAAATCCGCCACGGAGAGCACGCCCAAGCCCTCGCCCTCTGCGTTGAGCACCGGGTGGGGGATCGCGTGCCCTCCCCCCGCTGGGTAGGAGGGCACGAACCACGGCTGAGAGGGACGGGAGCTGCAGTCGTCGATCTTAGTGTCGGGCCACCGATCCCGGAGCCACGCGAGCACACGCTTCGATACACCCTCGACCCATTCCCCCGCTAGCGGACGATCCAGGGGCAGCACTAGCCGCCACCGCAGGCACCCGGGTTCGCTGCTCCATGTCGGCCAGTAGATATGAGCACAGGGCAACGCCTCGATCTGCTCCGCCTCGACGTATCGGTCTAGGCCGTGGTCAGGATCGGTGCCGTCGAGATCAAAAACGAAGGCGTGAGCCGCAACCACCGCCGCGTTTTCTCGAAGGCCGTCAGCCTCATAGAAGCCGATCACCGGGGCGGATTCCTTGGCCTCGACCTCGACGGGCTCCAACAGGTCGAGCAAGCCCTCCAGGCTGTCACGGGTGCGCGACCTGGGTTTGATATCCCGCACGCTCTTATATAGGGTCACCCGCCACTTGCGGTGACACTCGGGGATCCCTGCTAGGAGATCGTCGTCGAACACCTGTGCATATGCTATACTCATCGGGCAATCCCCAAACCCTCCTGATCAATGGTTGGTAGCCGATCAGGGGGGTTTTTCTTTGGCTATGCGTTAGACAACAGCCTGTGAGCAGCCTGGATCAGCCGCTCCAAAAACTCTCGTTGAGAGAGCCCCATACGCGAGGCCATTTCACTGAGAGCGGATCTGGAGCCCTCAC
>CALDOK010000428.1 GCA_937912125.1 uncultured Pseudomonadota bacterium
CGAGGGCGCGCTGCGTCTGGTTCAGGTTGTTGATGGCGTTCAGGGACGCGGTGTTGGTGTTGACGGTGAGGGCCATGCTGCGTCCTCCTTTTCCTGTTCCTGAGGGTTGGTGGGTCGCCGGAGCTCGCTTGCTTGCTCACACTCCATGCTCCGGTCTCTTCGGCGAACCCACGACTCAGCAATAGCCCCCAGGCAACATTTCCCTCATCCTAACGATGAAATTCGGTTTTCGGTAACGCCCACTCTGCCCGTTTTGTCGAAAACGATATTAATCGACTCGCGAATTCGCCCCCCTGGCGCCGGATCACACGGTCTCGGGCACCCAGGGCAACAGGGCTTGCATGAGCTGGTCGGCGTTGGCGGGCTTGCGCAGGCAGGCATGCACGCCCAAGGCCATCAGCTCGGACTCCATGGCATCGTCCAGGTGCCCCGACAGCACCACCACCGCCGTGCCCCGCAGCCGAGGCTGCTGGCGCATGCGCACACAGACCTCGACACCATCGGCCCCGGGCATCCGCAGATCGAGCACCATCACGTGGGGCAACAGCTCGAGGGCGGCCAGGCCAGCTGAGAACCCATCGTGGACCTCGTGGACCTCGGCGACAGGCAGCCGGCGCTTGAGGATGCGGCGCAGGGCACGGGTGACCGAGGGCTCGTCGTCCACCAACAGGATCCGTGGCGGCCCCGGGTCGATGTCCAAGGGTACGGGGATACCGTGGGCGCGCATGAAGGAGACGAGGTCCCGCACCTCGATGCGCCGCCACCCACCACCGGTGATGGTGTGGGGGATCTGCCCCTCGTGCAGCCAGCGCAAGAGGGTAGAGCGAGACACACCGCACAGTTCGGCGGCTTGCTGGGGACTGAGACGGTCGGGCTGGCTCATGGGGGAGGCCTCCCGCGGTGCAACCTCAACTGTTCAATATCATAATTCCCCACATAGGACACCTTTAATACCAGAAATGCGGGCCGGGCGGATCGCCTCCCACTCGCACCGATCGCCCTCGCCCTCACGCGAGCCGGGGGCCGCGCCCGCGCATTAGGCTCTCCACCCCGGCGAGGCCCATGACCCGAGCGACCCTCCACCGCTGGCTCCCCCTCCTGCTGCTCCTGCTCATGGCCGGAGCGGCCTGGGGTCTGCAGGCCTGGTGGGTCGTCCTGGACCAGGGCCCCCCCGACTCCGACGAGTGGCACCACCTGATCAAGGCCCAGGGCTACTGGCTGGGGTGGAATCGCGCGGGGGTCTCGGGGCTGGCTCACGCCATGCGGCTCACCCAGACCACCTTCCCTCCCCTGGCCCACCTGGGGGTCCTGCCCTGGTTCGACTGGGCGGGGGGCTTCTCCACCGATCTCGCGCTGATGTCGCTGGGTCCGTGGCTCGCGGTGCTCACCATCGCCTGCTACGGCCTCGGACGCCGACTCGCCGGGCCCTGGGCTGGGCTCGCGGCGGGGGCCATGGGCGCCTCTGCGCCCTTGATCGTCTGCTTGTCACGTAAGTTCCTGCTGGATCTGCCACTCACGGCCATGGTGGCCTGCTGCCTCTGGGCCCTGCTGGCGTCCCGTCAGCTCAGCCGGCCCCTGCTGGCCTGGCTCGCCGGGCTGGCCTTCGGGTTGGCCTTGCTGGCCAAGTTCATCGCCGGCGTCTACCTGCTCGGCGCCTTCGCCTGGCTGATGCTGCCCGCGGCCTGGGCTTGCCTGCGCAGCTGGCCGAAGCGTGGCGGCGCAGCCCTGCTGGTGGGCGCCCTGGCCATCGCCTTGGGCCTGGGCCTCGAGCACAGCCAGATCCAGCTGTGGATCGCCGAGTTCCCCGACGCCGATCCGCCCTTCCTGTCCTGGTTCACCCGCGCCACCGTTCCCCTGAGCCTGGCATGGCTGTGGCACGGGGTGGGCGTGCTCTCCATCGGCCTGGCCGTCCTGGCCCACCGCCAGGAGCACCCTGGGCTGCGGGCCCTGCTGGCGGGCAGCGCCGCCCTGCTGGCGGCCAGCTGGTTGGCGGGGTGCTGGTACCTGCCTCACCTGCCCCGGGTCATCAAGGGCGTGGCCGGCTTCACCGCCGAGGGCGGCGCGGGCGAGGGCGACCCCACCCCGGGCACCATGGCGGGCTGGACCTACTATCTGTGGGTCCTGGGCCACTCCCTGCCCCGGGCCTGGTACCACCTGCTGGCGGTGGGCGTAGGCGCCTCGATGCTGCACCCCGAGCTTCGGCGTCGGGCGGGACCCCTGGTGGGCGGGCTGCTCTTCGCCTACGTGCTCATCAGCCTGTCCACCAACAAAGAGTCCCGCTACACCCTGGCCCTGCTGCCCACGGTGGTGGCCCTGGCCGTGGGCTGGACGCGCCTGCTGCCCCGCTGGGCCCAGGCGGTGGTGCTGAGCCTGCTCGCGGCGAGCGCCATCACCCTGAGCACCAGCTGGGTGGTGGTGAGCCGCGGCGGGTGGCGGGCCCAACCCCACCAGATCTGGCACGACGACCGCATCGCCTCGTCGGCCGTCAACACACCCATGGATCACACCTTTCCCGGCGGGGTCCAGGCAGGCGAGCTCCTGCTGCCGCCGCCCTTCTGGCTGGTCACTCCCCTGCCCCGCCAGATGCCCTACAGCGACACCGAGCTGCCCTTCCACAACTTCGGGCCGTGAGCGCCCCCGCGGGCCACCCTCACTGGGGGAACAGCTCCACCTTCTGCGGCGCCTCCACCCCGATGACCAGATCCAGACGACGGGCCAAGGCGCGCACCGCCCGGTCCTCACGACACAGTGCCCAGTCCGCCTGATCGCTGATCAGGTCCTCGCGACGCTGCGGGCACAGCTCGACGAGGGCGGCGTTGCCCGCGGCGGCCCGGTTGGGGGGCAGGGCCTGGGGCAGCTGGCCGTGCTCCCTGAAGTAGGCGGTGAGCCAGCCCGCGTTGTAGCGCTGCTCGTAGCCCAGCCGGCTGCTCAGTCGCCGCTGCCCGTCGTCCATGCGCCTCGGAGAGCCCAGCCAGGGCGGGACCAGATCCACCGCCACCCAGCCCAGCAGGGCCAGCACGCCCAGGGCGGTCCAGATCCTGCGGCGGCTGCGGGCTTCCGACATCTCGATCACACTCCGGGGCAAACGCGCTACCTGTAGCACTAGCCCGAAGCATGGTGCCATGCGCCGCATCCTCGCCCGCCTCCTGCTCGTCCTGTGCGCCTGCCTGGTGGGGCTGCTGCTGGTGGAGCTGGGCATTCGGGTCTGTCGGCTCGACGGCCAGGTGATGATCCGCACCCTCTACTACCAAGGGGGGCGGCTGGGGCTGCACGAGACCGTGGACGATCCCGACCTGCTCTACCGCCTGCGGCCGAACACCCACGACACCATGGTCCCCCTCCACGGTGAGCCCTGCCCCCTGGAGATCACCACGGCCGGGGCCCGAGGGCCCGAGCGGCCGGCCGCCAAGCCGCCGGGCGCCACTCGCATCCTGTTCTTCGGGGCCTCCACCATCTTCGGTGTGGGGGTGTGCGACCACCAGACCCTGCCCGCCGCCCTGGGCCGGGCCCTGGACGCCCGTCGCTCCAGCGCCCACGAGGTCTGGAACTTCGGCACCAGCGCCTACACCGGCTCCCAGGTGGTGCACCGGGCTCGGGTGGAGCTGGCGCGGGTCCAGGACCCGGACCTGCTGGTGCTGCTGCCCACCAACGTAGGCCGCCGGCCCTTCCTGGACGGCGACGAGGGCCAGCGCCTCGACTACTACCGCTACTTCCGGGACGACCCCATCCTGTGGCTCGAGAACTACTACCGGGAGCGTCCCCTCCCAGGGCTGTCCCTGCAGGCCACCAACCGCCTGCACTGGGGCTGGCTGCGGGCCTCGGCCCTGTACCGCTACCTCACCCTCCGCTCCATCCCCCCCGATCGCACCAACATGGGCTGGAACCCCTACGTGGCCAGCCGGGCCGCCGCCGAGGCCGCGCTGCTGGCCGACGAAGCCGCCGCCCTGGGCGTGCCCCTGGTCTACGTGCTCTATCCCCAGCCCGACTCCACCCGGCCGGGCTTCCAGCAGGAGACCTACCCCTTCGGCGCACCCTGGGTCAGCCTGGACCGCCCGGGCCTGGGCGCCCAGGACCAGGACCTGCACCCCCCCGCCGATCGCCTCGAGGCCCACGCCCAGCACCTGGCGGGGCTGCTGATGGACGCAGGCTCGCTGGACGACTGAGCTCTATAGGTAGGGCTCGATGTCTTCGACGCTGATGATGCTGTGGTCGCGGAAGGCGACCTCGGCGCCGGGCAGGATCAGCGTGTAGCTGGGCACCGCCTGGTTCTCCTCGAAGCGGCCGGCGATCTCCCCCAGGGGGTCGATGATCACCGGGTGGTTCAGGCCGTACTCGGCGGCCCAGGCCGCGGTGTCGCTGAGGTTCATGGTGTCGAACAGGGTGATGATGATGAAGTCGCGGCCCCTCAAGCTCTGGTAGATCCCTTCCAGGGATGATGCGTCGTGCGCACAGCCGCTTCAACCGAACGCGCTGGCCACCGCCAGCACCGTGTGGTCGCAGAAGTCGTAGAGGCTCAGCAGGTCGCTGTGCTGGTTGTAGGCCTCGAAGTCGAAGGCGATCTCACCCACCTCGTCGCCGCTGCCCACCACGCTGTCGCGGCAGCCGAAGTCGATGTCCCAGCCGCCCTCGTAGGGCTTGTCCCAGACGTCGTTGGGATCGGTGCCGTACTCGACCTCCTGGCCGTCGCTGTAGCCGTCGCCGTCGCTGTCGGCCTTGGCGGGGTCGGTCCCCAGCTCGGCCTCCTCGGCGTCGGTCAGGCCGTCGCCATCGCCGTCGGCCTTGGGCTCAGGGCCCGTGTCGTCGTCCTTGGAGAAGCAGCCCACCGTGACCAGCAGGCCGGTGAGCAACAGGGTGCGCAGCATGACCACCTCCCGGGGTTCGTCGCCCCCAGTGTAGCAGGCACACCCCCTGGCTCCAGCCACGAACTCGTCAACGAAACCTCGAGCCGGGCGTCAGGACCGCGCCTTCTCCGCCAGGGCGCGCTGGACCCCACCCCCGGCCACGAAGGCCTCGAGGGCGGCCAGGTCGGCGAAGATGTGGTCGCTGTAAGCGCGGATCACCCAGTTGGGGGCCATGGGGGTGATGGTGAGCACCAGGCGCTCGGCCTCCCAGGCCAGGAACATCTCGTTGGCGGTGCCCATGCTGGCCTCGGGCAGCCAGCAGATCACCACATCGCTGGCGGCACAGGCGGCGTTGCCCTCGGCCAGGGTGGCCCGGATGCGGGGCAGGTCGTAGTCGATGCCGCCGGGGTGCTTGGCGAAGTGGTCGTAGACCAGGGCCTGGGGCAGGTGCTCGGCCAGCATGGCGCTGACCGGGCCGCGCCAGCCCTGGCCGTGGATGGTGGGGTCGCTCAGGGAGCCCTGGATGATGCCGGCGAGGAAGACCTTCATCCGTGGATCTCCGGCCCGTCGGCCCGGGGGCCGTTTGCGGCGGCGTCCCAGTAGGGGGAGATGCGGCGCAGGCGGGCGATGATGTCGGGCAGCACCGCCACCACATGGTCCACGTCTTCGACGGTGGTGTAGCGGCTGAGGCTGAGGCGGATGGAGCCGTGGGCCGCGGTGTGGGGCACCTTCATGGCCATCAGCACATGGGAGGGCTCGAGGGAGCCCGAGGTGCAGGCCGATCCCGACGAGGCGCAGATGCCCAGGCGGTCGAGCTCGAACAGGATCGACTCGCCTTCGACGAAGTGGAAGGCCACGTTCAGGGTGTTGGGCAGGCGCTCGGCCTCGGCCCCGTTGACGTGGGTGTAGGGGATCGCGGCCAGCAGCTCGCGCTCGAGCCGATCCCGCAGGCCCTGGACCCGGGCCTCGTCGGCATAGGCCGCCACGGCCAGCTCGCAGGCCTTGCCCAGGGCCACGATGCCCGCGACGTTCTCGGTGCCTGCACGCAGGCCCCGCTCCTGGTGCCCGCCGATCATGTAGGGCGAGACACGGGAACCCCGACGCTGGAACAGCACGCCCACGCCCTTGGGGGCATGCAGCTTGTGCCCGGAGAAAGACAGCAGATCCACGTGCTGGTAGGCGGCGTTCAGATCGATGGGCAGCTTGCCCACGGTCTGGGTGGCGTCGGTGTGGACCAGGATGGCAGGGTCGGTCTCCTTGGCGATGCGGGCCAGCTCGGCCACGGGGAAGACCACCCCGGTCTCGTTGTTGGCATGCATGACGGAGACGATCAGCGTGGACCCAGGGCGCAGAGCGCGCACATAGGCGCCCAGGTCGATGCGGCCCTGGGTGTCCACGGGCACAAAGTCCACCTCGAAGCCCTCGCGCACCATGGCCTTGCAGACCTCGAGCACCGCCGGGTGCTCCACCGCGGTGGTGATGATGTGCCGCCGACCAGGGTTGGCCCGGGCCGCGCCGCGCAGGGCCGCGTTGTTGGACTCGGTGCCGCAGGAGGTGAAGATCAGCTCCTGCTCGAGCACGCCACCCAGCATCTCCCCGATGACGCGCCGGGCCGCCGCGATGGCGTCGGAGGGGCCGCGGGCCAGCTCATACATGGAGCTTGGGTTGTGGAACGCGGTGGTGAGGTAGGGCAGCATGGCCTCCACCACCTCGGGAGCCACCGCGGTGGTGGCGTTGTTGTCCGCGTAGACGTGCTTCATGGGATGCTCCGGAGATCAGACAGCGATGACCCGCGCCCGCTCGTCCACCTGCTCCTTCAAGGAGCGCTCGACCAGCAGCTTGAGGGTCTGGCTGGCACCCATGCACGAGGAGCAGGCCCCGGCCAGGCGCACGTAGACGGTGAGATCCTTGATGTCGATGATCTCGAGATCGCCGCCGTCGGCCTGCAGCATGGGGCGGACGTAGCTGTCGAGCACCTGCTCCACCTTCTTCATGAACTGGAAGGGGGAGAGCTCGGCCGCGGGGGGGGCGGGCAGGATGGGGGCGTCGGGGTCGAAGGCTGGAGTGGGCTCGCCGCCGCCGATACCCCAGACCTGATTCAGCAGATCCTGCA
The DNA here is from genome assembly GCA_937912125.1 of uncultured Pseudomonadota bacterium. Classification (GTDB taxonomy): domain Bacteria; phylum Myxococcota_A; class UBA796; order UBA796; family JAFGLY01; genus CALDOK01. The sequence goes on from CALDOK010000428.1 coordinate 6,955, forward strand.
GGCCGCCGGGCTGGTGGTGGCAGGTCATGCAGGCCCCGCCGGCCTTGGTGGCGGCGGTGAGCTCGGCGATGGACTTGAGGCCCAGCTCCTTGATCTTGCGCAGCAGGTAGGGCTCGGTGAGCCCAAAGCACTTGCAGACCAGGCGGCCCTCTTCGGTCTCTTCGGGCAGGATGTCCACGCCCAACGCCTCCAGATCGACGCCCCGGTGCTGGGCCCAGTTGAACACGGCGGCCGCCAGGGCCTCGGCGCCCATGACCGAGCAGTGGATCTTCTGGTCGGGGAGCCCCTCGAGGAACTGCACGATGTCGTCGTTGGTGACCTCGAGGGCCTGCAGCGGGGTGACCTCGCCCTGCTCGATGAGCATGCACAGGGCCTCGGACGCCGCGATGGCCGAGGTGCAGCCGAAGGTGAGGTACCTGGCCTGGGTGATCACGTCCTGCAGCGGATCGCTGGGGTGCTTGCGCACCCTGAAGGTGAAGCGCAGGGCGTCGCCGCAGGCGATGGAGCCGTGCTCGCCCAGGCCATCGGGGTCCTCGACCTCTCCCAGGTGGGAGCCGGGCTTGCCCTGCACGGCGTCCATGAACAGCTGCTTGGTCTTGTCGCTGTAGTTCCAGGCCATGGCTTCTCCTGCGCCGCTCTTCGCTGGCGGGCGGGCAACCTAGCCCCGGACTGCCGCTTGGCAAGCTCTGAGCGCCCCCCCGGCACTGGAACCCACCGGGGCATGATCCGATGAGCACCGCGGAGGCGTCCAGGCCCCATGTCGACCATCGCTGGCATCTTCGCGGCCACCGGGCCCATCACCTTCGCTGCGCCGGAGTCGGCGCGGACTCGCCTGAGCTCCAGCAGCGCCAGCACGAACACCTCCTCGGCCAGCCACTACAGCGACTTGAGCACGATCCACCGCCGGGTCTCGGAGCTCGGGCGTGCCCTGGACGAAGCCCACGGCGTCTTCGAGGCCCTGCGCATGGGCACCAAGGCCGCCGGACGGGGCGAGGCCATCTCCCAGTCGGCCCTGGACATCGATCCCAACCCCAGCCACTCCACCCTCGCCTCCACCGAGGAGGTCAACACCGTCCCCACCTCGTACACCCCCTTCGGGCCCTCCTGGACAGGCTCGAGCAGCACCCTGCCCACCATCGGCGGCACCTACGACGGCAGCGGAGGGGACGACACCCTGCGCTTCAGGATCACCAGCGCCAACCGCATCGTGGGCGGCAGCCGGGACATCAACATCCGGGTCTACGACCAGGGCGGGACCAAGACCATGGAGAACATCGTCCACCGGGCGGGCACGCCTCCAGACACCCCGATCACCCTCAGCAACGGCCTGACCGTGAGCCTGGGCGCAGGCATGGCGCTGCGCAACGACGAGTTCTTCCTGGACGTCTCAACCTCGGTGGACTCGGAGATCGACCCCGACCTGGCCTTCGACGGCACGCGCAACGACAACCCCAACCTCGAGCCCGGCCTGCCGATCACGGCGGGCTCCTTCTTCGTCAACGGCGAGGAGATCAGCGTCGCGGCAGGCGACACGGTGAACACAGTGCTGGACCGCATCAACGCCTCGGCGGCGGGGGTCACCGCGGTCTACGATCCAGCCACGGAGCTGGTGAGCTTCGAGCGCGACGACTCGGGTGCGCTGGACATCACCCTGGGCGCGGACAGCTCGGGCTTCCTGGACAGCATGAAGCTGAGCGGCGCCACCGTGGTGCTGGGCAACGAAAATGGAGAGCTGGACCAGGCCATGGCCGAGGTGGACGCCCTGTCCGCCACCGTGGCCGGGAGCATCACCGTCAACGACGTGGAGATCGCCGTCGACCCCGGCGCCGACTCCCTGCTGGACGTCGTGGACGCCATCAACGCCTCCGAGGCCGGGGTCACCGCCAGCTTCGACACCGACAGCCTGCGGGTGACCATCGCCTCGGACAGCTCGAGCGGCACGGTGACCCTCGAAGACGGCGGCACCAACCTGCTGTCCCAGATCGAGATCGACCCGGGCACCTACCAGGGACGCCGCAGCGCGCAGCTGAGCAAGATCATGGCGCGCAAGGCCCAGCGCGCTCTGGCCAACGTGGCCGACGCCTTCGAGAAGCTACAGGCCACCGAGCTCAACGACGGCCGCGCCCTGACCGTCCTGAAGAACGTCGTCGCCAGCGTCGAGGGCGCCATGGGTGCGGCCCTGGCGGACAGCGAGGATCTGCTGAACGACGCGGGGGTGCGCTTCGACCTGGACGCCGAGGACACGAAGGATCTGATGGACATCACCGGCACCCTCTTCGACCGCGCCCTGCGCTCGAGCGACGGCGGAGATCTCAAGACCGCCATGGTCGGCTCCATGCTGAGCGACGAGGATGGCCTGCTGGGCCTGATGCGCGCCGCCGTGGACGACGTCGAGGTCACCCTGCGCCGGAGCACTGGAGACGTCGGCGTGTACCTGTCGACCTACGCCTGAAGGGCCCACGGAATCAGAACACGCCCCCCAGCCCGTAGCACAGCCGATCCGCCACCCTCAGGCTGTCCTGGGGCACGTGGTAGGTGGCGCGCACGCAGCGGCCATCGCGCTTGACCTCGTTGCTGCCGCCTTGCTCCACCATGAACACCGCGACGGTCGCGCTGGCCTGGGCGCAGTCCACCACCGGCAGCTGCTCGGGCCTCTGGTTGGCCTTGGAGAAGGCCATCTGCACCTTGGGCCCGCCGAACAGGCCCAGGTCCTCGACGAAGCGCCCGATCTCGGCACCCGCGGTGAAGGTGTAGTGGTGGGCGTCGGGATCGATGCTCACGTAGACCACTGAGGGCCGGAACCCGGGCTCGGCCAGCCAGTCCAGCAGCCCCGGGGCCACCACCACGTCGGCGGTCTCCTCGGGCAGGTAGTAGAACGGCAGGGTGGCCTGCCGGTCCCCGACCTGCAGGTCCGTGAGCCACAGCTGGTTGGAGCCCTGCCGCACGGGCCGGAACACCTGGCCGCGCTGCTGGACCGTGGTCTCACCGCAGGCGCTGCCCCACAGGAGCATGCCGACCAGGCAGCAGGAGCGAAGCATCAGTTGGGTGCCAGCTCGAGGTTGGCGCTCACCAGCTCCGCCCCGTCGCGCTCGAGGGGAAGGAAGCCCTCGAAGTCCAGCATCGCGCCCGCCGGCACATCCTGCAGGGGCATGATCTTGAGGCGGCCGCTCTCGAGGCAGGTGGAGTAGCCACAGGTCCGGGTGACGCCATCCCGCTCACCCTTGCTGTAGACCTTGTCCACCGCGACGCCGCTGGGCTTCAGGTAGATGGCGCCGACGTAGCGCTGGCCGCCATCGACCTTGAACCACAGGTGGCCCGAGAGATCGTACAGCAGCAGCCCCTCGTCCTCGGGGGCGTCCCGCCGGACCGGGCCGTTGATGGAATAACGCAGCCACAGAGCGATGTTGCGGCTGCTGGGCATCACCGTGCTCCACGCCAGCTTGCCCTCGTCATTGTACGCGCGGCTGTCGACCACGCGGTCGGAGCAGGCGGTGCCGCAGAGCCCAAGGATGAGCAGCAGGAAGCGGGGAAGCACATGCGTCATGGATGACCTCGGCTGTCTCGATGATAGCCCGTCCAGCACCAGGATGGAATGCGCCCGACCCCCAGCGCGATAGGCTCAACCGCGGAGGTCCTCATGCAACAGGCAGGCTTGCTGAACCCCTCGGCCGCCTTGGTGGCCATGATCGACATCCAACAGAACCACTACCACACGGTGGTGGACAGCACGGGCACCCTCGAGCGCACGGTGCGCTTCCTCCATGCCGTCCGCCTGCTGGACGTTCCCGTGATCTGGACCGAGCACTACCCCAAGGCCTTCGGGCCCACCTTGCCCGTGGTGGCCGACGCCCTGCACGGCCTCGAGCCCATCTCGAAGACCTCCTTCGGCTGCTTCGGCGAGCCACGCTTCGGCCGCGCCGTGGCTCGCTTTGGCCGCAAAGAGCTGTACCTGGTGGGGTCCGAGACCCACATCTGCATCCAGCAGACGGGCCTGGCGGCCCTCGACAAGGGCATGAAGGTCATCCTGGTGGCCGACTGCCTCTCTGCGCGCGCCCCCCACGACCACCGCTTCGCCCTCGACCGCCTGGCCCAGGCCGGCGCCGTGGTCACCACCTGGGAGGCGCTGGTCTACGAGTGGATGGGCGGCGCGAGCCACCCCCGCTTCCGCCAGGTCCTGGCCCTGGTCAAGGGTGAGTGATGGCCAGCTTCACCGAGCCCTGGCAGCCCGAGCCCGAGCTCGATCTGCCCGCGGCGCGACGCATGGAGCGTTTCTGTGCCGCGGCGCTGGACGAGGGAATCTGGGTGGGCCTGGCCGCCGCCCTGGGCTTGCTGTTCTCGGGGGGCCTGATCACCGCCCTGGGCTTGGTGGCCGCGGTCGTCCAGGACGCCCCCTTCGGCGGGGGCACCAGCGTGGGCCGACGCATCATCGATCAGGTGCTGGTGGACCACCGCGGCATGGAGTGCAGCCCAGGTCGGGGCGCGGCCCGCAACGCCCTGCGCCTCGCCCTGTGGGCGGGGGGCTGCGGCATCCCGCTGTTTCTGGACATCGGCCTGCTCTTCATCCACCCCAAGGGGCGCACCACCGCCGACCTGATCCTGGGCACGCAGGTGGTAGACCGCCAGCATGCCCTGCTGCGGCCCGACCAGATCGAGGCGCGTGAGCGCAAGCTGCTCGAGGGCTGAGGGCGGGCCCGGGGTCCAGCACCAGCCGAACCAAGCCCGCGATAGCATGCCAGGCCCCGCACACCGGCTCGATCATGTTCCACCCGCCGCGTCCCCTGCTCCCCTGGCTCCTGGCGCCGGCCATCGCGGCCTCGGGCGCCTGCGCGGGCACCACCTTCCACGCGCAGGGGGATGTCAGTGAGCAGATCCGCACCGTGGTGGAGGTGAGCTGGGAGCCCCTGGGCGGCGGCCAAGCCTGGGTGGAGTTCGGCCCGAGCACCGCCTACGGCCAGATCACGCCGCCCGTCCAGGACGGGCCCGGACGCAGCCGGGCGCTGCTGCTGGGCAACAAGCCCTTCCGGGACGTGCACTGGCGCGTGGTGGCGGAGCTCGACGGACACATCACCACCGGCCCCGACCACATCACCACCACCGACGGCGTCGCGGCGGCGCTGCCGGACTTCACCCTGGACCAGAGCGACGGCAGCTTCGAGGGCTGGGTGCTGAGCATCTCCTGGGCCGAGGTGGCCTATGTCACCATCATCGACGCCGACGCCGATCTGGTCTGGTACTCCGCCCTCCCCGTGGGGTCCGTGTCCCTGGCGGCAGACCCGGTGCCAGGCCAGGCCGCGCTGCGCTTCTTGCAGGTGGGCGTGGACCACGCCCTGGACCGCAGCGAGGTGATCACCCAGGGCATGGACGGCCAGCAGCTCGACTCGGTGGCCGTGGAGCAGGGGCACCACAGCTTCGTGGCCCACGACGACGGCGACCTGGCCTGGCTGGCCATCGATGTGCAGGAGCATAAGGACTACGGCGATCTGGTGGGCGACCGGGTGCTGCAGTACGACGCCGCCAGCGGCGAGACCAGCCAGCTGTACAGCGTGTGGGACCACCTCGAGTACGACCCCGACAACACCCTGGACACCAACTTCTACCCCCAGGGCACCGACTGGACACACACCAACACCATCAGCTACGCGCCCGAGCGGGACAGCTACTGGCTGACCATGGGTGGCGTGAACAGCATCGTTGAGGTCGACGCGATCACCGGCGAGCCCCTCACCGTGGTGGGCACCGACGGCTACCTCATCGCCCCGGATCCAGATGACTTCGGCGCAGGCTTCGGGCCTCACGCGGCCAGCTGGACCAAGGACGACACCCTGCTGCTCTTCGACAACAACGACTCCGGCCGGGGCGAGCCCTCCCGCGTGGTCGAGTTCGCCCTGGACGACCAGGCCCAGGTGGCCACCGAGGTCTGGCGGCACACCGGAGACCACGGCATGACGGCCATGGTCCTGGGGGGCGCCGACCGCCTCGACGACGGCAGCACCTTCATCCACTGGGGCAACACCGGCTACCTGCAGCTGGTGGACGCCCAGGGTGAGCTGCGCTGGTCTGTGCGGCAGGGCAGCATCGTGGCCGACGCCACGGTGCTCACGGACCTCTACGGCCGAGACTGATCGTCGAAGGGGGGGTGTCGAACCGTCGACGCTCTTCGACGATCTTCGACGGTTCAGCAGGCGACCCCGGGCCCGGATCTCGGCCGATTTACTGCTTTATCCCAAAACTCTCTCGCGAACAGCTCGCACCCTCGCCGGGCTGGCAGGCGACTTGCATCAGCACGGCCCATGCTTCACTACGCCCTCCATGCTCGTCGCGGCCTGTGGCTCTTCCACGACTGGGAGGAAGCCAAGGCCCTCTGGGATCGCGTGGTGGTGGTGGCGCCCCTGCACCACCTCTGCCTGATGCCCGACCACCTACACCTGCTGGCCCCGCGGGTGGATCCCCGCAGGCTACACGGCGCCATGAGCGGCCACGCCCGCTGGCTCGGACACCGCTGGGGTTGGCCCGGCCTGTCCCTGTGGCGGCCCGTGGGGGAACCCACGGTGGTGGACAACCCGGAGCACCTCGAGCGCACGCGGCGCTGCGTGCTGCTCAATCCCTGCCGTGGCGGCCTGGTGGACGACCCCCTGGGCTGGGCCTTCTCCACCCACCGCGACGCCACCGGCCTGGCCTGGCCCCTGACCAGGCGCGCAGAGCGAGATCCACCGAACTTCCACGCCCATGTCTCCCGCGATCCCTCGGTGAACCCGCAGGGCACGGAGCTGCCCGACTTCGGGCGGCTCATCGAGCACCCGAGCTTCGAGGACGTGCTGTACGCCTTGAGCTCCGTCAGCCGCACGCCGGCGTCCAGGCTGCTGGAGAAGGGGCCCAGGCGCCGTCAGCTGATCCATTGCCTGCGGGCCCTGGGCGAGGGGAGCACCCGGGAGACGGCGTCGCGCCTGGGCGTGCACCACAGCGCCGTGGCCCGTGCGAGCGCTGAGCACGACACCGTCGTCCGGGTGGTCCAGCGCGTCATCGGCGATGTGCGCTTCGAGCCTCTGCTGGCAGGAGATCTGCGGTCCAGCCGCTCGTGGCAGAGCTACCGGGCCTATCTCGCGGCCAAGCGCCGCCGCCGGGCGGGGTGAGCGGAGCGCGCCAAGCGGGAGCTATGCCCGCTCAGCCCGCGGATGGCGGCTCGACGAACATCCCACCCTCGTCGAACACGTCCGCGAAGCGCCGCAGCCCATCCCAGGCGCCGTAGCGCTGCAGCACGTGGTAGGCCGCCAGCCAGGAGGTGGGCTGATCGCGGTAGCGGCCGTCGCTCAGAAGCTCCGCCAGCAGGCCCGAGGGCGGCAGCAGGTTCAGCCGGGGCCGACGATGCGCGTTGCGCTCCGAGTCGCCGTGGATCCGCGCCCCAGTGTCGAAGCGCAGGATGCTCTGGGCGGTGCTCTCCGAGTGCAGGATGCCCGAGTTGTAGACCAGGGACCCCAGGACCATCTGCTCGTCCAGGCCGCGGCTGTGCATGGGGGCCCGCCCCGCAGCGGTGAGCTTGCGGGCCGCGATCTCCTTCTCCCAGATCCACATCAGCGCCGTGCCCACGATGCCCTCGCGGAAGGTGGCGTCGCGCGCCAGCCACGCCCACTGGCCCTCGGGCGCCGCGAGCCGGTCGCTCACACCCGCTGGCCGCACCTCGGGCTCCGAGTAGACCACGGTCCCTTGCAGGTCCGTGCCGCAGCCGACGTCCAGACTGGCCAGCAGCCCACCGTAGTCCCCCAGCCCGCTCGCCAGGTCGTCCAACCCCACGTCCATCACCGGGTGCAGCGCGTCCATGCGCCGCTGCTCGGTGGTCAGCAGCAGGGCGCCGCCCTCGGCGATGAAGGTGACCGCGATCTCGGCGTCGGTGACGCGCACCGGCCGGCCCCGCTCCGCCTGCCAGGCGTTGACGATCCCGCGGGTGCAGATCACGGTGTCCCGCAGGGTGCGCTCGTGCTCCGCGGTGTCCCAGGCCTGGTCGAAGAAGCCGAAGTAGGTCTTGGGGAACACCCCCGAAGACACGTAGCTGGCCAGCCGGAAGGCCTCCCACTGGATGGCCTGGCGGCGGATGCGCTCCGCGTCCACGGGGAAGGGCTGCTGCCGATCCCTGGCCACCCAGCTCAGCAGGCGCTGCTCCACCTGCCCGCGCAGCATGGCGCGCACCCGCTCGGGGTCCGCGGGGCCGTGGGCTGCCAGCCGCTCGGCCAGGGCTTGGGCCTCGGCATCCAGCTCCAGCAGCAGCCCCGCCTCCAGCGCCGCGTCCCCGATGAACAGGCCCAGCGCTTCCTCGAGGGTCTCCACCCGTGGCGCCGGCTCCGGCGTGGGCTCGAGCTCCGCGGAGAGCGCCGACGGATCAGCGTCGCCTCCTGCGAGGCAGGCGACGAGCAACAGGCAAGAGCCCGTGAGGACGAGCATAGGACGCAGCGGCGGCATGGTGGCTCCTGGCGCGGACCTTGGACACCATACCGCCGCAGAGGTTCATGGAAAGATCAGAGCGCCGAAGCCTCCATGCCCGATCCGCCGCTCACGCCGATGTGCTGGTAGCGGCTGCGGTGCTGCTCCCGCTCCTGCTCGAGGCGCTGGTCCACCCGGCGCAGCAGCTCATCACCGCCCTCGAAGCTCAGGTCCTGGACGCCAGCCCGGTGTGCCTGGGTGAAGGCGTAGTGAACTCCGTCGAAGGCCAGGACGGGCGCGTAGGCGGGCACGATCGCCACGCCGCGCTGGTCCGTGATGGCCGCCACCACCTTGCCCCCCGCGATGGCGCGCACCTGCACCCCGGCCGCGGGCTTACCCCGGCGCAGCACCGTGACCCGGCGCAGGCCGCCGGCGTCCATGGCCGCCAGCTCGAGCTCGCTCCGCACCACCAGCATGGTGCGGGCCTGATCGCCGGCATGCAGCTGCACCAGCCAGGCGCCCGCCTCCGTCAAGGGCAAGCGCAGATCGTGCTCTCGGGCGAAGGGACGCTCGGGCACGCTGCGCTCGCCGGACCAGGCTGGGCTGATGCCCGCCACCTGCACCTGCTCCACCCCCTGCAGGCCGCTGTCCCTCAGGAACAGGGTGCGCAGGTCCAGGCGGTAGGCCCGCAGGAAGATGCGGTCCACCCCCGCCACGGTCACAGGCAGCACCGCGGGCTCCCCGGGCTCGAGCAGCAGCAGCTCGTCCAGATCCAGGCTGCGATGCCGCAGCTGCAGCACCGAGGCCTGGGCCTCGTCCAGCTCGCTGGCGGCCTCGGAGTAGGCCGCGACGGCCCCCGCGCGGTCTCCCCGGGCCTCGAGCAGCCGGGCAAGGGCCAGCTCGGCGTCCATCCTCAGCTCGGAGGGGCCCTCGAGGCCGTCGGGCTGCACGAACCGCAGCTTGTTCACCCGCCGCAGCAGGGCGGCCGCATGGCGGTGGTCCCCCGCCGCGCTGCGGGCCAGGCCCTCGAGGTACAGGAAGCTGTCGCACAGCTCGTGCTGGGGATGCTCGGCGCTCAGGCGCGCCGCCCAGCCCGCGGCTTGGTCCCAGGCACCCAGGTGCAACAGGTCCACCACCAGCCGCCGCCCGGCCAGAGGGGCCAGCGCCGAGCCAGGGTGCAGCACCACGAACTCGCGGTTCCAGGCCGCCGACATCAGCCGCAGATCCGTCGGGGTCACCCCCACCCGCCGTAGCTCGGGGGGCAGGGAGCCCCCGGACCCCATGTCCAACACCCGGTCGGGCAGCTCGTACAGCGCCTGCTCCACCACGGGCACCGCGGGGTAGCGGCCCGCGATCTCCCACAGCACCTGGATGGCGGCCAGGGGCCCGAGCACACGCTCCAGGCGGCTGGCGATGGCGGCCTCGTCCAGGAATGCCGCACCGATGGCGGTGCGCTGGATCTCCATGGCCCGCTGAGGGCGCAGGATTCCATAGGCGCGGGCGGTGGCCAGGACCTCGTCGAAGGACACCTGGCCGCGGGGCTCCACGTCGCGCAGATCCTCGAAGGCGGCCACCAGCCCCTCGGCCGCGGCGCCCTCCAGCACGGCCTGCTGGAAGCGCAGGCGCGCCACGCCGGCCTGCAGGTGGGGATGCCAGTCCTCGAGCCGCGGGCGTGCGGACAGCCACGCCGCGGGATCTTCGCCCCGGGCCCAGCGCTCTTGGGCCAGGGCCAGGGCCACGTCCTGGGCCACGGCCTCGGGCTCGCCCTGCGCCACCTCGACCATCAGGTCCACGGCGTCGGTCTTGCGCTCGATCATGCCCAGCCTGTGGCGCCCGGGGGCCGCGGCCCGAACCAGAAAGCCGGCGCCGCTGGGGTCGGGGATCCGCTCGAGCCCAGCCGGCAGCCAGGCGCGGGACAGGTCGCCGTCCACCCGCAGCGCGTCGCCCACGGCCAGGGAGATGAGCCCTTCACGGCAGGGTGGGTCCCCGTCAAGGGAGGCGCTGGTGTAGGCCCGCACGGGCAAGCCATCGGCGGACAGGGGGAGCCGCTGGGCGCAGCCATGCAGCGGCAGATCCGCCACCGGCGTCTCCTCGGGGAGGTCCTCGCCCTGCCACACGGAGGCCACCGCCGCGATCCATGCGGGCCGGGCCACCGAGCCCACGGGGGGCGGCGCGCCCGCGAGCAAGGCGCGAGCGTCCTGCTCGGCCTGCTTGCGCTCGGAGCGACGAGAGGACAGGGCCAGGCGGGCGAGCACGGCCTGGGGGCCCGCACCTGCCACCAGCCTGCGGGCTTCGGGCCGTCGATCCATCAGGATCAACGCCCGGGCCAGCTCCGAGGCCTGCTCGGGGGACAGCTGCTCCGGCTCCCGCAGCAAGCGCGCGATGCTGGCGTCGTCCACCGGCAGGCCGGCTCGCGCTCGGGCCCAGACCAGGGCCACGCGGTCGCCGCGGCTGGCTCCCTCCACGTCGATGGCCGCGTCGAAGTCCTCCAGGGTGCCCCGGGGCAGGGTCCACAGCTCCCCCAGCTCTCCCAGCAGGGCCAGGGCCTGAGCGGCCTCGCCCACGCCGCGGTAGCCCATCGGGCTCGCGCTCAGGGCACCCAGCAGGGAGCGCACACGATCCAGCGCCTCGGCGCGGGCCTCGCCCTCGAGCAGGGGCAGCGTCGCCAGCGCGGCACGCGCCGCCACCGCTGCACGACCGGCCTCGTGATCCACATGGGGATCGACCGCCAAGGCCACCGCCGGCAGAGAGCGCGCCGGCTCGGGCTTGGCCCTACCCTCTCCAGGCCTGGCGCCGGCGCTGGCCACCACCCGCTCGTCCCGCGCCACCCAGCCGTGGGCCAGCGCCACGGCCTCGACCCGGTACTGCCCCGCCCGGGGCGGCGTGGGCATAATCAGCTCCACCACGCCGAGCTCGTCGGTCTCGAGCACCGCCCACAGCACCCGATCGCGCTCGCCCTGCAGGGGGCGCTGGGGGGATCCGCTCCCGCCGCTGCCGCGCCCCGCGGTTCCCAGCCCACCGCAGCCGTAGGCCGAGCCGCCCCCTCCGGAGCCCATCCCCATGGTCCCCAGCCCACCCAGGCCCAGGGACAGGGGCACGTCCTCGCCCAGGGCCGCCTGGACCGCGTTGTCCATCAGCTGACCGCTCGAGGCGCGCAGGGCGCGGCGGGCCTCCTCCTCCCGAGCCACCTCTTCGAGCAGCGCCTGGCTGACGGCGGAGGCGAAGGCGCCCAAGCGCAGGGCTCCGCCCCAGCCTCCCACCCGGGACCAGAACAGGCCGGGGCGCATGGGGCCCACCGCCAGGCTCGGGGCACGCCCCACCCGCCGCTCGAGGGTCAGATCCACCGCCCGCAATGCCACCTGGGCGCGGGCTGGCCGACCGGCTGCATCGACGACCTCCACCCGCACGCGCCAGCCCTCGGCCTCTTCGTCCACCGCCAGGCGGGAGACCAGGGCGGGGCTCAGGCCCACGGTCCGGTGGTGGCTGGCACCCGAGGGTGCGCTGGCCGCCACCGTCACCTCGTCACGCCAGCGCGCAGGCGCCGGCAACGACCAGGACTGGCCAGGGCGCAGCACCATGGCCTCCACCTGGTCGTTGGAGCGCAGCATCACCAGGGCGGGCTCGCCCTCGAGGGTCAGCTTCAGCTGCTCCCCCGCGCCCACCGACGCCGGAACCCGCAGCCTGACAGCCGCGTCGTCCACCTCGAAGTCCCAGGTGGAGACCACACCCGCCCCAGAGGCGGGCAGCAGCTCGGCGCGGTAGCGCCCTGGGCTCAGGGCCGGCAGATCCACTCGCTGCTCACCGTCCAGGGTCAGCTCGGCGCGATGCACCGTCTCCCGCAGGCCGCGGGTGTCCACGGGCTGCAGGCTGTACCAACCCTCGGGGCCCTCGAGGCCCTGGGTCCAGCGAGGCTCGAGGCCCCACGGATCCGCCAAGGGCTCGGGCTCCTGCGCAGCATGAAGCCGCACCACGCGCAGGGTCGCGGCCCCCTCGCCCGCAGCCATCAGGCCCAGGCGCTCACCGCTGCGGAGCCGGTCGTCACCACCCTCGAGGCTCCAAGGCGCTGCCACGACGGGCATTCGCCACGCCCGCGCCGACAGGGAAGTGCCGGGCACGCTGGCCTCGACGGTCCAGGGCACCCCCTGGGGAGGGCCGTCGAGCCGAGCCTGACCCTGGGCGTCCGTCACCACCCGCCCGGTCTGCTCGGCCTGGACCCAGGTCCAGTCCACGGGCACGCCCACAGCGGGGTCGCCGCTCTCCTCGAGCAGCGTGATGTTCACGCTGCGTTCGGCCGCGCGCAGCTCGAGGTGACGACCCTCGGGCACCCGGTCCACCACGGGCGCCACGGCCAGCCGCAGCTCTGTGCCGTCGGGGCGCTGGGCCATCAGCGTGAGGTTCGCACCGTTGGCGGCGATGCCCGCGTGGCCCGTGCTGGCCAGGGGCAGGGGCAGCTCCCCGACGATGGTGCCGTCAGGCCCCTCGTGGAAGACCTGCCGCGCCAGGGCGGTGAAGCCACCACCACCCTCGAGCCACAGGGTCCAGTCGCTGCGCTCGCTCGAGACCGCGCGGTCCACCGCGAGGCGGAAGCCCAGGCGGTCACCGGGGAGGTACACCGGGCGATCCAGATCCACGGTGCTGATCACCGCGCCGTCGGGCCGAGGGCTCTCCACCCCATCCAGCTCCAGCAGGGCGGGGCCATGGGACGAGCTGGCCAGCACCAGCAGCGGTCCGCCGCGGTGCTCGGCCTGGGCCAGGCCCGTGCTGTCCGTGCGCAGCTCCACCACCGTGCTGTCCTCCCGCACCAGCACCCGCGCACCGGGCACCGGCCGCCCACCGGCGAACACCGCCACCGCCAGGTGCGGCCCGGCGCGCTGCGCCACCACCCGAGCGTCCGAGCGCAGCATCAGGGTGCGCGCCTCGCGCTCGGTGCTGGCGACCGTCACCGCGAAGAGCCCCGGTCCCGGCGTCGAGACGGGGACATCCCGGCTGGCGATGCGCTGGGGGTGGACGTCGTGAAGATCGAGCTCCCAGACCCGGTCCGGCTCGATGATGCCCAGATCCAGATCCGGCAATCGGTCCAGGGACCAGCCCGCCCGCAGCCAGGCCTCGAGGTCCACCCGGTGCAGGCGCAGCTCCAGGCGCTCATGCCCCCGGGACAACACCCGCACCGAGGGATGACCGCCAACCCGCGTCACACCGTCGCTCTCCACGGCCAGCGAGGGCTCGTCCAGCTCCTCCAGCAGCCAGCTCGCGTCCACCAGGCCCGCCTCCGCCCGCTCCTCGAGCCAGGCCACCGCCCCGTCAGGGTCGTCCTGGTCGTGGGCCTGCAGCCGGAACAGCCCCCACATCGCGTCCCGGGCGTCGTCGCTCCCCGGCCACCGGGCCGGGATCTCTAGCCACAGGCGGCGCGCCTGGTCCGGCTCGCCCAGGGCCCTGGCCATCAGGCCGGCTGCGTAGGCCGCGCGGGCCGAGCCCTGGCCCGCCAGCCGCAGGAAGAGCTCCGAGGCGCGGGCATGCTCCCCCGCCGCCGCGGCACGCTCGCCCTCCCGCCACAGGGTCTGCTCGAGCTGCTGCTCGGCCCAGGCGCGCTGCTCGGCGTGGGGAAAGCGCTCCAGCAGCCGCTCGAGCCGCGCCACGGCCGCCGCGTCGTCGCCCGCGGACAAGGCCAGGCGCGCCAGGCGCTCCGCCGCCTCCGCGGCCACCTCGTCCTGACCCTCACCCAGGGGCTCCAAGACCGCCTCCGCCTCCCCCTGCCAGCCTGCGCCAGCCAGGACCCGCCCCATGCGCAGCCGCGCCAGCCGGGTCTCGGAGGCCTGGGGGTGAGCGTCCACCAAGGCCTCGAGCTGGGCCAGCTGCCAGCTCGGATCCCGACCGCTGCCCAGATCCAGACGCAGCAGCTGGGTCTCCAGATCGGCGGGCAGCCCCTCGAGGATGGCCAGCCCAGCGGATCCCCCCACCAGCGAGGCCAGCCGCCGCCGGTCCTCCACCTCGCCGTCCCGATCCACCGCCAGCGCCAACACCGGCATGGCCTGCCAGGCCCGCCCGGGGTCTCCCAGTTCCACCGCCAGGTCCACCAGGCGCCGCGCCAGCCCGAGCTGCGTCTCCTCGTCCACCGTCAGCTGCAGCGCCAGGCCCAGGGACTCCACGGCCTGGTCCACCCCGGGCTCTTCCCGGGCCAGCACACGATCGCTCAGGTCCAGCAGACGGGCCACGGTGCGCGCATCCCGATCCGAGCCCAGGGCCACCTCGCTCAGGCGGGCATACACTGCGCCCGCCTCTTCCTCGCGCCCCAGCGCCAGCATGGCCTCGGCCCGCACCCAGGCGGCCCCCAGGGCGCAGGGGGCGCTCTCGGAGACAAACCCCAGGGTCTCGAGGGCCTCGGTGTGCCGCCCCGCCTGGTGCTGGATGCGGCCCAGCAGGCAGCGCAGCTCCTGAGCGTCCTCGCCGCCGGCGCTCACCCCGTCGGACAGCAGCTGCAGCGCCCGCGCCTGGCGCCCCTCGGCCAGAGCGATCACCGCTTCCTCCCGCGGTTCCGCGTGGACGAGGCCGGAGAGGACCAGGGAGAACAGGACGGGGAGCGCGAGCATAGAGCCTCCAACGGGTGGCTGGAGGGACCAGGGTAAGCGGCGCGGGTTCGCCATGGGGCGCGGTGTTGACAGGAGCTTCACCCACGTGACATTGGGGGGGGACGGGCCGCCTCGCCGCCCATGGAGCCACCATGCCAGCATGGATCACGACCTACCTGCAGCACGAGCCCCACGACCTCGACGCCGCCGCGATCCGTCGGGGCATCGCACCCGCCGACTGGCTGACCCTGGGCGAGGACTTCGACGTCCACGCCGACGCCGTGGAGCGCTTCATGCGGGACCTGCAGTGGAGCGACGAGCCCCTGCAGTTCGGCCTGCCCGACGGGCGCCCCGTGAGGGTGCGCGTCTGGACCGGCGCCGACCGGGTCGAGGAAGAGCTCTCGGAGCTGCCCCCCCAGCAAGGCGCCGTGCGCGAGCACCTGACCGACACCTGCGCCATCGTGGCCATCGAGCTGGGCTACTCCCAGCTGCGCACCATGCACGAGGTGGTGGCCTTCGAGATCGCCTACTGGCTCGCCGCGCGCTTCGCGGGCGTGATCCTGGCCCCCGACGACCGCTGGTACGACCACGACGAGCACCGCTGGGAGCCCATGGAGGGCTGAACCGGGGCGAGACTCAGGCCCCCTCGGCGGCCCGAGCCAGCAGGGTGGCCTCACGCGCGGCGGTCAGTCGCTCCAGCGGCAGATCGGCCCGGGGCGGCTCGGCGAGGATGTCCCGCACCGTGCCCTCGAGGGGCCGCAGCCCCATCCCCGCCGCCGCGGCCCGCGCCCCGTCGGCCACCAGGGACTCGCCCAGCCGTTCGGGCGGCAGCCACATGGGCAGGGCCTGCTCTTCGACGCCCCGCTCCACCAGCCAGGCGTCGTCCACCGGGATCAGCTCGGCGCCGGCGTCGGCGACCTTGGCGATGAGCCCATAGACCTCACCCCAGGTGGTGGGTCGGGCCGGGCCCACACAGTTGAAGGCCCCCGCCAGGCGCCGCTCGGTGGCCCGCACCACGAAGGCCGCCAGGTCGCGGGCGTCGATGACCTGGATGGGCGCGGCGGCGTTGGCGGGCACCAGCACCGGCCCGCTTCGGGCCAGCCAGCGCACCCACCAGCCGAACCGATGAGTGTGATCCCGGGGGCCCACCACGTAGCCGGGGCGGATGACGGTGGCGTCGGGATGCCGCGCCCACACCGCCCGCTCGCAGTCTACCTTGAGGGGCCCGTAGCTCAGCTCGGTGATCTCCTCGGTGCGCGGACCGCGCCAGGCGAGCACCGGATCGTCCTCGCGGATGGGGGCCTGGTCCACTGCACGTTCCGGGTAGACCGAGACCGAGGAGACGAAGGTGTAGTGCGCGCACTCCACCGCCTCGAGGGCCTGCTCCACCACCCGCGGCGCGTAGCCGCAGACGTCGATCACCGCGTCCCAGCTGGAGCCCTGCAGCGCATCGATCCCGCCGTCCCGATCCCCCAGCAGCTCCCGGTACGGCCCCTCGAGCCGCGCCGGGGTGTGCCCCCGGTGGAACAGGGTGAGCTCATGGCCGGCGTCGATGGCGGCCTGGGCGATGTGGTGCCCGACGAAGCGGGTGCCTCCGATGATCAGCCAGCGAGCCATGAAGAGATCCTCACAGAGTGCCGCGCAGCCGCGCGGTCAGCAGGCGGTCCAGGGCGTTGGCGAAGCGGGCCTTGTCCTGGGGAGCGAAGGGCGGAGGCCCGCCACCCGCCAGGCCGCCAGCCCGCATCTCCTCCATGAAGTCCCGCATGGCCAGGCGCTGGCGCACGTTGCTGGCGTCCAGGGGCTCGCCCCGGGGCTGCAGCACCAGCGCACCCTTCTCGACCAGCTGAGCGGCCAAGGGGATGTCCGCGGTGATGACCACATCACCCTCGACGCAGTGGTCCACGATGTGGTCATCGGCCACGTCCATGCCCTTGCCCACCACCACCTGGGTGATGAACTTCGAGCGCGGCAGGTGCATGACGCTGTTGGCCACCAGCACCACCTGAAGGCCCAGGCGCTCCGAAACACGGAAGACCACTTCCTTGACTGCGCGGGGGGCCGCGTCACCGTCGACCCACAGGGTGGGGGGCTGCTGGGTCATGGGACCTCCGGTTCACCGGCGAGGAGCCTATCGCGCTGGTAGACTCCGGGGGCCCGCTCCCCGGAGGAACGCCATGCGACCCGCCCTGATCTCCCTCGCCCTCGCCCTCGCACTGTCCGCCTGCCGCTCCGACCCGGAGAAGCCGGACACCGACACCGTCGACAACC
>CALDOK010000429.1 GCA_937912125.1 uncultured Pseudomonadota bacterium
CCCGCCCCCACCGCCTCGACCGAGGTCTGGGTCCAGCGGCTGACGGACAAGCTGGTGGAGGCCACCGGCTACCCCGCCGACATGCTCGAGCCCCACCTGGACCTCGAGGCCGATCTGGGCATCGACTCCGTGCAGCGCGCCGAGATCTGGGTCTCCCTGCTCAGCGAGCACGGCCTGGACACCGCCACCAAGCCCGCCGGTCCCCGCACCATCGACAACCTCGCCGCCGTCCTGGCGTCTCTGGGAGACGGTCCCCAGCAGCCGGACCCCGAGCCAGAGCCAGAGCCGGAGCCAGAGCCGGAGCCAGAGCCGGAGCCAGAGCCGGAGCCAGAGCCGGACCCCGAGCCAGAGCCGAAGCCGGAGCCAGAGGCTGCCCCCGCCGCCGCGCCGACCCCCGAGGCTCTCGCGGTCCCCGAGCCCGCCCTGGACCTCGCGCCGGAGCAGGCCACCGACCCCGCCACGGACGACGACGACCCCGAGGCCAACATCCTGCTGGGCGTGGGCGTGGCCCGCATGCCCCGCGAGGACGACAGCCCCTTCCCCTGCAAGCGCGCCCTGGCCATCACCGCCGACCTGGGCAGCAGCCCGGTGGTGGACCGCCTGCGGGGCGCCGGCATCGAGGTGATGGCCCTGCATGTCACCGCCGTAGCCGGCATGAACACCGCCGAGCTGTCCATGGCCCTCGACGAACAGGACACCCTGATCTACCTGGCCCACCGGGGCCTGGTCGGGCTGGACACCGACGGCGCGGGCTACTCCGTGGCGCTGCAGGAGCAGGTCTCCCTGCTGTTCCGTGTGTTCCGCGCCATGGCCCCCGTGCTGGCGGCCAAGTCCTTGCGCGTCTTGGTGCCCATGTCCCAAGACGGCTGCTTCGGTGCCAGCACCGACGGTTCCTCCACCCTGCTGGGGGCCTTCCCGGCCGGCTTCGTGCGCTCACTGCAGCGGGAGATCCCAAGCTGCCGCTTCCAGCTCATCGACACCGGCGACCAGGCCTGGGCCGAGGCCATCGAGCAGCGCATCGATCGCGTCAGCTCCTGCCTGGAGGTCGGTCTGGGCTCCTACGGCCCCATGACCCCCACCAGCCAGCCTCTGGGCCAGGTGGTGCGGCGCGGAGACCTGCTACGCCCTGGAGATCTGCTCCTGGTGACCGGCGGCGCGCGTGGCATCGTCTTCGAGTGTGTGCGCGCCCTGGCGGGCCTGACGGGCGCCCGCCTGCTGCTCACCGGCCGCACCCCGCTGCCCACCGACCGTCCCACCTGGCTGGACGCCAGCCCCGAGACCATCGACCAGACCCTGCGCAGCCTCGAGATCGAGCGGGTTCGCAGCCAGGGCATCGGCCTGGGCGCCTCCCGCCGGGCCACCGCTGAGGCCCGCGCCCAGTGGGAGCTGAGCCGCAACCTGGCCCAGCTGGACGAGGCTGGCATCGACGCCCGCTATCAGGTCTGTGACGTGACCGACCGCCGGGCCTTTGCCGGCTTGATCAAGCGCCTGAGCCAGCGCGAGACCATCCGCGGCGTGGTCCACGGCGCCGGCGTGCAGCGCGGCCGCCTGATCGGGGACCTGACCAACGAAGAAGCCAACCGCACCATCGCCACCAAGCTCGAGCCCCTCTTCGCCATGCTGGACGCCCTGGACTTCTCGGAGCTGCGCCTGTTCTCGGCCTTCGGCTCCGTGGCCGGCATGTTCGGAAACGCAGGCCAGACCGACTACGCCCTGGCCAACGACCTGCTGGCGGGCGCGGTGTTGGCCATCGGCAAGCGCTGGCCCCAGCTGCATGCCCAGACCGTGGACTGGACCGCGTGGACCGGCACGGGCATGGTCTCCCCCGAAGAGGAGAAGCGCTTCGCCGAGGCCGGGCTGCGCCCCCTGGACCCCCAGCGGGGCGTCCGCCTCTTCCTGGACGCCGTGCTCGGCGCGGCACAGCCCCACCTGGCGGCCTTCAACATCACCGCCGCTTTCGCCGACAGCCGCCACATCGCACCCTTCCCCCTCGCCCCCCGGCCCCAGGGGCGCCTGGTGGAGGTGCGCAGCTCCGGCCCCACCACCGTGCGCTTCTCCCGGGCCAGGGACCTGTGGCTCGACCAGCACCGGGTCAACGGCGAGCCGGTGGTGCCCGGCACCTTCGTGACCGAGCTGTTCGCTCAGCAGGCCGCCGCTCGCGGCCTGGCGGTGCGCAACGTCCGCTTCCGCCGCCCCATGGCGGTCCGGGATCGCAGCCTGGCCGTGGAGCTGCTCGAGGTGGGTGACACCCTCCTCGCGCTGCCCAAGGACCGCCCCGATCTGCCCGCCAAGGCCCTGGCCAACCTGGCCTACGCCAGCTGCAGCACAGGCGCCGTCGAGACCGAAGAGCCCCGCCACCTGATCTTCGCGGCCCGGGAGCTGCTGGCCCTGCACGGCGCGGCCCAGGAATCTCAGGCCCCCTTCTACACCATGCTCGACCAGCGCTTCGCCCGGGCCCTGGACACCGGGCCCATCTTCCGCGGCATCAAGGCCACCCGGCGCTCCGGTGAGCGCTTCCTGGCCCTGGTGCGGCTCACCGACGAAGCCGTGGCCGCCTTGGCCATGCCCGGCTCCTTCCTGGCCCACCCCGTGCTCGCCGACATGGCTGTGCAGGTGGGCGCGGCCTGGGCCATGATCGAGCACGACGTGATGGCGATCCCCTGGGAGATCGGCAGCCTGAGGATCTTCGGCGAGAGCCAGGAGCGCGAGGCCCTGGTGATCTGCCAGGCCACCCAGCTGACCGCCAAGACCAGCGTGATGGACGTGATGGTGCGGGAGCCCGACGGACGCCCCATCTTCGCCCTGATGGGCCTGACCCTCGAGGCCATCGCCAGCGGCGACGACGATCCCGAGGCCGCCACCGCCGAGCTGCCCGACGAGATCGAGCCGCCCGAGGAAAAAAAAAAGCGCCTGAAGGCCTAGCCTCCCGGGCCCTCCCCGAGGCCGCCGATGCAGTGGTCGTGGGCGCGGGCCTCGGGGGCCTGTGCTGCGCCGTGGAGCTGGCCCGGCAGGGCTTCGAGGTCCTGGTGCTCGAGCAGCACGACAAGCCCGGCGGCTACGCCCACGGGTTCTCGCGCAAGGGCTACCGCTTCGACGCCTCTCTGCACCACCTGGGCGGCCTGGACCG
The DNA here is from genome assembly GCA_937912125.1 of uncultured Pseudomonadota bacterium. Lineage (GTDB taxonomy): Bacteria > Myxococcota_A > UBA796 > UBA796 > JAFGLY01 > CALDOK01. The sequence goes on from CALDOK010000429.1 coordinate 3,128, forward strand.
AGGCGCCATGGGCCGCGGACTGCTCGCCGAGCTGGGGGTGCTGGACAAGCTGGAGCTCGAGCGCAGGGACCACCTGCTGCGGGTGGAGCTGCCGGACCTGGACCTCGTCCTGCCCAACGACCTGGACGCACTGCTGCGCACCCTGGGGGCGCGCTTCCCCGGCCAGCGCGACGGCCTGAGCGGGCTGTTCCGGGCCCTACGACAGCTCAAGCGCCACGTCACAGGCCCCACCGTGGACCCGGACTTCGACGTACCGCCGTCCGAGCGACTCTCCACCCTGTGGGCCGACCGGACCCTCGGGGAGCTGGTGGGTGAGCACATCGACGATCCCCAGCTGACGGCCGTGCTCACCGCGCCCTGGACCTACCTGGGCCTCCCTCCCTCCCAGGCCGCCGCGAGCTTCGGCGCCTGCGTGCTGGGGAGCACCTGGATGGAGGGAGCCTGGCGGCTCCGGGGAGGCGGCGCAGCCCTCTCTCGCGCCCTGGTGGCCCGGCTCGAGGAGCTGGGCGGGCGCTGCCAGCTGAAGGCCCCGGTGGCTCGCATCTTGGCGGAGGACGGCCGCACGGCCGGGGTCGAGCTGACCGACGGTCAGCAGGTCCGCGCCCCCGTGGTGATCTCCAACGCCAACCCCTTCCAGACCTACCGCGAGCTGGTGCCCGCGGGCTCCATCCCGCCACGCGTCCTGGAGCGCCTCGAGGGCATGGAACCCTCGGTGAGCTTCTACGCCCTCTACCTGGGGCTCAGCTGCCCCCCGGGCGAGGTCGGCATCGACCAGGACGAGCACTTCGTGATCCACAGCGCCGACCCCGACGAAGCCTGGGCGCGGCTGCAAGCGGGGGAGGTCCACCGCACCGACTGGTCCATCGCCAGCTACGAACGCTCCGACCCCGACGCGGCGCCTCCTGGAGGCGGCGTGGTCACAGTGATGGAGCTGACCCCGGTCCGGGACTGGCTCGAGCTGGACCGGGACGCCTACCGGGCGCGCAAGGCTGAGCTGAAAGAGCACCTGCTGGCCAAGGTCTGCCGACGCTTCCCCGGGCTGGCTGACCGCATCGCGGTGGCCGAGCTGGCCACCCCCCGCACCATGTGGCGCTACACCCGCAACCACCAGGGCGCGGTGTACGGACTGGCTCAGCGGCCCCACCAGGCTGGCCGCAAGCGCCTGGGCAACCGGGCGCCACTGCCCGGCCTGTTCCTCACGGGTGCCTGGACCTGGGCGGGGGGCGGCTACGAGGGCGCGCTCATGTCGGGCATCCAGAGCGCCGATGCCGTGCTGCTCCAGCACCCGGCCCCCACGCCCCGGCCCCGCGGGAGCCTGGTGGCGCCCTACCAGGATCTCCCCGCCCTGCCAGAGCTCGAGCGCGAGGCCCTGGACTTCCCCGAGCAGATCCAGGTGCAGGCCTACAAAGACGCGGTGGACAGCCACGGGAACGTCGAGCCCTGCGCCCTGCTGCGCTTCCTGGATCGGGGCAGGGTGGAGGCCTGCGAGGCGAGCTGCGACGCCGCCGCCCAGGACTCCTGGCTGGAGCGCTACACCGTCAGCGTCTACCGCATCGTCGCCGAGCTGGCGGCCCCCGCTGGGCTGGGCGCGCAGCTCACCGTCCGGACCGGGCTGCGCAAGGTCTCCTCCCACCGGGCGGTCTTCGACCAACAGGTCACCGACCAGAGCGGCCAGAGCCTGCTGCGGGCCAGCGTGGAGGTCACCTTCCAGGATCCGGAGCTGGGCCTGGTGCCGGCCCCCGCAGGCTTCGATGATCGGCCCGCCCCCCCAGGCAGCCCCGGGCAGGGCCTCCGACCCGTGCCTTTCTCAGCCTACGACCACTTCCCCCACCGCCAGCCCCAGCGGGTCTACTACGAGGACACAGACGCCCAGGGCATCGTCTACCACGTGACCTACCTGCGCTGGTGCGAGCAGGTGGTCGAGGGCCTGCTGGCCCCCGAAGATCCCCGCCCTCGCATCCAGCGCCTGGACATCCGCTACCTGGAGGCCGCCCGCTTCGCCGACCGCCTCGAGATCCTCGCCGGCGCCCGCCTGACAGACCACAGGGGCATCGCGGTGGACCTGCGCATGGTGCGCGAGGGGGACGGGGCCGTGGTGGCCGACGCCACCCTGGTGCTGAGCTTCGGCGACGCCGAGGCGCCCCGCCCCCTCCAGGCCCTGGTGGTGAATGGCGGCTGATAGCCTCGACCGCACGGCCGACGCTTGGCTGCTGTGGACAGAGCCCGCCCGCGCGGCCGGCCTGCACCAGGCCTGGCGCGGGCTGCTGGATGTGGATGACCAGGCCAGGGCCGCCCGCCTGCGTCCCCCGCACGCCCGGGAGCGCTGGGTGCTCGCCCACGGCCTGCTGCGGCAGGTCCTGTCCCGCTACGCGCCGGTAGAACCGACAGCCTGGCGCTTCGACCGGGACGACCACGGTCGCCCATGGATCGCCTCTCCCGACAGCCCCGGACTGTTCTTCTCCCTGTCGGCCTGCCCCGGGCTGGCGGCCGTGCTGGTGAGCGACCAGCCCCGCTGCGGCATCGACGTGGAGCGCGTGGGCCGAGCCCGAGCCCCCCTCACCACCGCCCGGGGCGCCTTCACCCCCTCCGAACAGGCCGAGCTGGCCGCCACCGCCCCCACCCGGCGCGACTTGGTCTTCGCCCGCCACTGGACCCTCAAGGAGGCCTGGGCCAAGGCCATGGGCCGGGGCCTGGATCTGCCCGTGGAGCGCGTGGGCTTCTCGGTGGCCCAAGACGGGGCCGTCACCATGGCGCTGCCGCCGGATCTGGGCGAGGCCAGCGCCTGGTCCCTCACCCTGACGCAGCCCGGCCCCGACCACGTCCTGGCCGCAGCCATGGGCGCAGGGGCCCGCCGCCGGCTGGTTCTGCACTCCTGGAGCACTGGCCCGGGGGGGGCGGAGCAAAGCTCCGCCTCCTCACCTGGCCCCGAGGGCGACGGCGCTTAGCGGTTCCGCTCCCCGGGGGTGGGGCTCTCGTCGTACTCCCAGGTGTCGCCACCGTCGGGCATGCGCGCGGCGCTGACGTCGGTGCTCTGCTCCTCCCAGTCGATGGCGTCCATCGCGTCGCCGTCGGGGGTGAACAGGCCCAGCTCTCCTCCGGAGCGGCCCAGGTTGAAGCAGACGTGGTCGTCGCCCTGATCGGTGGAGGTGTCGGCCCACAGCAGCAGCCAGCCCTCAGCGGGCACCACCAGGCCGTCCTCGAGGGGGCAGGCATCGGGCTCGTCCAGGTTGCTGGTGACGGTGAAGCCGTCCAGGGGGAAGTCGCCAGGGTTGGGGTTGTACAGCTCGAACCAGTCGTCGTACTCGCCTTCGCCGTCGGCGTTGACCGCCCAGTTCGAGGCCAAGAACTCGTTGATGAAGATCACGGCGTCGGTGTCGGCGTCGGTGTCGGTGTCCGTATCGGACTCGCTGTCACAGC
>CALDOK010000430.1 GCA_937912125.1 uncultured Pseudomonadota bacterium
GCCTCGACGACGACGACCTCGACGACGACGACGACCTGGGCCTGGACGACGACGACTTCGACGACGACGACCTGGGCCTGGACGACGACGACCTCGACGACGACGACCTGGGCCTGGACGATCTGGAGGACTGATCATGTCTCGCTTCATGCGACAAGCTGCGGGCTACGAGCCCTGGCGCTCTCCCTACCCCAACCTCGCCGTTGGCGTCCCCATGCGTCAGAAAGACCGCGATCTCTACATCATGCGTCACTCGGGTCGTACCTACGACGTGGACTCGACGCTGCACGAGATCGAGCGGGGCGGGAACTTCGGATCGATGAACCTGGACGACTTCGGGCTGGACGACATGGACGACGAGGAGTGGATGGACGCGGTGCTCGGTGCCGATCCCACCGCCGACTCCACCGCCGTCGCCAAGCCTCGCGTGCGTCCCTTCGAGGCGATCTCGCGGATGTTCTCCAAGGCGCAGCAGGCGTCCGAGAAGGCCGATGCCACGGTGCGCGCCGCGCAGCAGATGATGCAAGCCCCTCCCCCGCAGATCGTGACCCGCGAAGTGCAGAAGTTCACCGGGACGGAAGCGGCCATCACGGCTGGGATCGCCCTGGGAGCGTTCGGCTTGGGATGGTTGGCTCACGGCCTGGTGCAGAAGAACAGGTAGCCGGTCATGGCCGTCTCCAAGGAAGACAGGGACAAACTGGCGATAGCCGGCGTAGCTCTCGTCTCCACGGGGCTCGTGATGGGTGGAATGGCTTGGGTGATACGTCGTCAGATCCAGTCTGGCGACGTGCTCCGCGTCCAGCTCGTTCACACTCCTGATCCTGGTTTGTCGAAGCAGGTTGACGAACTGACGGGACTCCTGCGAGAATACCTGCCACAGGTTACGTCCCTGGCCGATGAAGGTCTGGACGTGCAGCTTCGCTTCAAGCAGCGGACACCATGACCCCCTACAGGAGAGACACCATCATGCAGACCACCGACTCCGTGTACGACCTCGATCTCGATCTGGACGACGACAACTTCGGCCTCGACGACTTCGGCCTGGACGACGACGATCTGGACGATCTGGACGACGATCTCGGCATGGATGATCTTGGCCTGGACGACGACCTGGACGACGACGACCTGGACGACGATCTCGGCCTCGACGACTTCGGTGAGGACGACGACGATCTGGACGACCTGGACGACGATCTTGGCCTGGACGACGACTTCGGGCTGCACATGGAGCCCATCGACGACGGCTTCTACGACGAGGACAACCTCGGTGACGAAGACGAGGTCGAAGACGAGGGCGACGAGGAGTTCGGTCAGGACGACAACGGCTCCTTCGGCTTCCTGGTGCTCGCTCCCCTGCTGGCCGTGGCCACCGCCTCCGCAGCCACCGCACGCCTCACCGTGGCGCACCAGAAGAAGCTGATCCAGGTGATGCCCTACCTCAAGCGGTCGAGCCTCACCAAGATCGCCAACAACCGGCTGCGCCTCGGTAAGGTCCGCAACGCCGCCCGCAACGAGCTTGCGCGCCGCCAGCGTGGCGGTCAGATGCAGGCGTGGCCCGCGCAGTACGTCTCGCGCCGCCAGGTCACGCAGATGCCCGGCCTGCCCCGCTACATCCCCCGCGTGGCTCGCCAGCAGCACGTCCCGGTCAAGCAGAGCACCACCAAGCTGCGCCAGCAGTACATCCAGCTCCAGGCCCGCCGCGCCGCCGCCGCCAAGGCCCGCCAGGACCAGGCCGCTCAGCGTCGGGCTGCTCACGCCCAGCGCCCCCAGCGCCAGCATCGCCCGGTCGCCGTCGTCGTGAAGAACAACGCGGGCAAGGTTCAGCAGATGCTCCAGAACCGCAAGGCCGCGCACGCCGCGCACGTCGCGAACCGTCCCGCCAAGCAGGCCCGCCCCGCTCGCCCCGTCAAGCCCGCCAAGCCGCACAACGTCCATCGTCGCGGCAACCGCAACGAGGAAGGCGACAGCATGGGCGGGATCGCTGGCAGCATGTTCGCCACCGTCGCCCTGCTCGCTGGCACCTTCGCCGCTGGCACCTACCTCGGTCCCAAGCTGGTCGAGGTCGTGAGCGACAAGGCTCGGGAAGTCACCTACGGCTGGTAGCAGGAGGTCTTCATGTCCTCCGATCTTCTCGGGGTGCTCATGCGCGACAGCTCCCCCGCACCCGTGCGGGATGAGCTGGGTGCCGTCGTGCTCGCCACGGTGGCCAAGGGCTTGCTCACGGGAGCCCGCAGGGGCTTCCAGTGGGTCAAGAGCCCCGAAGGTCGGAAGCACCTCGACAAGCTGAGGGTGACGGCGGACTCCGAGAAGAAGCGGATCGCGCTGTACGAGACGAAGATCGCCAACACGAAGTCCCCGTCGACCAAGGCTCGCTGGGAGAAGCGTCTGGCGCGGGCTCGGAAGCGGTACGCAGAGCTTCGACTGGACGAGCGCCTGGCCGCGCAGGGCATCGTGGACGAGGGCCCGGTGCTCGAGGTCAAGCGCAACCTGCTGGCGTCCCAGTGGGAGAAGGCGGACGACGCTCGCAAGACCGTGCTCGAGAAGAAGATCGCGGCCATGGACGCTCGGATGGCGAGGCTCGTCACCGAGCAGAAGCTCATAGCCGAGCAGCAGGGGAGCCAGGCGCGAGAGGTCCCTGTACCCGTGCTCGGATCGCCCGCCAGGCGGTTGATCATCCCCTCCCGTGGCGGTCGCTTCGAGAAGGGCGTCTACGGTATCGACACCAAGCTGGCGCAGGGCGTCGGTGGGCTCGTCTTCCGACGCTTCGCTCCTCCGGGGCCAGGCCGGCTCGTCCAGGTGCCGTTCTACCCGCGAGCTGCGGACTCATGGATCGGGGCCAACGGCATCGAGGAACCGGGAGACGATCCCGTCCTCTGTGCTCGGGTCGTCCCTCTGGCCAGGACGGCTGGACCGTACCTGCTCTACACCCGCGAGCTGAGCTGGGGTCGCTACCGCATCGTCGGGGTCCAGACCCAGGACCAGCCGATTGTGCAGTGTGGTACTCCTGACGTTCCTGGTGTCGCTCCAGACACCAGCTTCTTCGGTCTGTGCTTCAGCCTGGCGGCGCTGCGGGTCCACAACGACCGCAACACCTTCGTGCAGGAAGATCAGATCGCGGCTCAGGAGTTCACCATCCTGCCCGCGAGCTACGAGTACAACTCGGCCAAGCCTATTGCGACATCCAACAACCTGGACAGTGCCGGTCGGTACACCAGGGGCCTCCAGTGGAACACCAAGTACGCCGGGCTGCGTGACTACCCGGTGATCGGGTCCAGCTCCACTGTGTCCATCGAGGTTCACGCCTTCGCGCCCATCATCAACATAGCAGCATCGGACATCCAGGTGCCGTTCACGGTCAACCTGCTGGTCGAGGTGCTCGAGGACGAAATGCTGGGCGACATCAACGGTCCTTCCCCAGCCGCCAGAGCTGGCGCAGTGGTCAAGCTGGGCGGCAAGGAGATCGAGCCCGGCCACTACGAGGTCATTTCGGCGGGCTACCAGTCTCGCGGGAAGTGACGCCATGCGTCTGAACCGCACAGCCTTGGTGGTGCCCGCTGGGTACGGTGACAGCCACCCTGGGATGGACGAGTGGGAGGTGCCTCTGCGCGACTTCCGTCGTCCTGACCTGGACGTGTGGGCGCTGGTCGGATTCGGGATCGTCTCCGAGGCTCGTCTGATTTCGTACCCGGAATTGCTCCATCACGATCCCAAAGACACAGCGGTCCAGCGTGAGTCCCGTCTGCGGATCGGGGCCTGGTCGATGATGTACACTGGGCTGTACCAGCGCGTCGTGCTCGTCTCGCGTGGTCCGCTCATGGCGGCGTGGTCCGACGCCATCGGTGGCACCGCTATGGCCGACATGACCGACGTGCTGCTGCTGCGGCGCGGCAAGACCAGCCTGGACAGGCAGGAGTTCGTGAACCGTCTGAGCAGGCTGCTCGAGCCCTACCGAAGGGCGAAGCCAGGTCCCGACGAGGCGGTGTCCCCATGAACAATGCACGCGCCATCTTCGCTCCTGGTCCCATCGAGATCGAGTGTGCTCGAGCGAACCTGCTCGAGGTCCGCGAGCGATCTGGCGGCTGCTCGGCGTTCTATCGGATCGCTCCGTGCGGCGATGGCGACACCTACCGCAGCGTGGTGGAGGCGTTCAGCTCTGGTGAGAAACCGCGCCCCTGGGCTGGCCTGCCCGGCATGACCTCCATGTGCCGCCTGCTGGCCGAGGGGTTCGTGCTCGAGGTCGATCTGGACGCCAGCTACGCCGTGGCGCTCGACGCCAGCGCCGTCAGGCTCGAAACCAAGCGCGGCCAGACCGTCCAGAATCTCGTCTCCAGCGAGTCCATGAAGCTGCTGCTGGCGGGTGCCATGTCGCAGTCGGGGGCGCTGCTATGGGAGTGAACTCTCGAGCGGTCCTCGCGGATCTGCTGGTCCCCAAGCCGGTGGAGGTCAAGTCCGCCCTCAACCCCTACCCCCAGCACGTCGTGCTGGGGATCTGGATGGCGACGGCTGCTGTCGTCCTCATCCCGGCGAGGAAACCTCTCGAGCACGAGCTGCTCAAGGTGTATTCTATCGCCATGACCCTGCTGCCTATGGTGTGAACCTCATGCGAAGCCACCGAGTACCCATCCACGATCTGCGAGGCGAGTCCGCCCGAGTCCAGGCCGCGTCGGCCCAGGAGTCGAAGTGTGGCACCTGTCAGAGCCTCGTCGTCAAGCCCAACGAAATGATGCTCGCGCAGATCGCTCGCCCGGCTGGCATGTGCGGACCCGGCTCCTACTGCTTCGGCGGTCCCGTCAGGGGCTGGTGCAGCCACCACAACGTGCAGAAGCTCAGCACCGAGCTGTGTGACGCCTACGAGGCTGGCGGTCCCTCCATGGCTGGCCTGGCCATGGGTGGGGTCGGATCTGCGGCGCGTGAGCCCTCTCCGCTGAAGGAGTACGGCGTGACCGCCTTGATCTCTGCGACAGTGATCGGTCTGGCCGTGGCTTTCGACAAGTGGCGCAACGAACAGTGAAGGCAGGAAGGGAGTAGATCATGGGCATCACCCTGTCCCAGGCTTTCGGCTTCGAGCCCGGCGCTGCTCTGCGCGAGGCCGAGGCCGAGACGCGGATGGAGCGGATGGCCACCAAGAGGTGGGGCAAGCGCAACGTGAGGAGCAAGGGGCACCTGAAGGTGCGCGCCTCTCTCGACGGTGCCGACGAGCTGCGCCAGATCGTGGAGAGCGTGGCCCAGGAGGTCATGCCAAACGATGTGCTGTGGCCCAAGGTCGAGTCGCGTCCAGATCCGGACGGCTACAGGTACATCCACACCGTCTACTGGAGCGTCCACAAGCCTGGAGACGCGAGGGTGGGCGGCGGCCTGTTCGAGTCTCCCTGTCGCCGGCTGGTGACCTGGGTGGAAGACCACCGCGACGAGCTGACCGACTACGATCCGAGCGAGATCCGCGCTGCCTACTGGGACGCCGAGCCAGAACTGCAAGACCTGTGTGCCCTCGAGCTGATGTCGCTCAGCGGCAGGCGAAGGAAGGAACGATGAAGAACGACGGAACCATCTACGCTCTGGGCCTGATCGGTGTGATCACCACCATCGGCCTGGCGCGCAACCGGGGATCGACGGCGGGCGAGATCGTCCGTCGTCGTCCTGTCCAGCTCCCCACCACCTTGCCCACCGACCAGGAGATCGCCAGGCGGATCGGGTCGGGCCGGGACGTGATGGCGGGCCAGCCGTTCGAGCAGGCGGTCGTGACCGATCCGCGCCTGGTGGACGCGATCATCCAGCAGCGGTTTCAGCAGACGGTCGGCAGGCGCATCTTCGGCGCTCCTGGCGACGGGTCCATGTTCCTCCAAGCCATGCAGGCCGTGCGGGCTGCGGGCGGACCCAGCGCCCGGAACGTGGCGTCGGCCATCATGGAGAACCTGGATCAGAGCATGGCCATGATCGCTCACGCCGTGCCCGAGGTGAGGCGCGGGTTCCACGAGAACATGCGGGCGCTCGAGGACTGGTCCCAGGGCGCAGCCGCGACCGCTCGTGCCGCCGCTGGCGCAGCTCGCAAGGCGGGCGACAGCGAGGCCAACGTGGCCTGGAACGAGCTGGCGGCGTTCTTCGACAGCCACCCCACCACGGTGCGGACGGTGCTCGGTCGGCTCCAGGCCAACCCCCGCCAGCGTCGGATCGGTCAGCGTAGACGGATCGGGCAGCGCAACCATGGTAGCGCCGCCTACGGTCGCAAGAGCACCGTGGACAGCGTGATCCGAGACTGGTCGATGGGCTACGAGGGCAAGGCTGGCAGCGTCAAGACGGACGGCTACACCCTGTGGTCCTACAACGAGCGGATCGGTGTGACCCTGGAGAACGGCGACAAGGTGGCCCTGGACGTTGACGGCACCCACACCACCCGCTCGCACGTCGGCAAGGCCAAGCGTCAGGCCGGCAAGCTGATGAGCGTCGAAGACTTCGAGGCCAGGAACATCACCGGCACGGCCCCCAAGGATCGGCTGCTGGCCCCGCCCACCGAGTCCAACGACCGCGACTACGAAGACCTGGATCTCGGCC
>CALDOK010000431.1 GCA_937912125.1 uncultured Pseudomonadota bacterium
TTGAGGACTCAATAGTTATTAGCGGATTTCAGGACATGAATGGTGACGGGCGCCAAGACTACGTCCTCACCAATCCGCTCTCGGCCTATGTTGGCGCCCCCGCCAACCACGTCGCAGTCTATCTGGGGAATGGGGAGGGATGGGAAGACGCGGTCTATTGGTCAGACCCCATCAACTTCACCATGTCCTGGAGAAACCAGGGTTCACCTAGTGATTCGAAGCACACGTGGCAGACCCTGATGGATGTCGATGCCGATGGCCTGCCAGATATCGTGTCCGACGATGAGTGGTACAAGAACCTCGGAACAGGATTCTCGAGCACTCCCATTGCTACTCCATCGTGGTGGGCCGCCGGAGGCGCAGGCCTGTCTCGGACGGATGTAGTGGTTGCGGGTAGCGATATCACACATACCGACGTGTTCAGGGTAGGGGATTTCAACAACGACCGGTTGCCGGACATGCTCTCCACCATGTTCGGCTTGACCACCTACGGCTACTATCCTGGCCCCAACCTGCTTATTTCCATCGATGAAGGTGGCGGTCTCTCAGCCGATGTGGACTACCGCGCTTCTTCCAATGCCTTCCCATCGGGCGACCCGACCGAGGTTCAGCAGATGGCTCAGCCCGCCGATCTGGCAGACCAGATCGCTTCGGAGGACTTGGTTACAAGCAGGACTGCGACGACGGACTATGAGTTCGCCTATGGCGTCAACCGTGATGGTATCTTTCAGGGCTTCGAACAGCGGGAGTTGACGACGACTGGCGACGTCAACCAGTGGTTGCTTTATGAGGAGTCCTACGAACTAAGTCAAGACTACCAACCTCTTCTGGCTCAGCGTGTCACCTACTCAGATGCGGAGATGGGCTTCTCACCGAGCATGAGCACGGGTAGCAGCCCGACTCCGATTGCGCGAGTGCAGGAGGACTACGAGTACACCCAGTACGGTACGCACTACTTGGTCTCCGAGATGGAAGTCCAACAGTGGGGGGATGCCGGCAGGCACGGGGATGGGCGCGGCTACGTCGTGAGCTACGACTACGACAGCTACGGCTTCCTCGACACAGTATTCCACGACACGGATAGCCCCGGTGTCGAGGGTGACATCCTTGTCGACCTCGACTGGGTGGCCAGCACATCCGAGCAGCTTCGCCGTCTTGAACATCAGCGTGTGAGCGGGTGGGATCCCATCAACACACTTTGGCGAGAGATGGGGTGGTTGGAATTCTACTACGACGGAAACCTCGGGGGCGCTATTTCAGATGGAGTCCTTACCGACAAGATCGTTCATTCCTGGTATTTCGACGGAGGTGAATCACCCTCAACCGGCCCCCAGGTGGGTTGGAACTTCACGGTCGGAACCCGTGGAGAAGTTCTTTCTGTAACGGAACTCCCCACCGGAGCCACGACGAGCAAGACATGGGGGTTCGGGAGCGCGGTGCTGGAGAGCAGCTACGATGGCGTTGTGCTCATTGAGCATGACATTGATGACCGTGGCCGCTTTGAAAGGACCGATGACATCTCGAATGGCACCGCCACCGTGTACGAGTACGACGGTCTGGATCGAATCAGCTCTGTCACCGTGGTGGAGGGCGGTACTGGTTTCTCCTACTTGCTCGAGGAACGGTCATACGACCACACAGGGTACCCTTTCGAGCACAATACTACCCGCTACGATGCCTCGGGATCGGTAGAGACAGAAGCTCACGAGGTCTTTGATGGAAAGGGCCTCCTCACCCAGACCTGTACCTCTGCACCACCGTCCTCGGGGTCGAGCTACATTGTGCAGGACATCGAGCACGATCTGTGGGGGAGGGAGGTCTCTCGCTCGTGGCCATACGACTCGAGCAGTTGTGGATGGGTGGGCTTCGCTGGCACCGACCTTTCGTTGAACCACTGGGATAGTCTGGGGCAGGCTCGGGAAGTCGTTCGCGACACGAGATATGGGTCTCTGCTCTACCACGACTATCTGGCGTGGCAGGTTGAAGAGGTTGATGAGTCTGGGTTCCAGTCCCTACTGAAGTACGATGCCCACGGAAGGATCGTCGAAGTTCAGCAGGGAATTGAGGACGACCTCTATACGGTCGGTTCGTACGAATACGATGCGCTCGGCAACCTCGCGGTGTTCGTCGACGCGAATGGGAACGAGTATGACTACTACTACGATGGAGCAGGGCGACTTCGTATGGCCACCGGGCCCGATATCGGCCAACGGACCTACGGCTACAGCGGCTTCAACCGAACGAACTTATTGGATTCAGCAGGTCAGGCTGCCGTCTGGACCTATGATTCCACAAATCGACCTGTGGCCTTGGCTGTAACGGATCCAATCCTGGGAATCGCGAACTATGGATGGACCTGGGATACTTCTTGGTACGGCAAGGTCGGCTCTGCAAACGACCCCCAAGGCTCCGTCAGCTATTCCTACGATGGTTTCGGCTACCTCGAGGACTGGCAGCGGACCTGGACGACTTCTGGGCGTAGCGCGAGTTGGGCCTACGAGAATGACCTTCGTGGCCGGCAGGTCGTGATCCACTCGCCGGAAGGGAGGACTCTGGAGAAACTCCGGGAGCATGGTTGGACGAAGGCCATCCACGAAAGCGGCTCCCTGCTGGTTGAGCTCAGCTACAACGACTTTGGACATATCAGTGGATGGCGTACTCCAAGCGGAATCGACACGTTCTACGAATACCATACCCCCGGTGTCACAGAATTCATCGGGACCATGGTCGCGTCGAACTGGGTTTTTGAGCGCACGTACGACTGGAAGGACAATGTCCTTATGGACGGTGTCTCAGATGGAGCTGCCTGGGCGAGCTTCGACTACGACAATTTCAAGCGCCTAGAAAGTGTTTCAGGCGCGTGGACAGAGAACTTCGCCTGGGACGCCGTGGGGAACCCGACGTCGATTACGGAGCATAGCGGGCGCACTTGGACGTACGACCCACCGAGCCTAGGGAACCAGGTTCCTGGCCGAGTCGATGGTCCGATTGCTGAATCTTTCACCTACGATGCGGCTGGCCGCATGGCCAGCATGAACCGAGGGACGGACACCTTGGAATATGAGTACGATGGGCTGGGTCGGCTGCGCATTGTGAGGAAGAACGGTAACATCACCTTGTCGATTAATCGCGATGCTGATGGTGAGGTCTGTCTGAGGGGCGCGTATGACCCCCGCGTGGGTGCCGTGCTCCATGACTACAGCTTCGGTGGTTGGAGCTTCGAGGAAGCGGGTTCGCGGGTCAAGGAAGAGGTCGGAACAGACCTGGCTGCGATTGGACGATACCAGGACGGAGCGTACCGCTGGTACCTCAAGGAACTGGGTGGTCACGTAGCTGGTGCAGTCGATGATTCCGGTGCTTTGCTCCAATCGCGCGACCTATCTGCCTTCGGCATGGTGCGAGGCGCTTGGGGAGACTTGGAGCATCACGGCCTCCACGGCATGTACTTCGAGACCTCGCATCCGGTGCATGCCGTCGGGCCTCGTCATGTGCGTAGACGAGATGGGATGTTCCTCCAGCCGGAGCCTCTGCTGCTCAATGGGCTTCATGCGGAGGCGATTGCCGATCCGCTTCGCGTGAGCACGTATCGCTACGCGAGGAACAACCCCACCAGTGCATCTGACCCGACCGGCCATTTCGTTGACTTCTTCATCGACATGGCCTTCATCGGCATAGATTCGCATATTTACATGAACGATCGGACGGACCTGAACCTGATGGCGCTCCAGGCGGATATCGTGACTGCCGCGATTCCGTTCATCGCGGGTGGTGGCCCCATGGTTCGCGGGGGGAACTGGGTGGTCAAGACCGCCACGCACACCGACGGGATCGCGAATGGTACAAAGCAGATCGGCAAGAAGGGCGCCAGTATTCTCGATAACGCCGGTGCGAACTCGGACGAGATTTTCCGGGCTGGAGAACAGGGTGCGGAGGTGGGCCAGCAGTTTGCGGCCCGTGCGAATAATGCCTACGAAACTGCTGCTGCTGGCGGACGCCATGCTGGCACGCTCAAGAATTATGCGGGCCGTTCGCTCCGCGAGATTGAAAAAGGAGTCCGCTCTTGTCAACGACAAGTCGCAATCCACCAGGAAAAACTTGCCAATCCCGCTCAATTCGCTGAAAACTGGTCGAACATGAGTACACTTGAGCAGGCAGGCCTTCTGAAGAAGTGGCAGAAGGATATTGTTCGGAACCAGGAGATAGCGGATGTCTTGACTGGGCTTGCCGAAACGATGAGGTGACCGATGCCCCCCCACAAGAACCTCCTTTTCGACATAGGCTTTGAGCTCTTGCTGCGGGCCAAGGAGGCACAGAGCGATAGAGATCATGCCCCGAAAGGTAGCGGTGAGCGGATCTTCCAGTCCGGACGGTTGATGGCCTTCAACGAAGTGGTATCCCTCCTGCAGCAGCAAGCGGAGGTGATGGGGGTACCGCTTGCAGACCTGCGGCTTGACGGCATTGATCCGGACAGGGACCTACTCTGATTGGAATTGCTGCCTTCCTTGCGCAGCAGCTGGACCGCCTATGTCGCATGTACAATGACCAGAAGAACTAGACTGTTTCGTCAGCGGATCCACTACAGCCAGATCGTCAAGACCTCTCGGCGTACGTTGTCATCGTTGCAGGAAAAGTGTAGTTTCCCATCTGTCAGGCTCCAGCTGAAGCAGGCCTGGCAGTTTGTGGTAGAGGCTGCATCTTCGCAAAGATAGACCAGCGGAATGTCTCCCTCAGCAACAAGGCTCTTGTACCGCCCCTCTTCGCCCACTTCGACCGACTTTCCGCTGTTGAACCAGTCCAGAATGGTGTAGGCGGGATATCCAAGATTATTGTTGAATTGCGCGCCGTCCAAAGCATCGAATGCGGGCAAGTCCGGTCGGCAAACCAGTTCGCCTTCTCTGTCAGCGCAGTAGATGGCTATGGGGATACCGTCCTCAGGTTCGGCCGTGGCTTCCTCCCAGTCGTACTCCACTGGGTTGAACGGCAGAAGAGCCAGAAGAACGGTACCGTCGCTGCCATCTGGCATCGTGCTTCTGCAGTGGTTGGAGTACCAGTGGGTTTCTCCGTTCATGGTTCCATGATCGCCAGTGCATTCGCCGTCAATGCAGAACATGCCCATGGGAAAGCGGCTTTCGATGGGGAAGCCCTCGTCTGCAAGATCAGAGCAATGCAGTTCAAGAATGATGACTCCCTCGAGCCGTTCGGCGAATTCTCCGACACAACTATTTAAGAGAACTGCAGCCGGTAGTAGAGGTGACAGGTTCCTGATACGCATATCTTCTCCAAGAAATCCCCGTGGTTTGCAGGGTGTGGGAATTTCGCCTGCGACTCTCTGGCTCTTTGGCCACTGCATCGCACGAACCACTATCCGTGGTACCTGTGCGATGCACCGTTTCGCAGGCCCTCGACGAACCCGTCTTCCCAGGCGGCCGCGGTCCAGCTATCGACCTACCTCCCCATTGGAGGCCGCATTCCCTGGACGCCCAGCGGCAGGGGGGAAAGAGAAGAACTAGCAGCCCACGGGCTGTGCACGAGGGAAGCCGCTTGTACAACGACTTGGCCGTGTTCCCCGCCATCAACCAGGTGGATCAGGACCACCAGCGGACCAGGGTTGAAGACCGTCAATCTCGGGGGTCCTGCACGGGTCGAGCGAAGCGGGATTGTGGACCGCCCGTTGCCGGCCTGCCGAAGAGGGTTGCCCCGGCCGGGTCGCCGCGAGTGTTGAGGGGGGGGACGCACTCGGGGCGATCCCAGCCGGAGCCGAACGTTTCTGTCGGCAGTGTAGCAGCGCTGGAGGGCCTCGATGCCGCCGCTCTACTCTTCGATCACGATGGCCTCGGTGGGGCAGCTCTCGGCCGCCTCGCGCACGGCGTCCTGCTCCGACTCGGGAACCTCGTCGATCTTGACCAGGGCTACATCGTCACCCATCTCGAAGACCTCGGGGGCGATGTCGGCACACACGCCGCAGGCGATGCACTCTTCCTTGATGATGCGGATCTTCATGCTCACGCTCCTGACGCCGCTGTTACTTGGCGCCTTCGGTCAGAGCCTGTTCACGGACATCGCCAGCGTCCTTGATCCGGGTCAAGCCAGCCCGCCGCCGCGGCTGATGGCCTGCAGGGCGCTACTCGAGATAGACGGTCCCCTCGGCAGCGCCACCGAATGGGGGGAGGTGCGTTGCAGGAGCCCAGCACCCCAGGAGACCGCATGGCCACGCGCAAGCGCCGCCGCTCGAAGCTCGACCCCTTCATCGACCAGCTCGGGCTCGTCCCCGACACGGAGCTCGCCAAGCTGGCCGGGGTCACGGCCCAGAACGTGCGCGTCTACCGTATGCGCAGGGGTATCCCCGCCCGGTGGCGCGGAGAGGGGGAGCAGGCGGCGGAGGGCCAGGCACCAGCGGCGAAGCCTGCGCGCCAGCCGAAGCGGCAGAGACGCCGCAAGTCCAAGCTCGACCCCTACCTGGACCAGCTGGGCGTGCTGCCCGACCAGGAGGTTGCCGAGCTCGCCGGCGTCACCCTGGGCAACGTGCGCGCCTACCGCTACCGCCATGGCATCGCCTCACCACGGCTAGGGGCCGCGGTCACGGGTGCCCAGGCCCAGCCGCAGCCAGCAGCGGTCCCGACACCCGACCCCGAGATCGCGGCGGCCAGGCAGCCCCTGGATGCTCTTGCAGCCGCGGCATCGTCAGCGGAGGCCGAACTAGCTCCAGCTCCACCAGCTGCCAACGCCCACGAACCCCAGCCTACGGACCCTCCCGCCGAGCACCAGGTCAAGGCCTTCAGAATCAAGGTCGAGGGCATCGGCGGCACCGTCGCCTACGTCGTGATCGCTGAAAACATCGCCGAGGCCGCTGGCAAGGCCCTCCGCACCCTGGA
>CALDOK010000432.1 GCA_937912125.1 uncultured Pseudomonadota bacterium
CCCACGGCTCTGCTCTGGCTATGGTGGACCGAAGCAGCGCAGCGCACTCCAGGGATGGGATAGGTTCGGGGAGAAAGCCCTACCCGCGAGGCCGCCATGCATCACTTCCTCTGCGACGTCTGCAAGCAGCTCTACCCGACCACCATCGCCGTCCCCTACAAGGCCGGTCGCGCGTGTCCCAACTGCGCCTCCGAGTACGCGCAAGACACCCGCCAGTGGTCCGCTGGGGATGAGCACCGCTGCCGCAACTGCTGCCTGCTGTTCCCCGTGGGCATGCTGGGCGAGCACAACGACCGCCTCTGCCCCACCTGCCTCGCCGCCAGCGACTGCAGCGAGCAGGCGTACTTCGCGCAGCGCACGGACAGGTACAAGGGCTCGCCCCTGTTCCACAAGGAAGGGACCCCCTCCGAGGCAGACGCCGCCCCAGCTCCGTCCAAGTGGAGGATTCCACCGCGCTCGCCGAAGCCCAGCCCCCAGGCTCCTCCGATCCCCCGCCGCGCCGGCCGCACCACCGTCTCCTCCGGCTCACCCTACGAGCCCCGCTTCGGCTTCTCCCGGGCCGTGCGGGTGGGCCGTCACGTCGCCGTGGCTGGCACCGCGCCCATCGCACCGGACGGCTCCACGGCCCACCCAGGCGATCCGGCCGCACAGACCCGGCGCTGCCTGGCCATCATCGCCCAGGCCCTCGAGCAAGCCGGCGCCAGCCTGGCGGACGTGGTCCGCACCCGCATCATGGTCGCCGACCGCGCCCACTGGACCGCCGCGGCCAGCGCCCACGGCGAGGTCTTCGGCGACATCCGGCCCGCCACCACGCTGGTGGTGGTCGCCGGCTTCATCGACCCCGAGTGGCTGGTGGAGATCGAGGCGGACGCCATCGTAGACGGGTGATCACGCTCCCTGCACATCCCCGATGATGGCCGAGGTGACCGTGAAGGTGCCGCTGCCGGTGGCCACGAGCTGGCCGTGCTCGCCGCGGACCTCCATCTCGGCCGAGGTGATGCGCTTTCCCTTGCGGATAATGATCCCACGAGCGGTCAGCTCCTGCCGAGCCACGGGCCGGTGCAGGCGCACGCTCAGCTCGACGGTGGCGATCCAGCGGTCGAAGTAGGGCGCCACGGTGAACCAGCCGGCGTTGTCCAGCAGGGTCGCGATGGCGCCGCCGTGGGTCTGGCCCAGGGCGTGATCGAGATCCGGGTTGTGGGGCATCCGGAACACCGCGGCTTCGCCGTCGTAGCTCAGGCGCATGCCGAAGAGCTTGGCGATGGGCGCGCGCTCGTTGAACAGCGCCTCGAGCTGGGCGCGGCGCTGCTGGGGCTCCTGGTCGGACATGGGCATCCTCCGGCCCTCTCCACGTAGCGCCGGGGGGCCCGGCGCGCAGATCGCGATCCCTGGTTCCCACTCCGGCGAGCCCGCGTGTTCCCTGGGTGAGCACGGCGAGGAGACACAACCATGACCCTGGCGCCCACCATCACCCTGGTCCTGTTGGCAGGCACGGCCCACGCCGACCCCGGCGAGCTCGCCGCCACGGACGACCGCTACGAGCGCCTCATGATCGAGACAGCCCTGGGCGGCGGCCCGGAGCACGAGACCGCCTACACCCAGCGCCTCGAGGACTTCGGCTTCGACCCGGGCCTGCGCCTCTTCGAGGGCGTGTTCATGCTCGAGGGTTCGGTAGTCTACAGCGCCTCGCGCAACCTCAGCGCGGTCCTCACAGTGGGCAACATCGACAGCGACAGCTACCACCGCGACATGCTGCAGGTGGGAGACCAGGACTTCGACGAGTACTTCCGCTGGACCACCTGGCGAGCCGGAGCCTACGCCCGGTACAGCCTGCCCCTGATCGACGGCTGGCTGGTCCCCTACCTCCAGGGCGGCGGCGGCCCCGCCATGGCCCTGTCCACCTACACCGACGAGCACTGCGAGAGGCAGGAGCGCCAGCTGGGCTGGCACCTGGCCGGCGCCGCAGGGCTGCAGCTCATGCCCGACTTCGGCGGCCACCGCCACGTCGGCATCTACACCCAGATCGAGACCAGCTACGCGCCGGTGCTCGACAACCTCACCGGCGACACCCACGACAGCGGCAGGCGAGCGCTCATGTTCGGCGTCCGCGCAGGCTACTAGGGAGATCACCATGCGAACCCGCACTTCCATCGAGCTCTGTCTGGCCCTGGTGGGCATCACCATGCTCTCGGGCACCAGCTCCTGCGACAACGATCTGCTGCACGATCCCGGCTTCGACATGTGGTGCGGCGACGCGCTGTGCTCCTGGGCCGTCGAGTACGGCGACATCCAGAAAGTCCCCACCTGGCACGAGCTGGACGAGGGCGCCCGCCTGTTCGGCCCCAGCACCTCCATCACCCAATACGCCGACTTCGGGCACCACGACGCCGACTGCGTCTACTTCTCGCTGCTGGCCGACGCCGGAGACGACGCTCACCTCACCCTCGAGCTGGACTTCCTGGGCGACGGCAGCATCGAGTACAGCCACGCCATCCCCGCCGATGACTGGGAGTTGGTTGGCTACCACATCACCCCGCCGGTGCAATACAGCGGTGTGCGCTTCCACATCCGCATGGAGGGCAGCGGCCGGGCCGTGATCGCCCAGGTCAGAGCCCAGAGCGCAGCTCGCGAGGAGTGCACCGCCGCCCCCATCGTGCTCGAGCAAGGCCAGCCCCCCTTCGACGACACAGGATTCTAGTTCACCGTGGAGATCTACCGCCGGTACGGACCAGCCTTGCTGCGCAAGTGTGAGCGCATGCTCGGGAACCGTCCGGACGCCGAGGACGTGGTCCAAGGCATCTTCGTAGACCTGTACCGGAGAGGACGCACCGACGTGGACCTGCCCTACCTCTACCGCGCTGCCACCAGCCGCTGCCTCAACCGGATCCGCGACAGTCGGCGCCGGCGGGAGCTGCTGGATCTGCACGGCGAGGTGCTCATCTCAGCAGGCCCGGGCGTCCCCGAGCAACGGGCCATCAGCGTGGATCTGCTGGCGCAGCTGGTGAACAAGCTCGACGGCAAGTCTGCGGAGATCCTGGTCTACCGCTACCTGGATCAGATGACCGGCGACGAGATCGCCGACCTGCTCGGCGTGAGCCGACGGGCGGTGACCAAGCGCCTGACCAAGATCCGCACGGCCCTAGAGGTCATCGCGAACAACGGCGGAGGTGAGGCATGAACGCCTGCCACGAGCCCATCTCCTGGCTCCGGCTGGAACACTTCCACCTGGGCGAGCTGCCCCAGGAAGAGCGCGGCCACATCCAGGCCCACCTCCACGACTGCCCCCACTGCCGCGCCATGCTGGCGGAGATCGAGGACGACGGTCGCACCCTGCCCCCCCTGCCCGACACCGCCCCCTCCGCGAAGCCCTGGTATCGCCGCCTCGACATCCTGTTCCCCGCCGTAGCCGGCCCCGTGCTCGTCGCCGCCCTGGCCCTGATCCTGGTGCTCCCCCCCTCCACTACCCCGGGCCTCCCCGGCCCCCGCGTCGCGTACAAGGGTGGCGAGCTGGCCATCGACCTGGTGCGGGAGCGCGCTGGGGTGACCCGGCAGAGCCCCAAGGCCTACCAGGACGGCGACCGCTTCGCGGTGCTGATCACCACCCCGGCCGGCGAGCGCCACTGGGACCTGGTGGTGCTGCAGCAAGGCCAGGCCTTCTTCCCCCTCGAGCCAGGCGCCACCTCCGGCGGCAACCGCACGAACGTCGGCGCCTTCACGCTGACCGGCCCGGGCGCCGCCGACGTCTGCGTGATGGTCGGCGATGGCATCCCCCCCCGCAGCGAGCTCGAATCCCGAGGCGCCGAAGCCCTGGCGGATGGCGCCGCCTGTGTGACACTGAAGCAGAGCACCGGAGGTCGCCGATGATCCCCCTCATCGCCGCCATGGCCCTGGCCAGCATCCCCTCGCAAGCCCAGCAGCCCCCGGCGCCCGCCATCACCGCCTACGCGGTGGTGATCGGCAGCAACCAGGCGGGCCCCGGTCAGGTCCCGCTGCGCTACGCGCTGGACGACGCCCGCCGCGTGCGCGACGTCATGGTGGAGCTCGGCGGCTACGACCTCGCCAACGTGGCGTTCCTGGGCGACCCCGATCGCGACGACGTGATGGAGATCCTCGACCTGTACCAAGAGCGCATCCGCGCCCACCGGGTCCAGGAAGAAGACACCGTCTTCTTCTTCTACTACTCCGGTCACGCCAAGGCCCAGGCCCTGAACCTCGGTCCCGACGAGCTGGCCCTGTCCGAGCTCGATGCCCGGCTCGCAGGGATCGACGCCGGCGTCACCCTGGCGGTCCTGGACGCCTGCCAGGCCGGGGCCCTGTCCGACATCAAGGGCGCGACACCCGCCGCGGACTTCTCCTACAATGCCGCCGCTGGGCTCAACACCAGGGGCATGGTCGTGCTGGCCTCGAGCACCGCCACCGAGCTGTCCCAGGAGTCCGAAGATCTCGGCGGCTCCTACTTCACCCACCACCTGGTCACCGGCCTGCGAGGGGCTGCGGACCAGGACACCAACGGCCAGGTCACCCTGAGCGAGGCCTACAGCTACGCCTACAACCGCACCCTGGTGTCCACCGCCGAGACCGCCGTCGGGAGTCAGCACGTGACCCTGGAGACCGAGCTGAAGGGCAAGGGCGAGATGGTGCTCAGCCACCCATCCAGGGCCGAGGCCACCCTGCGCCTGCCCCTCGAGCTCGAGGCGGAGCTGCTGATCTACGGCGCCGAAAACCGCGTGGTCAGCGCCGAGCTGCACAAGGCGCCGGGCAGCCCCATGAGCCTGGCCCTGGTCCCCGGAGTTTATGAAGCCCTGCTGCGGGAGGACGGCGAGCTGTACCGCTGCGAGCTCGAGCTGCCCGTGGGCACCACCACCTTCTACCGGGGGTCCTGCGAGCTGGTGCCCCAGGTGACCAACGTGGACATCAAGGGCACGATCGTACAGGAGCGCCTCGAGCGCTTCATGGTGGAGCTGGGAGCCGCCGGGGGCCGCCGGATGGAGAGCGACTTCACGGACCGCCTCGACGAGTTCGGCTTCGACTGGAACACCCCCCGACCGATCTTCGAGTTCACCGGCTCCCTCGCCTGGACCGCCCGGCCCTACCTCGGCGCGGTGCTCAGTGTGGGCGCCATCGAGTACGCCGGGCGCGAGCGGGAGTTCGACGACGAAGAGTCCACCGTCCACACCTTCGAGTGGCAGACCTGGCGCGCCGCCCTCCAGGCTCGCGGGAGCTTGCCGCTGCTGCACGGCTGGCTCACCCCCTACCTGCAGGGCGGCGCCGGCCCGGCCGTGGGCCTGACCCGCTACGAGGACCCCAGCGACGACTACCAAGAGCGCGAGCGGCAGTGGGGCTGGCACCTCACCGGAGCGGCGGGCTTGCAGTTCATGCCCACAACCGAGCGCTTCCGGCACGTCGGCCTCTACCACCAGATCGAGTACAGCTACGCGCCGGTGGTCCACAACCTCATCGGCGACGTCCACGACAGCGGCGGCGTCGCCGTCAGCATGGGCCTGCGGGCCGGGTTTTAGGGAGGCATGATGGACACTCGACTCCACCTGCGGATCATCCTGACGGCCCTGGCCCTGTTCTTCGCCCTGGGCGCGGGGGAGACCGGCGACACCGGCGGGGACGGCGGCACATCCACCGGCTGCGGGACCTCGACGCTGCCCCCCCTCATCCAAGACCCCAGCTTCGACCTGTGGTGCGGCGACGAGCTGTGCTCATGGGAGCTCGATGAAGGCCAGATCGCTCAGGTGCCCACCTGGCACGCGGGCGACCACGGGGTGGGGCTGCTCAGCGACCCCACGATCATCTCCCAGCTGTCGCCGGGCACCCACCGGGACACCGACTGCATCTGGTTCACCCTGATGGTGGACTCCGACCCCGGGGTCACCGTGCAGCTCGAGATCGACTTCCGGGACGACGGCATCACCGAGTACGCCCACCCCATCGCCAGCACCGACTGGACCACCTACAGCTACCACATCCGCCCGCCGGAGGGATTCGAGCAGCTGCGCTTCCGCATCCGGAAGACCGGGGTGGGGAACGCCACCCTGGCCCAGATCATGGGCGACCGCGCCGACGCCTCCCTGTGCGCGAGCCAGGAGCCCACCCTCTACCGGGATCTACCCCTCGGCGACAGCTGCGAGTCCGCCAGCGAGTGCGCGACGGGGATCTGCGAAGGCCACCAGCTGATCAGCCACGAGCCCAGCCTGTCCGGCCAGATCCACCGCAGCTGCGGCGAGTGTACGCCCACCAGCTGCAGCGAGGGACAGGTCTGCGGCCTGGCCTTCACCGACGGCAACCTGCCTTACTCGGCATGCATGGAGCCCAGCGCCAAGGTCCTGGGCGAGGCCTGCATCGACAGCGGCGAGTGCGGCAGCGCGGTGTGCTGCGAAGGCCGCTGCTCCGAGTGCTGCAGCTCGACCGACCAGGACTGTGCCGACGGCGGGACCTGCAGCCTGGCGCCGGGCAACGGCGACGCCAACACCCTGATCATGCCCTGGATGTGCGATCCCCGGGATCGGGACCGGCTCCACGGCGACCGCTGCATCCAGAACGGCGACTGCGCCTCGGCCACCTGCGCGGGTCAGCGGGAGCTGAAGATCTGCGACCCCAGCGGACAGCCCTGCGAGCGCGACAGCGACTGCCCCGAGATCGCCGGCGAGCCCCCACGCTGCGCCACCATCGGCCCCTACGACGGCGCCTGCTTGTTGGACCAGCCGGCCTGGACCCTGTGATCCGCCCGGAGCAGGGCGGATGAGCGTGGAGCGACGAGAACCGCTCGATTCCCGGCACCCTGGCGCGCAGGGTCGGGGGAAACGAGCGCTGGGAGAACGAGAACCGCTCGATTCCCGGCACCCTGGCGCGCAGGGTCGGGGGAAACGAGCG